>CAYNJG010000251.1:0-10594 GCA_964397295.1 uncultured Pirellulaceae bacterium
TTCAAACCGCACGTCAATGCCGGCGGCCTGATGCATTACCGAGTCTTGTGACCCATCCGTCCGGCCAGGCCGAGCGAGCCTTCGGACTTCAGCAACAATAGCGAGCGATCACGCAAGAAATATTCGGTCTCGTGCACAATCTGAAACGATTTAACAAGCGGCGACTTTTCGCTCAGTGGCTTAACGATGCGATCTGACGTAATCAACATCGCATTTACGTGCTCCGCTAAGAATAAATCCAGCTCGGCTTGTTCGTCGTGTTTGAATTCGCGAATCGGTTTGCCGCCGTAGAAAATCCAGCTGGGTTCGAGATGGCCAAACGCAACTACGGGGCCATCATGTTGACCAATTTCCGAAAACAGTTGTGAGTCTTTGCGATGTCGACCGATCTCTGCTGGCACGAATGCTACCAATGTGGCAACGAAAGCGACGGCAGTCACAGCCAAACCCATGGCTATATGCCGAGGCTGATTGCTGAGTAGTCGCCAACAGACAATGCCGCCCAATAGCGGGACAAGTCCGATGACACCCAGCCACTCACTTCCTGGCAAGAAATGATTTGCTGCGATCGGCAGCCCAATCAGTAGAGTTATGCCGATCGCGATCCAGTGTCCTAGTCCAATCTTCAGCCAACCGGATTGAGGAACGCCTTCAAGACTCCACCGTGAAATGAAATGTCCGACGAGAATCGCCAGAGCGGGATAGCACGGAGTTACGTAGCTGGGAAGTTTCGTCTTTGCGACAGAAAAAATGCCAACGTACACGCACACCCAGCACAGCAAGAATACGATCGCTCGCGAAGTCGACGGGGATTTTTTCGACCGCGTGGTGTGGATCACTGTAGGGATGCTCAGAATGGACCACGGAAAAAAACCAATCAATATTGCGCCGACGTAAAACAGAATTGGCGGGCCCGAATGGCCCTCCATCGTTGCACTTGCACGGCTAACGTTATGCGTCCAGAAGAACTCGCTTGTCCAAACTCCGTCGGTTTGTACATGAACCCAAGCGTACCAAGGAAACGCAACGGCAGTCGCTGTGAGAATTGCTGTTAGCGGTCGCATTTGCCAGCAGGTCTTGAGGAAATGTAGCGGTGCGAATGGGCGTAGTATTTGGATGACGCGGTCGAAAAGTGTTCGAGGCACGTCCATTGCCGGAAGGCCAACGATCAGTAGGTACATGCCGATGACGGCGGTTGGCAAGACTAGGCCAACGGGACCTTTTGCCAACACGCCCAAGCCCATCGCGGCATACATCGCATACAGATTGAAGCCACGCGGCATGAACTCGGCTGCAGAACCAACGGTTCTGTCTGTCTTTGAGGCAGTAAAACTCCCTCGGACGAAGAAGTAGATTGCCAGCGTATTGCAAAACATGAGCAACGCGTCAGGCGTAGCGGCACGGGATGCAACCGCGAACATGATTGTTGAAAGCAATATAACTCCAGACCAACAAGCCACATCTCGTCCGTTCGGAAACAAGTTCTTCGCCATCCGGTAAGTCAGCACGACGGTTCCCAGCCCGGCGCACGCCGATACCGCTCTCGCACTAAACTCTGACACACCAAAGAGCGAGTACGACGCCATCATCAACCAGTAGAGCAAGATTGGTTTATGCGTTCGCAGTTCGTCATTGAAAACGGGCACCGTCCAATTGCCCGCTTGCAACATCTCAGCCGTACAGCCGGCGTTGCGAGGTTCATCGCGGTCCCAAAGTGGAGCTTCTCCCAGGTTGGCGAAGAAGACCAACGCAGCTAGGGCGAGCAAGATGATTTGATCTCGGATTTGCTGTGACACGTCGATTCCTTCACGTTTCGTGGGTCCTCGCAGCCTTGCAGGAACCTTTTGGCGGTAGAAACCTCCAATCGTGCCATTGTCACGAATACCACCAAACACCGAAAGATCAGCTTTTTCGGCATAGCGATTGCAAAGATCTACATCAGGATCTTGTAAAAGAAACATTGGCACGACTAACGTATGAATAGTGACTCAAACCAGTTGGATGTGGAGCAAAAGCCACGGGTTAGGTTGCTGGAAATCGACGTTTTGCGAGGTTTGGCCGCATTGGCTGTCGTTGCGTGTCACTACACCAGCGAGTGCTTTGAGCTGGGTGCGATGAGCTTTGAGTTTCATGGCGGACGCTATGGCGCTCATTTATTCTTCATCATCAGCGGTTTCGTGATTTGCATGACGCTAGATCGCTGCAAGCGTCCGGCGGATTTTGCGTTTTCTCGCGTTTCCCGGTTGTATCCCGTTTATTGGTTCGGTTTGTTGTTGTCGGCGTCGCTGATTTACTTTTGCTCACCATACTTTCCGCACTACGAAATCGGTTTCAAAGAAGTGCTCGGCAATCTGTCAATGTGCCAGCAATGGATCGGTATTCGGCACATCGAGTTTTCTTATTGGACGTTGGGTGTGGAGCTCAAGTTTTATGCACTCATTTTTGGGCTGTTACTGATCGGCAAGCAGAAGTCCATCGAACGCTTCTCATTTGTTTGGTTACTGGCGACCATTGGTTTCCGGCTGGTCGACACGATCGTCGGGTTGCCGGGCGTGTTGGCGGTTCCATTGAACATTGATTTCGGTGGACTTTTCGTCGCTGGCATTATGTTCTTTCGAATTCGGCAGCACGGTCATTCGCTTCCGCGACACGCGATGATATGGGCTGCAATTCCGATGCAGTACTGGGCAGAAGGCGCCGAAGCAGCGATGGTCGTGAGTTCTTTCGTTGTGTTGTTTTACTTGTTCAACGCCGATCTGCTGCGATGGACAGTCAACCGACCGATGAAGTTCCTCGGTGACATTTCTTATCCGCTGTATTTGGTACACGGAGCCATCGGTGTCATTTTTATCCAGGCGTTTGTACCACTGGGCGCTCCGGTCTGGGTGCTGTTGTTCGTGCCGCTGATGATCAGTCTTTGTGTCGCCTACGCCTTCCACGTGTGGGTTGAGAAGCCCTCGCTTGCTTATTTGCGAAGTTGGTATCGCAATTCTCGAGGTCCTTGGTTCTTCACCGCCGCTATTTCGAGCATCTCGCGTTCTATCGTGAGCCGTCGATCCCGCACGTAGTTCAACTCGCTTCTTCTTTGCGATCTACAGATCAGGCTTTCTCGTTGCAATGTAAGCCGCGATGCGAGACGATAGTGACTCCGTTTTGGCAAGTTTGTTTCGTGCGCCAAACGAGAGTTTGCCTACAAAGGAGTTGCGATGTTGCGGTGTCTATTGTCGTTCGTGGTTTTGTTTTTTCTGGTCGTCGATTTGTTCGGAGCGAAACCCAACATTGTCTACATCATGTCGGACGAACTCGCCTACTACGAAGTTGGGTACATGGGGCACAAGCAATTGCTGACACCTCGGATCGACCAGATGGCGCGCGAAGGATTGCGATTCACCAATGCACTCGCTGGAGCCCCCGTTTGTGCACCGTTGCGTTGCAATTTAATGACCGGCAAGCACGCAGGGCACGCGTCCGTTCGCCGCAATGACGGAGGAACGCCGCTTCGCGCCAACGAGCCAACAATCGCATCAATGCTACACGAACACGGGTACACAACCGGTGGGTTCGGCAAGTGGGGCGTGGGTGGACGCGGATCGACGGGCGTACCAGAAAAACATGGCTTCGATATCTTCTTTGGTTATTACGATCAAGTTCACGCTCACTCCTTCTATCCTGCGTATCTGATCGCCAACAGTGAAGAAGTGCCGCTGGCCGGCAACGCGGGTGGTCGAAGTGGAGAAACTTACTCGCACTACCAGATCATGCGTGAGGGCCTCGATTTTATTCGGGACAACAAAGGCAAACCGTTCTTCTGCTATCTGCCGATCACGCCGCCGCATGGTATGTATGACATTCCCGATAGCGATCCCTCATGGGAGCTTTTCAAGGACAAAGATTGGCCAGAAGAAGCGAAGCGATACGCCGCGATGGTGCACATGGTAGATCGTAACGTTGGCGAAGTGCTTGACCTCCTAAAAGAGTTGGGGTTAGAACAAAACACGATTGTGTTCTTCGCCGGCGATAACGGTGGCCAAGATCGATTCGCAACGAAAGAACGTCCTCGCGGCTTTTTCGGTCCCAACGTCGACCCAAAAACGGGCGTCGAATTTCGCGGCGGTAAAGGGAAGCTTTACGAAGGCGGTCTACGTATTCCCTCTGTCGTGCGTTGGCCTGGCAAGATCGAGGCTGGTCGAGAAAGTGATCTGATCTGGTATCAGCCGGACGTATTTCCAACGCTTGCCGAGTTAACCAAGGCTGAAGCTCCTGCAGATCTTGATGGTCTTTCGATCTTGCCCGAAATTCTTGGCGAAGAGACGGTTGGGCGAAAACAAGAGCAGCACGAGTTTCTTTACTGGGAGTTCAATGCGCAGACTGCCGTGAGAATGGGGAAGTGGAAAGCGATTCAATTCAAGAAGAATCGCAAATGGGAACTCTATGATTTGTCCAGCGATATCAGCGAAGCGAAAAACGTCGCCGATCAAAACCCGGACGTCGTGTCAAAGTTGAAAGAGTTGGCCAGTGCTTCGCACTCACCCGAGAATCCAGGTACCTACGCCGATGCGAAACGCACGCTCCACGAGAAAGATCGCAAAGCGAAGTGGGGCAAGCGACAGCCACCGCCACGAAAGAAGAAGCGAGCGGCGGCCTGACTTTCCTTTGTCAAGCAATCGACGCTAAAACTGTGCATTCACAGACTAGAAACACGGGAGTAGAAAACGTGCAAATGGGCCTTTTGAAATCTATCGTTATTGGGGTGCTGTGTTCCGCTTTCGCCGTGGAGTCTTTTGCTGCGACTCCGGCGAAGTTGCCGCTTTGGATCGAGGGTGCCGCTGACTCGAAAGAGCGAATGCATGAGCCGGAAAAAGTTGACGGTACGAATGTCAGCAATATTCACCATCCGTCGATCACTCCTTACCTGCCTGCCGAAGGGAAATCTACGGGCACAGCAATTCTTATTGCACCGGGCGGCGGGCATTCGAAGCTGTGCCTCGGGCATGAAGGAGACTCCTTGGCTGTTTGGTTTGCCGAGCGTGGAATCGCCGCGTTTGTTTTGCGATATCGTCTCTATCGCGAAGAGGGCTCGAAGTACACGTTGAAAGGCCACGCGATGGACGATGCGCGTCGTGCGCTTCGAACGATTCGTCATCGAGCCAACGAATGGAAGATCAACCCAGACCGAGTTGGCATTCTTGGTTTTTCGGCGGGCGGGGAGTTGGCTGCGTATTCGGCAATGGAATCGGATGGTGGTGACTCTAAGGCAACGGATCCCATCGAACGGATGAGTAGCCGCCCGGATTTTCAGGGCCTGATCTATCCCGGCAAGTCGAATACGTTCACGGTAGAGAAAGGTATGCCGCCAGCATTTATCGCATACGGCTACAACGACCGACCTGACATCTCAATCGGAATGGCCAAGGTTTACCTGATGTACAAAGAAGCAGAAGTTCCGTGCGAAATGCACGTGTACTCGAACGCTGGGCACGGTTTTGGTTATCGACCTGGAGCGAAGACTGCGGCTGGGCATTGGCCTGAGCGTTTTTGTGAATGGCTGGTCGATAGCAAGTTGCTTGAGACAGATTAATTGCGGCGTCACTCAGTCGAATTGATTTGGGTTCGGTTCGTTCTATATACGCCATGGACGCCCACATCGGGCCGTAGGTCCTTTTTGAAAAACTCAATGTCGTCCCAAGTCACGTTGGTTTTGCCGACCGAGAGCTTTCTTAAGCTTTTCAGCGACGCAAATTGACGGAGACCGTCTCCCGTGATCTTCGAGTTGTCCAGACTGATTGATCTGAGTTTTCTTAACTTTGCTAAATGTTGAATTCCGTCATCGTCGATCGTGGAGCCGTCACCAAAAAGGGAGAGTTCGGCAAGATTGGAAGCTTCAGAAATAGTCACCAGTCCTTCATTTGAAAAGCTGCCTTCTAATGAAAGGGCGGTCAGGTTTGGCAGCCGCGCAAACACCTCCAGCGAAGAATCGGTGAGCTTTCCTTGGTGGATGACAACAATGCGGAGCTCCTGAAGCGATGCCAAGGACTGAATTGAGGCGTCATCGAACACGACATTGGAAATCCAAATAGATTCAAGCTTTTTGAGTGCTCGTACCTTTCTGAACGACTCGCTTTGGATGGTTGTGTTATCCGAATAGAGTTGGCGTAGATGAGGTAGCGAAGCCAGCGCAGTCCAAGTCTCCGGCATATGCTTCGTTTTGTGAGTGAGGCGGACATCGGTGACACGATGGAAAGTGTCTACGCTCAGGAATTGCAAAAGCCACTTCGGAACATTTGATTGGCCATCGCCCCAACTACCTTGGAAGTCGTACAACGCATGTCCGTGATGCATTCGGATAGTAGCAACTGCTCTCTGTTGCTGTCGAACGGAACGTATGAATAAGCACGGGCCAATCGTCAATAGTGTCGTCACCAAAAGAAGTGCTCGAATGCTAAATCGAAACGGTGTCTTTATGTGGCGATCGTGTGAATCTGGTTTCAATCGGATTGGCTCCGTGTCTGAAAGCGGAGTCCCCTTACTTGATCTTTGCTTGCCGCTTAATCTGCCGCAAACGTTTTGGCCCGCCTTGGTTGATCTCCGTGACAAACTTGACCAGGTCAAGGAACGCTTGGCGGTCTTCGCACAAACTTGCGAGGCCGTTGGGCATCGATGATAGCTCCATGGGAGTCACGTCTTCGACCTCATCCATCGGAATCGTCCTTGGTTTGCCGCCGTCTGCGGCAATACTGATCGTGATTGCTTCGTCTGTCTGCGCGACCAGGAAGCCTGTCAGTAGTTCGCCCTCGTCGTTGACGACGTTGACGGTTTGGTAACCCTTCAAGATTGAAGCGGATGGTTTCAGGATCGATTCGACTAAGAACTCAGGTGTCGTTTGCTCGCGTGCTGCTGTTAGTTTGGGACCCATCTGATAGCCGTTTCTAACATCGTGACAACTAGCACAGGCGGTTCGCTTTCCGTAGAACACTTTTGCACCATTTTTAGCGTTGCCGTCTTTTTGTGCGGCGCTAACGAGATCGGCGAGAGGCTCGGCTAAGAGTGCCTGCTCTAGTTCGGTATTCATTTTGTCCTCGATCATCGGAGGACGGCTGCCTTCGGGGAAGGGATGCATTTCCAGTAGTTCTTCAGGGTCATAAAACTTGACGCGAGACTTCGTTTCTTCGCGAATACGTTTTACGTCTTCCGGCATGACTTGCGATGCATCGTTGCCCCAGCTGTTTCGCACGTAGGTCAGTACGGCTGCAACTTCGGCGTCGGTGAAGAAGTTTCCGATAGCCGTCATCGGAGGCACGCCCTTCGCGGGTTGGAAGATTTCGCCTCGGACGCGGATCTTTCCCCAGATTCCATGCAGCGTGAGTTTCGTCAATCGGTCGACGTCGCCAGTGACCCACTCACTGCCAACTAACGGTGGGTAAATGCGCACGATGCCCTCGCCATGATCACGATGGCAGGTGAAGCACGAACCTTCTTCATAGAAGACTCGCTCGCCCTGTGCATAGGCTCGAGAAAAATTACGGTTCTTGAACTTCTTAGATTTGGTTTTGTAATCCTTTGGCTTTGCTGCACCCTCGAGTTTGCCAGCGAGCAGCAATTCGTGATCAATGGATAGATCGTCCGGATCAATTTTGCTGGTCAGTAGATCTTCGACCTGTGGCTTCAAAAGCAACATGGCACTGTTGAGTGCGTTTCGCACCCATTTGTCGGTGTCTTGCGACGCAACCGTCAACAATATTTCAGCTCCCAATTCACCACCCAGCCAAGATCCGGCGGACAACGCTTCTAGGCGAACGCGGGGATGTTCATCAGCCGCGGCTTTCATGAGCAACGTTTCGGGATTGTTCAGTAGGTGAAGGCTGTGGCGAACAACACGCACGGCCGCCGCGCGAACACGATGGTCTTTCGTGCTCATGCAACGATTGATGAGATCTAGCGATGGCTCTTGCTGTCCCCAGGTAGCCCAGAGCGCTTCCAGCAACAGTCGATCTTCGCTTGCGTTTTCATCTGCAAATTTGTGTGCGGCCGCGATCACTTCAGATTTCTTTCGGCCTCGTAATTCGCGCTGGGACCATTTACGAGCATTCATCTCCGGCAGCTTCGTGTTTTCAAACAGTTGACTGATGGATGCTCCCGCAATTTTCGGCGCTTTTACGAGCGGTCGTTTGGGGTAAGTGATTCGATAGATACGACCGTATTGAGAATTCCGTAACGGGTCTCGGGCACTGTGCTGCATGTGTCCAATCAGCGTGTTGTGCCAGTCTACGAAATAAAGGCTTCCATCAGGAGCGATTTCAAGATCGCAGGGTCGGAAGTTGCCATCGGACGACTGAATTAGGTTTTGACGGAACTTCCCCTTCAATTCAGGGCCGTCTTCCATGGTGTCTAGCTGTTTGATACCAAGGAAACCGATCGAGTTCGTATAGATGTAGTCACCTTGCACTTCGTCGGGGAAGTGACTGGAAACGATGAACTCTGAACCGGAAGTCGGGCGTACGTGATGCTCGTAGTTGAATTTGCCGACCTTGGGGATCTCGGCACCGTGTGGAACTTTGATGGAGTATCCCAGCATCCACAGGTGATCTCCACCTGAAGCATCATTGACGATCGTTTGGCCGTACTCATCGTGAGTTACACCCCATGGATTGTTGACGTCCGTCTGCATTACGCGTTCGACTTTCCACGAAGCCGGGTCGAATCGCCACGTGCCGCCGTCAGTCATTCGTTGTGGCCCCCAAGGAGTCTCGACTTGTGAATGCAAGAAGCGGCCTTCGCACATGAAGATGCCATTTCCGTGATCGACGTCGAACGCGGAGATTGCGTGGTGTGTATCGTGTGGGTCGAATCCATCTAGGAGGTATTCCGTGACGTCTGCTTGGTTATCACCGTCCGTGTCCTTTAGCAACAACAAAAATGGTTCTTGCGATAGGTATACGCCTTCGGGAGCCAACTCGAAACCGATCGGCATGTGAAGGCCTTGCGCGAAGACCGTTTCTTTGTCGGCTCGGCCATCGCCATCGGTGTCTTCGTAGATCAGAAGCATGTCGTTCGGCTTCGGATCACCAGGCTTGTAGTGCGGATAGCTGGGTAGCGTTGAAACCCAGAGTCGGCCTTTGTTGTCGAAGCTCATCTGTGCCGGGTTGCCGAGATTCGGAAACTGCTGCTCGGATGCGAAAAGCGATACTTTGTAGCCCTCGGGCAATGTGAACTTTTCAAAGACCTCTTTTTCAGTTGTGAGGAAGTCCGTTGTTCCGTTCTTTTCGCTAATTTTGTAGTTCGTTGTGACCGCCGAAAGTGGACGCGTGACCGAGTCGTCGACCTTCAACGTCTTCGACTTGCCTTGTGCGATTGCCCAGATGTTTCGATCGCGAAGGACCGTCATTTGACGAATCTTTTCAATCTCTTCTGGGTAATTGAAGTTTCCGTAGGGAGCCCAACGCCGGCCATATGCATGCACGCCATTAAGCATGCGGTAGTCATTGCGCCAAAACCAAGCTTTGTCGGCGAGTGCTTTTCGCAGCAAACTGTTTTGATCGGGAGCAGCTTCGCCCTTGCCGAACAATGCTTGCATCAGAACGGGCGCTAGTTTCTCGTACCCTGCAGATGAAAGGTGAACGCCGTTGACGGTAAGCGGTTTGTCAGCTTCGCGGAACCACTTTTCGGTGGGCGTGAAGAGGTCAACAAAGCCAACGCTCTTCTCTTTGGCAACTTCACCGATGGCTGCCGTATACATCTTGAGCAAAGAATTGCGTTCTTTTGCGTCGGGTAAGAGGTAGTCACCGTGCTGCTCCATCGCGATTGGCGTTGCGAGAACTAGGCGTGGTGTTTTGCCCTCTTTGCGAACATAAGAGTGTGAGAGAGTGTGGTCGACGAAGGCTCGTAATTCGTTTTTGAAGTTCGCAAGACCTTCCGCACCATCATAAGATTCGTTGAATCCGAAAAAAGCGACGATCGTATTGGCTTTGATCGTCGTTAACCACTCGTCGGGCGAAGGGTAATGCCCGATACCCAGGTGCGTTTTTAACTCGGGATGGAAATCGGCAGCGCCGGGGAACGCCCACGGATCTTCCGAACCAGCCTCCGGACGAAAGGCCGGGGTGTGGCCGGGGAATCCCATGTTGCGAAACGTGATTTCTTTCGCGGCAAATGTTTTCTGTAAAGACGCTTCGAAGAAGTTGTGATGCTCCATGCGTTCTGCGAGTGAGTTCCCGATGAACACGATCGTCTCGCCTTGCTCAGGCTCGATTGGTAGAGACGTTGTGGCGGCCTTTCCCTCGACTGACATCGGCTGCAGGTACTTCGGCCGCAACCGATCGCGCTTCTGTACTTCTTTGTCTGTCAGCGTAGTGATGACATCGGGCGCTCCATCCTGTGCTACGGCGGGTGCGGTAGGCTGAAGGCAAAGGAACGTGCCGAAGACGACGACCAACAGGCCCGTTGTGGCGAACAAGTTCTTCATACTTAGGTGTCTTACATATAGGTGGAGAAGTTTTCAGTAAGTACTGAATCGACGATCAATCGAATTCAATTTACCATCACCGAATCTGCGTTTGAATATTAAACCGCCGGTTGATTGCGAAACAGCGGTCCGGTC
>CAYNJG010000252.1:0-10555 GCA_964397295.1 uncultured Pirellulaceae bacterium
GACGCAGGTGGAGGCGACGCAGGTGGAGGCGACGCAGGTGGAGGCGACGCAGCCGGAGATGCAGCGAAAGACGCAGCGAAAGACGCTATGGACGGAGCCAAAGACGGTGAAGAAAAGAGTGGAGGCAAGGAAGAAGGAGGCAAGGAAGAAGGAGGCAAGGAAGAAGGAGGTGGTGACGCAGGAGGTGGTGACGCAGGAGGTGGTGACGCAGGTGGTGGCGACGCAGGTGGTGGCGACGAATAAGCTAACGAACCTACTACTTCGTTGGCTTGAACTCACCGCTCTTGAGTCTTTGCGTGTAGTCGCCCAATCGTTTGGCTACAACGCTCGAGAGAATCACCATCCCGATGACGTTCGGGAAGGCCATGCTAAGCAGCGAAATGTCTGAAAAATCCAAGACGTTTTTGAGGCTGAAGAACGGACCCATCGCGACCAAGATTACGAAGATGATTCGATAGGGCCAAACGCTTGCTGGTCCAAAGAGATACTCGACCGCTCGGTCTCCGTAGTAGCTCCATGAGATGATCGTCGAGTACGCGAATACAAAGATCGCTAAACACAATGCGTATTTCAGCACAGGGTGTACGGTCGAAAAGGCTTCGATCGTTTTGGCTGCCCCGTCGACTTTGACGCCGTAAACTCCGCCGAACACGTCCGTGATCAGCAGTGTCAACGCGGTCATTGTGCAAATCACAATCGTGTCGATGAAGGGGCCAATCATCGCAACGAGTCCCTCGCGAATGGGTTCATCTGTTTTCGCCGCCGAGTGGGCAATGGATGCCGATCCAACACCAGCCTCGTTGCTAAACACGGCACGTTGTGCTCCGTTCGCGAAGACCATAATGATTCCGCCCGCCGCCGCACCACCGAGTGACGCTCCGGAGAATGCCTCCGTGAAGATCGATTGGAAAAGCGCACCCGCTTGCCCGAAATTCGTGAGAATCGTGAACAAACAAACGGCAACGTAGAACGCACACATTGCGGGAACGATTTTGCTGGTGACTTCGCCGATACGCTTTATGCCACCGATAATGACGATACCAGCGAGTATGGCCAGCGTGATCCCAATTGCTGCGTTTCCAAAATCCGTACGCTCGATTTCGAACGTACGAAACAGTGCGTCTGCTGTTTGATTGCCTTGGAAGAGATTGCCTCCGCCGAACGATGCCAAAACACAGAGCACGGCGTAGAAAACACCAAATGCTTTTGCGATTGGCCAACCAATGATGGGTTTGAGTCCTTCTTCTAAATAAACCATCGGGCCGCCTAGCGTTTTTCCCGACGCGTCGAAACGTCGGTAGAGTTGAGCGAACGTGCACGATGAGAACTTCATGCTCATGCCTAAGAATGCCAGGATCCACATCCAAAATACGGCTCCCGGACCACCCAATGCGACGGCTGCCGCAACGCCAGCGATGTTGCCGAGTCCTACCGTTGCTGAAAGCGCAGAGGTCAAAGCTTGGAAGTGAGATATCTCGCCCTCGTGATCCGGTGAATCGAATTTACCCATCACGACTTGAACGGCATGGAAGAACAGCCGTATGTTTACGAACGCGTATCGCAATGTGAAAAACACACCACCGGCGCCAAGCAATGCAACAATGAATGGGATGCCCAGCCATTTTCCATCTGGTGCCTCATCTGTTGTTACTTTTTGAAGCGGCACTTCGAAAAAAAGTAAGCTTGCCAGTACGCCGTTGATCTGTCCGAAGGCCTCGTCCACGCGCTCTGATATTTTTGTCGATTCGTTGGGGGCCGATTCCGTTGTTTCGGTGTCTTGTCCGAAGGTGCTACCCAGTCCTAGCAGCGTCGTGAATAGAAGCGTGCAAACGGAAATGCGGAATCTGCGATACATCACGACGGCCTCATTGAGTCGGTTTTGGCAGGAAGAGAAACAGCCTCGTTTCCTACACCTATTGGGTGTGGAAGCGATGAAAACAGTCAGATGTTACTCGTGTTTTTATATGCAAAGGCTCCAAGAAGGCGGTGTAAACGATAACTCCTGACAAGTCAATCGGTTACGTCGCGTGGGATACTTCGGTTAATATTCAAACCCACGGTTGTCAAAAAGGACTTAACCCCTATGATAACTGTGGTTTGTGTCCCCAAGATCTGCGTTACACATGTCAAACATCCTACCAATCGATTCTGCCGTTGCTGAGTTGCTGCGAGAGCATGGTGAAATGACCATCGCTGCGTTGGCCGATCGACTGCACGTCACGGCGACGGCGGTTCGCCAGAGATTGACGCGGTTGATGGATGCGGATCTTGTCACGCGAAAAGCTGCGGGCGAAGGTCGAGGACGGCCCAGCCATCGGTATTCCTTGACGGCGAAGGGGAGACGCGAGATTGGCGGAAACTTTGCTGATTTGGCGATGGCATTGTGGAAAGAGATTCGAATGATTCCAGATGCCGATGTGCGTCGCGGCCTCATGCAGCGAATCGCGAGCCGCATGGCGAAATCCTACGATGTGTCGGGAAAGTCGACTCAGCAAAGGATGCAGTCGGTTGTGGATTTGTTCGGTGAACGAAGAATTCCGATGTCGGTTGGCACAAACGGCGAGCTACCCGTTTTAACGGCGCGTTGTTGCCCGTATCCTGATCTGGCAGAACAAGATCGCAGCATCTGTGCGATGGAAAAAATGTTGTTTTCAGAGATGGTCGGTGAAAAGCTGCACCTCTCGGAGTGCCGGCTCGATGGCGGCACGTGTTGTACTTTTGAATTAACGTAGTGACGGCATTTGCCGTTGCAAACAGCGGGCATAACCGCAAGCAAATACAGGATTGAAATGACTCAACCACCTACCCAACCTTGGATCGAAGGACGCTTCGAAGAAAACGTTATCACCACGACGGTGGAGCAGGCGATCAACTGGGCTCGTCAATCGAGCATCTGGCCGATGACGTTCGGTTTAGCTTGTTGTGCGATCGAGATGATGGCCGCCGGTGCCAGTCGATACGACATGGACCGCTTTGGTGCCGGTGCATTCCGCGCAACGCCTCGCCAAGCTGACCTGATGATCGTCGCGGGAACCGTGACGTACAAAATGGCGAGCCGTGTTCGGCGACTCTACAACTTGATGCCCGATCCAAAATTTGTGATCGCGATGGGAGCTTGTACTGTTGGCGGTGGTCCTTACTTCAAGTGGGGATATCACGTCGTCAAGGGTGTCGACCTCGTTGTTCCCGTTGATGTTTACGTACCTGGTTGTCCACCACGTCCGGAAGCTTTGCTCGAAGGACTGATGCGAATCCAAGACAAGATCAAAGGTCATCGAATCGCAAAGGTGGCCAACGGCGAAGTCGGGCATAAGATTGCGGATGAGCTACCCGTCCCGCATCACAGCGGTTACGTCGAAGCACCAGCGGATCAAGATCCACTTTTCGATCATCAAAAGATTTCGAAGTAGCGATCGTGTTCAGTCGCTACTGAACATGCAAGAAACCAATACAACATTACGATAACGCGGAATTGGCGGCGAGAAGCCACCACGATTCAAATGACAGATACACTTGTAATCAAAGACCTGCACGTGAACGTTGGTGATAAGCCAATTCTCAAAGGTGTGAACCTGGAAATCAAACGTGGCGAAACCCATGCTCTGATGGGCCCCAATGGCTCGGGGAAAAGTACGCTGGGCCTCGCGATTATGGGCCACCCGACCTACGAGGTCACCAGCGGGTCGATAGAACTTAACGGCGAAAATATCTTGGAGATGGAACCGGACGAGCGCTGTCGCGCAGGGCTGTTCCTTGCCTTCCAACGACCTGTAGCAATTCCCGGTGTGAAGCTCGCAGACTTCCTGCGGCATGCGACAACGAACGTTCGTAATCCCGATCGCAAAGAAGGCGAAGAACTGATTCCCATGCGTGAGTTTCGTAAGGAAGTCAAACAGAAGATGTCAGACTTGCGAATCGATCCTGAATTCGCACGTCGCTACGTAAACGACGGTTTCTCGGGCGGTGAAATGAAGCGGGCTGAGATTCTTCAACTTGCGATGTTGCAGCCGAAGTTCGCTGTGCTCGATGAGACCGACAGTGGACTCGACGCTGATGCCGTACGGTTGGCAAGCGAGAGTATCAGCGAGATCGGTGGCGATGAGATCGGTCTGCTGATCATCACGCACCACGACAAATTGCTCGAGCGAAACCGGCCCGACAAAACGCACGTCATGCTTGGCGGACGTATTGTTGAAACCGGTGGTGTGGAACTCGCGGAAGAGTTGCACACGCAAGGTTACGATCGCATTCGCAAGGCTTACCCTGATGCGGAAGCCGACAACCAAGCGATGATTACAGAAGAAGAACCGGTTGGTTAGTAGCTGCTTAGCTAAAGCACACCATCATGGATTTGCGGCGGCCTTGAAGCCTCCACTACCAAAGTCGAGAACCAAAATGTCAACTGATCTTTCAGCACAAACAAAAGAAGAAATCGGCGAAGTTGAAAAGTACAACTTCCGCACCGAAACCAAAGGCGTATTCAAAGCACGCAAAGGTATCGATGCGGAGATCGTCAATCAGATTTCGGATATCAAGGAAGAGCCCGATTGGATGCGGGAGTTTCGCCTGCACGCTCTCGAAATCTTCGAGTCGAAGCCGATGCCAACCTGGGGCGGCGACATCGATCTCGATTTCCAGGACATCTTCTATTACCTCAAGCCCACGGACCAGCAAGGTCGTACTTGGGATGATGTACCAGAAGAGATCAAAGATACATTTGAGAAACTGGGTATTCCCGAAGCCGAACGCAAGTTTCTATCGGGCGTGAAAGCTCAGTTCGAAAGCGAAGTGGTTTACGGCTCGCTGGAAAAAGATCTCGCAGACAAAGGTGTGATCTTCACCGACACGGACACCGCGGTTCGTGAGCATCCCGAATTGCTTCGCGAATACTTTGGCAAGATCATTCCTTCGGAAGATAACAAGTTCGCTGCATTGAACTCGGCTGTTTGGTCGGGCGGTTCGTTCATCTACGTTCCACCTGGTGTTGAGATCTCCTTTCCATTGCAGGCTTACTTCCGAATCAACGCCGAGCAAATGGGGCAGTTCGAACGGACACTAATCATCGTCGACGAAGGTGCAAAGATTCACTACGTCGAAGGTTGTACGGCTCCGATGTACACAACGGAGAGTCTTCACTCGGCAGTTGTTGAGGTAGTCGTGAAAAAGGGCGGTCGTTGCCGTTACAGCACGATTCAAAACTGGGCGAACAACATCTACAACCTCGTGACCAAGCGTGCGATGGCCTACGAAGATGCCACCATGGAGTGGGTCGATGGTAACCTCGGAAGCCACCTCACAATGAAGTATCCCGCCGTCTATATGATGGAACCGGGTGCTCGCGGAGAGATTCTCTCGATCGCGTTTTCGTCGAAAGGCCAACACCAAGACGCTGGCGCGAAATTAGTTCACTGTGCTCCCAATACCACTGGCCAAATTATTTCGAAGTCGATTTCGAAAGACGGTGGTCGAAGTAGTTATCGCGGCTTAGTCAAAGTTGAAAGTGGAGCAAAGAATGCAAAGTGCAACGTTGTCTGCGACGCGCTTATTCTGGATCCCGAAAGCCAAAGCGATACGTTCCCATACATCGAGATCGCGGAGCAGGATGTTTCGATTGGTCACGAGGCCAGTGTTTCTCGGATCGGCGAAGAGCAACTTTTCTATCTCATGAGCCGTGGACTTAGCGAAGCCGAAGCCAGCACGATGATCGTCAACGGTTTCATCGAGCCACTCGTCAAAGAGCTGCCGATGGAGTACGCGGTCGAGCTCAATCGACTCATTCAATTACAGATGGAAGGTTCCGTCGGTTAACAGTGGCGAGTTGCTAATCCTAATTGTGCGATTTTGATCCCACGGTATCAGGCGGCAGCTCGTTCGCAACAACGGATTCGAAACCTCCTCGCCTAGCGGCTTTGCAACTAGTATCTCGCAACTAGCGCCTCAGAAAAATGACTCAAACTCTCTCAACAACCGGCTTCACACAAGAAGCGTTCGATCAACTCCTCGCGTCACGTGACGAGCCAACCTGGCTAACTGAACAGCGGCAAGCTGCTTGGAAAACGTTTTGCGAGCAGGACCTTCCTCATCAAAAAGAGGAAGAGTGGATGCGAACGGACATTCGTTTGTTCAAGCTTGATAAGTTCGGTATTCCGACCGACGGCAGTGGACAAGCAGCAACGGCATTGCTCGACCAAGGTGTCGGACTCGGCGGTTCGGGTGGGTCCGTCAACGGAGTTTCCACAGGTATCCAACTCGCTCAAAAGTGGGCTGATAAAGGCGTGATCTTTTGCACGCTAGAAGAAGCAGCCCGCGAGCACGGTGAATTGCTCAAGCAGTACCTGAATACGGCTGTTGATCCGCACTTCGACAAATTCTCCTCGCTGCACGCATCGTGCTGGACGAGTGGTGTTTTTCTCTACGTGCCTCGTGGTGTAGCCGTCGACGAACCTCTGCACGTGTTGGGAACAATCACTGGTGGTGGAGTCGATTTAGGTCACACGCTCATTGTTTTGGAAGAGAATGCCGAAGCAACTTTGCTCAGCGAATGGGCAAGTCCCGAAGACGACGACACGGGACTATTCTGTGGTGCTACTGAACTAATTCAAAAAGAGAACTCACATCTGCGATTCGTCAGTCTCCAAGACTGGGGCAAGGGTGTCTGGCACTTCGGCCATCAGAAAGGAATCGTCGCTCGCGACGCTTCTCTTCAGTGGACTGTGGGAGCACTTGGCAGCCGTCTGTCGAAGATCAACCAGCACGTTGCACTTACGGGTGTAGGTGCTCAGAGCCAAGTCAACGGCGTCATGTTCACCGAAGGCAAACAACATTTGTCTTACCACACGCTGCAACATCACGTAGCCGGTGATTGCCGCAGTGATTTTCTGTATAAGGCCGCGTTACAAGACAAGTCTCGCACCGTTTGGCGCGGCATGATCAAAGTCGATCCGGGCGCACAAAAAACAGACGGCTACCAACGTAACGACAACTTGCTGTTGTCGAACGATTCTCGAGCGGATGCGATTCCAGGTCTCGAAATTGAAGCGGACGACGTTCGTTGCACGCATGGTTCGACGACTGGTCGGGTGGACGATGAATTGATCTTTTACGCAATGTGTCGCGGATTTACTCGTAAAGAAGCGATCCGCATGATCGTTACAGGCTTCTTTCAACAAGTGTTCGACCGCGTCACGATCGAAAGTGTTAGCGAAGCGCTAGGCAACTCGGTGATTCGTCGGGTTCGAGACTACGAATAAACGATCTTGACGCCTTACCTTTCTGGCAACGCAAACATCAAAGGCTCTATCGACATCGATCTCGAGTAGGCCGGATCAAGGAGCTTGCGACGAAGCTCCGGCAATGACGCGGCGAAACACTTCGGAAAATGCCGGAACTGCGCTGCGCTGGGTCCGGCCTACATTCACTACGTTGGCTCACCCCAATCGCCGTTATCGATACCCTTTGGTGCGGTCCCACGCCAATCGATGTCGTACTGGCTCGACTTCACAAACTAGTGAAACGACGACCATTCCCAATCACGAACTCGCTCCACGAGCTATTCGTTTGACGCACACATTCCCTATTCAACTTCCGGCGTGCATTCGAATGTGTGCAGCTACATAAGCAGCAACTTCCTATGCCTCGAATTGGCATCGACGAGAAATCTTTCGCCGAGGGGCAGAGCTACTTCACGCCCATCTATTGACGGTCGAAGCGATCAGTGGAGGCTTGCAGCGATACTGCTGACAGTTGTTTCTCGCAGCTGACCGCCGGGCAAATCACATCGATTAAGCTGTCGTGTTGCACAAAAGTGCGGCGTTCGTCAAAAGTGCCAAAACGAATATCCCGCTGGCGAAAGAGAAGATTGTGCACGATCGCCTTCATGTGACGATACGTGATTGACTGTCACGACATTCCTCTGGATCAAATGCCAGGAGAATCTAACTGAGAAGCAGAGGACGTAGCTCGATGAAACTCTTATGCAGAAGTTAGAAACCGGCAAGGCTTGAGCATACAAAGAAATACTCAGAGACTGTGGCACTATGAAGTAGCATGTCAGCCATATGCTAGCTACTTCAAAGACTGGTACCGAAGCGTGATTCACGCGAAGCTTGGTACCCTGAAGAAAGTTGCAGACGACCAAGACGCGATTGACCAACGTTGTCAGTTACTGCACTCACGGAATCACCGAGCCGTCGCCGAAGGGATCCTCGCGACCTCTCTCGACGACTGAACGAGAAGATGGCTCAGGCACGGCACATGTCACTTCGCGCTCGCAAACCGAATCACGCTGTTTCCTAAGCCGACTCCCCAAACAATAGACACGTCGCCGCCACCTCGGACTTCAGCGGGCAGGGTTAGCATTCCGCTGCCAATAGTCACCACCGAAATAGAGGAAAAATTTATGAAATTCTCACTATCGGCAATGATCCTATCAAACGGTGACGGGTCTGCTTGCGCGGCGGGATTACAAGACCGACCGCTATTCCTAGATCTCAGGCCAAGACCAGATGCAAAAACTGGTCGTCCGCGTATAGCGTGATTGGGCCGCCGCCTTCTGGAAAGTCCGCACGGAATATGTTGTCTTCTTGAGCGGAAGACAACTGAGAAAAACAAAAAAACAACGCGAACAAAATCCCGAATTGGGGAACTACAAAACGTGAATTCCTGACTCGCATACCGAACTTATGTCTAATGGAGAGAGCGAAATGCAATAAGATTTCCACTTCAAAACTGCATAATCTCTGACCGTTAACCAAGCCGCCATTTTACGCTGTGGCCAATTTACCTCAACCCACACGTTCTGGGGCCCAAGGAGTCTCGTTGTCACTAGGGGACCACCACGCCCACAAACGAAAAAACATCCAAGCCCTTACGAACTTGGATGCATTTAGTCGATTCGATATGTCGAACGTTGGTTGTTCCTAGCGGCGACGTAGTCCCAGAATCAGGAAGCAACCTAGACCTATCAACGCAAACGAAGATGGCTCGGGCACCGCTACGATCCGAAGATTGTCAACCGTTCCGAGATCTCCCGCTGCGCGAACATCTGCATAGAATCCAAGGAAGTTTGCCTCATTGGGATTGGTCAAAGTAACCGCACTTAGAACTTCGCGATTGCCGTCATCGTAGAGGCCGATTTCGTAACTGGTGGAGGAAACTCTTTTGATGAAGTAGGTCTCGAACGGATCTGTACCCACTGGGGTAAATGCACCGGAAGTCATTTCGCTGGTGCCATCAAAGTAACGTGCCTGAACTCTTCCGTTTGAAACAATCGAGTGAACAGCGAGGTAGTCTGAGCGGCCATCGAGAGTTACGGCAGTGCCGTCATGAGTACCTGTGACTGGAGCTGCATTGCCAACGAAAAGACCGAGGTTTCGACCTGTGCCAACTTGTGGGTTAGAGAAATCAGCTTGGAGCTCATCGCCATCGTTTAACGAAAAATCGTTTCGAACGAAAGCCATTTGTTGGATGCCATCGTAGACGGTTGTGCTAAGCAATAACTCTCCAGGAGTCGCCGTGGAGGTCCAAGCTTCTGTGTTGTAAACCCCACCAGTACCACTCGCTTTCAACACCACTGTGTTTGTATAAGCAGAAAGATCGCCGCTCGAAAAGTCGTCAATCAGTTGTGCGTTGGCCGAGGTGCCAAAGCATGCGATCATCATCGAAAATGCAAAAGCCGAGAGTCGTGTTCTTAAAGTCATTGGTCTTTTCTTTGTGATTTGATTCAAAGTTGCTTAGTTAATTTGATGGGTCTTAACGTGAACGTATCGGAATCGAAACCGGGTTTTCTGCAGCACACGACAGCCGCAATATCGGCATCGATTAAAGGATCTGAAGCTGCTGACGAAACAAATTGAGCGTGAATTTCACGCGGTCAATTTTTGTGGTTTCGATCGCCAGTAGCGTTATCCTTGGAAGAATCGTTTGTTGGATCTTGTTTCCTGTTTTCTCCAGTTGCACCACTTTAAGTTCCGGCATCCCCATTTGCAAGCTGTGAGCTTCAGGAAATAGATGCGCTCGTAGGGAAAGGAAAGAACTTTTGACTTATTGAAGGAATCTGAATCATTGAGCTCTCGAAATAGGTGCGCCGCCGCTATGAAATACCCCGGTTGGGCCAGACAGAGTTCAAGGTTCGATTCGACGATCGGTGCGCCGGCAGGTCTGCGGATTTCGAAAAAGCTGCCAGTTGCCGGAAGTCCTTCCATCGCCCGATGACCATTCAAAAAAAAACGGGCGATCCGTTTCAGATCGCCCGCTTCGAATTAATACTAGTCTTGGTTCTGGCCTAGTTGCGACGTCGTCGCAAGCAGCCGAGGAACAATGCGCTGATTCCGAACAGTCCCAATGTGGATGGCTCAGGAACAGATTCTGCACCACCGACCGTTTGGCCGAAGTTCTGCGATAGAACCAGGAAGTCCGCAAACGCTACGTCTCCACTGCAATCGATATCACCCGTGGTGTGATCGGTTGCAGCTTGGCCAAAGTTCTGCGAAAGAATTAGGAAATCGGCGAACGCAACATCTCCGCTGCCGTCGATATCACCGAGCGTATTCGGATT
>CAYNJG010000253.1:0-10535 GCA_964397295.1 uncultured Pirellulaceae bacterium
ACACAATACGTGCAGCTTTACTAGCCCTGATTCTTTTGTCCTTGCGCTCGGATGCGTGGGCACAGCTTCAGATCCCAGGCCAAATTCCGGCGTCGGTACCTGTTAACGGGTTCGGCTCGGTGGCTTCGATGTATCCGCCTGGCTATCAGCCGAACGGGATGCAGTCGCGAATGCCACCGGCGATTCAGCAGGCAGCCTTCTCGCATGACGCAATCCAAAGCGTAACGTTTTGCGGCGGGTGCGGGATGGCACCTGGCAGCTGCGGATGCGGCGATGGGTTCACTTACACTTCACCTTGCACAGGAGCTTGCGGGGGTGTTTGTGGTGGCGGCTGCGGCGGCGGTGGAGGCGGTGGCCGACATCGTGGAGTCCTCCGGCATATTCTTGGAGGATCCGCTGGACTTGCTGGCGGTGCAGCCACGGGTGTCGGATCGTTATTAGGCATGAATGGAGCTTGGCTCGATGTCGAGTATCTATTGTGGTGGAACAAAGATCGATACATTCCCGCACTTGCGACGCAGAGCCCAACGGGCACGCCTATCGCGAACGCGGGGGTACTTGGTGCCCCATCAACGAGCATTCTCTTCGGCGATGAGTCGATCAACGGCAGTCCGAACTCGGGTTTCCGAATTTCAAGCGGAATGTGGTTGGAGCCAACACAATCAACGGGCATCGGTTTCCGATACTTCACGATAGAAGACGAAGAAAACTTCAATGTATCATCTGATGGCGATCCTATTCTTGGGCGACCGTTCTTCGATACGGTTACGGGATCAGGAGCAGCATTGCTTGTCGCTTTTCCTGGCGTCAACAGCGGCAGCATCGACGTCACGGCTACCAACGAAGCACGTGGCTTCGACGTCTACTTCCGAAAGCTCTTACTATCAGGCAATTGCAATCGCTTTGACTTGATCGGGGGCTACCACAACTCAACCGTCGAAGACACGGTCAACATTCGCAACTCAATCACGGGCATCGATGGAACACGAATTCCTATCGACGCGACCATTACGACACAGGACAACTTCGTTGTCGAAAACCAGTTCCATGGTGGCTTCGTTGGCTTACTGGCGGAAGCTGGCGACGGAGCACTTAGTTGGTCCATGATGGGTAAAATTGCCTTTGGTAACATGAATCAAGAAGCTCGTATTTCAGGTAGCACAACAAGTTCGGTACCTGGTGCCGGCTCGGCCACGTCACCGCAGGGATTGTTGGCTCTTCCATCCAACATTGGTAGTTTCGACCAAGACGAATTCGCACTCGTGCCGGAATTCAACGTCTCGGTTCGCTATAACCTGAACAGCCGTATGCAATTCATCCTCGGCTACTCATTCATCTACTGGTCGGAGGTCGCACTCGCTGGCGACACGATAGACTTGAACGTGAACTCGAGTCAATTCACTGGACCGCTAGTCGGAGCTGCTCAGCCGGCAGTCTCGTTGAAGAGCGATGGCTTCTGGTACACAGGACTAAGCGTGGGCGGAAGCCTACGCTTCTAGGTCGCTCATAAAAACAAGAAAAGACCCGCAATTGATTGCGGGTCTTTTTTTTTTGTACTCGTGCCGACCGAAAAGTTGGCTTGTGTCGGCGTTAGCTTGCCAACGCAGCATCAACAGCTGCTGCAGACGGAGCCGTAATCGGTGTCATTGGGAAACCACTACTGTCGCCGAGCAGTCGCACAAAGTATCCGTCCGCTGCGTTACCCAAGATTTGCACATTCCGACTGGCCGCTGAAAATGTTCCACCGACGAGCTGTCCTGCGTTGTTGATTGCTGTAACCGAAACCGCTTGACCGTCCGCTGAAACGCTGGCCTGGAACGCACGGAGCCCTGCAAATCCTCCGTCCGAGCAATACCATGATGTGCTGCCATCCGCCGCAACTCCAATGCCCACACCACTGGAAAGACGATTCGACATGAACATCGCGTTTCCAAAGTAAGCAGGCATCAGTCCGCGTTCGCCAAAGTTCAGTTCGCTGAGGTTCTCGGAAGCACCGAGATTCACTTGAAAGGCATTGTCGCTAACGGCCACGTCGCCGCCAGCCGCTGAGTCGATTCCGTCGATCACGATTGCAGGTTGGTCTTGTTGAACGAGGTAGTTACCTTCGACTAAATCACCAAAGAAGTACATTCCATCGGACGATGTTCGAGTGGAAAGGGAAACGGCATCGCCGAAGGCTGTTGTTCCCGTGAGCGTCACGAGAACTCCGCCGAACGCGTGTTCATCGTCTCGTAAACCATTGTTATCCGTGTCGAAGTAGACGAAACCGCTGATACTGCTGGGGTCTGGATTCTCAACAAAAATCGTCACGGTCGTAGCCGTCGAAGATTCGCCGGCAGCATTTGCCATATAAGTGAACGAATCAGTACCGACGAATCCTGCAGCCGGAACATAGGTGAACGAGCCATCGGCATTCAGCTGCACCGTACCACCGGCTGGCTGTGACGTAACTGAAGCGGTCAGCACTACCCCATCGTTACCAATGTCGTTGGCTAGTACTCCGTTGGCTGCCGAAACAGTCAGCGGCCCCTGAGTCGTATAGTTATCGGGAGCAGCGATCGGTACCGGATTGCCTTCGATGGTGATTGAAGTTTCACCGTAAAAGATGAGATCTTCAGGAACAAACTCAGTAAGACCAGTGTCTACCGTATCGAACAAGAGAATGTTGCCGAACGGTAGATCGTCGGCCGGATTGGTGCTAAAGACAAGTTCGCCTGAAGCGGAAGCCTGCAGCGGAACGATCAACACTAGTTCGTCTTCACTAGCATCTTCGTTCTCGCCTTGGAACGCACCAGCTTCATCGACCAAACCAGGAGTCAACGTGTTTCCACGGCGTCCGTTCGGATAGTCTTCGCTGAACTCAAGCGGCCCGCTCACAATTGCAAGGTCACCATTCCACTCGATATCTGCGTACGACGCAAAAACGCCCTCGCGCGGTTCCGGGCTTGTGTCTTCTGCAAACAATCGAATTTGGAATTGTTCGCCGACCAAGGCGGTTGTAATTTCATTGCCATTGAGATCAGTGGCAACGAGTCGGATGTTTACAATCGGTCCGGTTACCTCTTCTTGGACGTTCAATGTCACCAATCCAACCTGTGAAACCGAGCCATTGCCAACAACGTAGATGAAGGTATCTGTACCTTCAAAGCCATCGTTAGGGGTGTATTCGAATGAGCCATCCAAGTCGAGATCTAGCGTACCGTTCGTTGGTGAAATCACGATTTGAGCGGTTAAGGGAGTACCGTCCACGTCGCTGTCGTTCGCCAAAACACCGTCCGCAGCGGAAACCGCGAGTGTTGTTCCGAACACGACGGAGTATTCATCATCAACGACGTCCGGGGCTTCTTCTTGCGGACCAACAGTAATTCGCACAACGCCCGTATCGGTCGCTCGGCCGTCAGATACCACATAGGTGAACTCATCAAGGCCAGTAAAATTAGCATCCGGCCGATATTCGAACTGCCCATCATCCTGGAAGAATTCAATCGTGCCGTTGGCGGGCCCGTCGACGAGCGTGGCAGTCAGCGTATCGCCATCCACGTCCGTATCGTTGCTCAGGATTCCGTTCTCTACGGATACTTGTAGCAACTGATCTTCATCAACAAAATAAGCATCATTTACAGCCACGGGTGCAACATTGGAATCGGAGACGTTGATCGTGACTGTAGCCGTCGCTGATACTTCGGTGCCATTGCTGACAAAGTATCGGAATGAATCGACACCAAAGAAATCTGCGTCCGGAACGTAGGTGAACGTACCGTCGTCATCGAGGTCCAAAGTTCCGTTCGTGGTTGTTGAGAACAACACTGCCGTTAGTGGGAGCCCGTTCGGGTCGGTGTCGTTGACAAGAACGCTGTTCGCAGCGGTAACGTTGAGCGTCGTATCACTAAGCGTGACAAAACTGTCATTTGCGGCAACGGGACTCGCGTCGGAACCAACCGTTATCGTTACGGTAGCCAATTGACTGAGACTCTCGCCATCGGATGCGAGGTACGTGAACGAATCGACGCCCGAAAAACCGCCATTCGGCGTGTACACGAATCCGCCGTTTGCGTTCAAATCCAAGGTACCATTACTTGGCCCCGTAATCTGAGTCAGGATAACCGACAGTTCGCTGTTCTCGACATCGATGTCGTTTGCAAGAATGCCGTCGGCTGGAGCTGTGCGAACAAGTGGCGTTCCACCGGGCGTTTCGAATGAATCGTTGACTGCAACCGGTGCGTCATTGACCGATTGGATCGTGAGTTGTACGGTCGCAAGATTGGAACTCTGACCGTTGTTTGCACGATAGGTGAATGAATCCGTTCCGAAGAAATTCGCGTCCGGCTGATATGTAAACGAGCCATCCGAATTCAGATCGAGCGTACCATTCGATGGGCCAGTTTCGAGCACTGCAGTTATGCCTGCACCGACGTCATTCGCAAGCACACCTTGAGCCGCTGTTCGCGACAGCAGCGTGTCTTCGGTACCGTTGAAGGCATCGTCTATCGCAGTTGCGACTGAGTCATCTTGGATCACAACCGATGTATTAACGAACATGATTTCATCATCAAGAATCGTATTCGTATCACGGAACAGCAGAATTTCGTGTAGCGGCAGAATGTCTGCGGGGTTCCCGGTGAAATTAAGTGTGCCGGTTTCGCTCTCTGTTCGCAGAGGAACAGAAAGAACGAGGATCTCCGCCGAACCATCGTCTGGTTGTGTTTGATCAAGACCACCGATTTCATCGAGCAAGCCGTCGACACTTACGTCGCCAGCTTGACCGTCTCCGAAATCATCCGAGAAGTCGATCGTTCCGTCGGCATCGGCAAGATTCGCGTCGTACTCAACGTCAAGGTAAGCGGTGAACACTCCTTCGGCCTCTGGAGTGAGATCCGTTGCAAAAACCCGAAGAAAGAAATCTTGGTTCGGCGAGAGTACATCAACCGCATCAAGACTGTCGCGACTCGTGACTTCCAAACGAAGCTGAATCAACGCGCCGTCTTCACCTTGAGCACCATCGTTCAAGTGCCGAACGACTTCTAAGCCGTCACGTGGCGTGAGGTAATTGTCACCATTGACGTCGACCATCGCGATAAACGAAGACTCGTCAGTTATTTCACCAGCCTTACCATTGTTGATTTCAGCGAATACCGCCAACGCATCCTTCGGCGAAATTTCACCGTCACCGGTGGTATCCAAAGGTTGGTTGATGTTGTGCCACGTATCGCCGGCGAGCAGGATTCGCGTTTCCAATGTTTCAGGAGCGAAACCACGAGTTTTATTTAGTCGACGGTTACGAAAGCGTGCTGCTCGAGATTGGGAGTTGTTCATGATGCCTAGTGGTCTTTGTTTTCAACTTCCGAGAATCCTTCCCTTGAGTTTGCGGCGTCCTTGCAAAAACTCCACGGCTCTTGCCAGAGGAGCATAAATGGAGATTGCCCGGGCACTTACGATTGCGCCAGAACGTTCCCCAAAACTTCAGTATGATTCGACTTCCAGCATCCGTAAGCGTTTTGGCAACAAAAACGAAATCGAAGTCGGTCGCATAAAAATACCAAAGCGCGCATCGAAGATGCGCGCTCTAATTATTGGCTGAGTAGCCTTCAAAGTTATCAATCGTTCTTAGTTTTAATCATCGGAGAACAAGTCCAGGTCCGCGAACACGTCACCCCGTGCTTCGTTTTCTTCACTTGCCGCTGCGATTTCTAGAACGAGGTCGTCATCATCATTTGTGAAGACATCGTCAAGTACTTCAACAGGCGGTGCAGCAACGACAGCATTTAGGTCGACAGTAGGATTCTTCAGAATCTCACCAATCGGATCGACTGTCAACGAAGTCGTCAATTGAGCAGCCAATGCCGCGTCTAGTGGTGGCTCGCCATTCGCGAAATTATTATTCGCTAGATCGTTGGCATCATTCACTGCATCAATCACAGCTCGCACGTCGCGGGGTGATACAAAGCCGTCACCGTTTACATCGACAAATCCGATAGACGACGGAATGTTTGGCGGAACGAATGGATCATTAAGCTCACGCGTTACGCTGTCACTTGCTCGGGCCAACTCGAGTTCGCGTATGACTAGGAGCACGTCCTTCGGACTCAAGAAGCCATCGTCATCGACGTCATTTGGATTGGAAACGTTTTGCCACAAGGCTCCGCCTTCGACAGGAATGACGTAATCTTCGACTTCACCGTCCGGCGCGAATCCACCTGGAGTGCTGATACCTTCACTCGTAAACCGGAATCGAGCAAACAGCTCTCCACCGGCAGAGTTTTGCGGCAACGAGACCGACAGTTCATTTGCCCCTGCATCTAAAGTAACGTTGGAGAATACGTACTCCGACGATTCAAAGATACGGTTCGCATTGAAGTCGAACCAAGCGTCGAGAACACCGGCTGCACTAGCTTGAACGGTAATCGAATTAGCTTCGCTTCGTACAAACTCGAATGGCAGCAAGACACCATCGTCACCGCCGTCCAAACTAGCAGCCCGGTCAAATTGATCACCAGCGTCTGGCGTAACACTATTGCCTAGGAAGAATCCTTCTGCGATATCGTGACTTGCACTTGGATACTCGTCTCGAGCATCACCGAAGTCCGTTCCCAGTTGCGTCGTAATGGTGAACTTCACACCACCGCCGACTTGGTTATCGCGAACAGCGTTTCCAGCGATATCTCCAACACTGTCGAGGATGACCTCGTAGGTACGTCCGGCGGGCCAATTACCGCTGGTTGGGATGATCCGAAGAATGCTGTTCGTAGCATCAAAATCAAGTGAGTAGTCGGTTCCTTCGAAAAGTGCGACGCCATCCTGGAGAACAACGACGTTGTCGAGTGATGCGGGATCAACACCCGTACCATCGAATGCACCGCCAAGCTGAGAAGTGTCTTGGAATTCGATTTCGAACAATTCCAAATTCGCAAGCGGCGAAAGTGCGACAACCGAACTGGCTGGATCTTGGTCTAGCCCCAACGCATCGTTGTCGCGAGGATTCTGCAAGATCACCGTTGGGCCAACAAAGTCAACTCGGTCGATAGCACCCCGGTCCTTGAACGCGTTACGACCCTGACCATCCTGCGGCTCTACCGATGGATCGTCTTCTCGCAACTGCCCCAACACATCTCGAGTAGGTGTGAGAATCGGCGATGGGGAGATACCGACGGCGGACTTGATGGTTTGGAAAAACGGTCTTTCCTCAAGCGAATCCACCGAACTGTCAATCACTCGAGAGCCTTCGGCTGGATAGAAGTTACCACTTAAGAGGTCAACGAAAAGTGGCTCGTCCATGTCAAGCTCGATAGCAAAGTCACCCTCACCGATATTGAGCGTTTCCAGAGTATTACCCTGGAATACCAACCCCTCGCGAACCGTATCCAATGCATTAATATCAGCACTTAGGCCGATTTCGAAGTTCGCAATGATGTTGTTTAGCAACGTTGGAACGGCACTGTCACCGACATCAATTCCAATGTCGTTATGGTCGTTCACCTCTCGGAAGATCGTGCCAACAGTTCCGCTCGTTTCCAACGGAGTCAACTCGTCGACTCGGTTGTCAGTAAACTGACCACCCAAACCAACCAGTGTGTTGTTAACAATGCGTCCAAACGGTCGTTGACCAGGTGTCACTTCGGAAATGAACGACGTAATGGTGCCCCACGGTAGCGGTCCAGATGGAAAGATTGCGACTGCGCCTTCTATAAAGATTTCGCTGTTAGCACCACGATAGACTTTGACGTCGAGGTTCGAGCGTTCAAAGGCTTCCGTTAGACGATCAGCAACATCGACTTCTGAGTCGGCCCCGCGGGTCTCACATTGGATATCCGGTGCATAAGGACATTCGTCAAGCGGGTCTGTAGCGTATAGCGAACGAGCAAACATAATGGGTACGTTTCCAGCATCCCAGTCAACGCCTGGTGTACGCGGGCCGAAATGACCATCACTTTGTTCTAAGTCATGCCACTCGAATTGTCTGATTAGGCCAGTACGGTCAACTACGGAGAACGTTAGTCCATCCCAAACTTCGATTAAAGGGAAGTCATCTTGATCGCCTGCGATCGGAGCCGTCATGACAAAACCGCCTGGCTGACCGTCGTATTTGATGGCACCTTCACCATTAAAGGAGATCACATTGTTGGAGATGACAATACCGGTCGTGATGTTCTCAGGATTCAACTCTCGAAGATTCCCCGCTCCCCCAGGGTTCGCGACATAATCCCCAACGTTTGCGGTCTCGAGTACACCGAACGGATCGTAGTAGTCATAGGACGGTAAATCTCGCTGCGAATACTGCACGATGACGCCGTGTCCTTCAGATTCTGAAATTCGGCTTTGCGTGATAATCAGTTGGCCAGGAGTACGCTCACGATTGCCGGAGCCTTCCAAGCTCGTGCTCAAGAATTCGATACCATTTGGAGCATCCAATTCGATGACGACCGCGTCAAAGCTAAGGTTGACGCGTGAATCCTGCGTGCCAACCTCACCGAAGGTCGTGACACCATCGCTCGTGTATGCGTCTACGTCCAGCACCGAAATGTTAATTGCATCTCGAATGGAGGCCGCTACAGCTCCTTGTGTGCTCGATGGCACGTAGTTTACTGCAACGTTATTCAAACTGCTGACACTAGTATCATTCAGTGATACGTCATTGAATTCGAACGTTACCGTTTGAAGTCCATCAGAGATCTGGAAAATTCGGCCATCGAACAACTCAACGCCCGACGGCGCAAACAACGCCGTATTATCGACGGTTCTGTCGAGTTGGTTTATCGGATAGACAGTAGGGTCTTCTGTGGCCGTTCGAATCTCAAGTCGATAGGGTCCCGAGTCAACCACAGCTTCTCCGTTGGGCTGCAACGGTTGCGGATGATACGCAAACAAGTTCGGAACACGAGGATTTATTTCAGGATCTTCAGGTAGATCGGGGAACGAATCCGGATCGGTAAATGCGTAGTCAGGCCGAAGGTCTGTCGACTCTTCTCCTCGCGCCGCGAATCCGATCACAATGTCATCGACATAAACTCCTTCAAATTGGACGGCGAAATCCTCGGGAAACTCATCGTCGTCAGTTGCCGGAGCATTTACGAACGGCAAAACGGTTAGATCTATTTCGTCATCTTCTCCGATCTCGTAGTATCGGAAGAGATTTTCTAGACCTCGATAGGCTGGTGATCCAAACGGGCTAGTAAATGCACCGCGCTCATCGCCCGGAAGGACATCTGCGATACCAAATGGCCCCGGGTCGGAAACATCATCGCCCACTAGCCGAATCACATTTCCAGTGACCACGTAGTTCGCGTCAATATCTTCACCTAAGTTTTCGACGAAAGCTTGCCCTACAACGGCGGCCACAGCCTCTGACGACATGTCCAGGCTGATGCTGACAGGCACATTGCCCAATTCGACACCGAGATCGAGCCCACTGCCGAAGACAGTCAAACCGCTATCGTTTACGAAAGCGGTTTCCACTTGGTCTGCCTGGAACTGCAGCCTTCCATCAAACGGATCTGTTCTCGCCACGTTGAACCCAGCAGATCCAAGAACAGTTTCTAAGCTGGCCGCAACTGCGTTCGCGTTGGAGAGACTTTCGAACGGAACTTGGAATTTACTAGCGTCGAACAAACCATCGTTGTCAAACTCGAATTCAATCAATTGGCCTTCGGTAGAAAGCAAAGTAAGCACGTCACCATCTACCACGCCCGCACCTGCCGGAACCGTAACGCCAACGCCCATGTCGATTTCGAAAGTCACATTATCGACAGTAAACGTTTGTCCATCGGACAACTTCGCGGCTTCCACAGCCTTCAATTCAACACCGCCCAAATCGCCAAGGTCGAACGAACCTGCTGTACTGAAATCGAATCGCAAACGAAGCGAATCCGAACCCGCAAACTGACTTAGATCTATGCGAGCCTGACGCCAAGTGCCTTGACGTTCATCTAGTTCAGGGTATCGGAACCAGTCTATCGGCTCCTCAATATTGGCCTGACCTTCGTCGAACGGAGGTATATCGGCAATCGGAGGGAATGTATCCCGCTCTCCATTCGGTGGAACGAAGGTGTCCGCAACGTACGTTAAGTCCCCCGAAAGATTGATGCCAATATCTTGGAAAGAGTTATTGAACAGCGGCTCAACACCCTCTGGTAATGCAGCTTCGTCACTGGAGGCGACGAGAACCCATCCGCCCTTGTCTTCCGATGCTTCCGAATCATCGGAGACGAATACACGGAATGTATCCGTCTTCACGGGTGTCTCCAACTCCTCCGCCGTCATGAAATAGTTGAAGTACAGATGAGGCTGGTCGGACGCCGTAAAGCTGGCCAGATCGATTTCATTACTAAATACGGACCCCTGCGTACCACCTGGTAAATCGATGTTTCGCTCGATGTCACCAAAACGAAGACTATTGCCGCCAAAATGTCCTGCGTCACCAGCTCGCTGATCAGTGATATTCCACAAGTTCGATTGAGAAGATGAGAACTGCAAACCGTTGGCACCTGGTACCCCTGTCGAGATGGAAGTTGCTCCGTCCGCGAATACACTCTGGGGTATGC
>CAYNJG010000254.1:0-10521 GCA_964397295.1 uncultured Pirellulaceae bacterium
GTAGCTAGGCAACAGGAAGGGGTGCACTGCGGGTGGCACTGGCTTTGGCAGTGTTTGAGCTCGCACAGTAATCATGCATCCACTGGCGGAGCATAGTCATTCACATTGTGCTCCAATTCATTGGTGGTTCTATTTGGTCGTTTCGCCGATGATTCGACGTTTAAGCGAGTTGCGGAAGCAGAACACGCACAACCAGAATTGGAACACCGGTGATTCTCCACGGTGGCAGTGCCAACTTGCGTTAGAATGGCGAACAAGACAGTCGCAATGATAAACCGTCAGAGTGTGTTTCCAGAATGCTTGGATGACTTTCGCGTACGGGCTCTTGTGTGGAGAGACCGCACTACCAACAAATTTTTAATTCGCCCAAGTAAAAGCAAAACGCAGTAACCCATAGATAAGTAATGTTCAGTATCAAAACGCTACGATCGCACAGACACCAAATTTGCTTCGAGACGCTGGAGCAACGTCAACTACTGGCAGCGGATGTGTTGATTACTGAATTTCAGGCAATCAACGATACGACTCTCGGAGATGGGCACGGAGATTTCTCCGATTGGATCGAATTGCACAACCCAACTTCAGCTCCTGTGGGATTGGGAGGTTGGTTTCTGACAGACGATCGTGACGATCTCAACCAATGGGCGCTGCCTGACATCCAGATCGATGGCGGAGAATTCATGGTGATTTTCGCGTCCGGTCGCGATTCTGTCGATCCGGAAGGAAACTATCACACCAACTTTAAACTCAGTGGTGACGGAGAAGACTTGCTCTTAGTTCAGCCGGACGGACGGAGTTTCGACCCGCTGTTTTTGGATTACCCAAGCCAACAGCCAGATGTCAGTTATGGAGTGAGTCTCGATGGCGTCACCGAAACACTTGTCGGTACGGACGCACCGCTGTCGTTTCGCATTCCTTCGGCTGGTGAAAACCCGACGGCTTGGACCGCCGTTGATTTCGACGATAGTCAGTTCGCTGATGAGCAACTGATCTCCGGTTCGCAAGTTCTTATTACTGAAGTGGAAACGGGAGAAGAGCGACGTTCCGTAGAGATTCAAAATGTGTCCGCAGAGTCTATTGATACTGGCGGTTGGCTGGTTGCCGTAAATGATCCAGCAAGCGGTCCCAGCGGAGTTCTCACTACTTCATGGAGCTTGCCAAGTGAGGTCGATGCGGGCGAAATTCTTTTTCGGTCCGACGAAAGCACTGCTGAAGGTTGGGGAGCAACAATTCCCTGGGATGCCGAAGGTCCTGGCTGGGTGATGTTGTTAGACGAAGTGGGAGGCGTTCAAGACTTCGTGGCATGGGGGTATTCGGATGCGCAGGTTGATTCGATCCACATTGACATTGGTGCTTTCTCCGACATCGGCGTAGGCGAACACTGGCGCGGCAACGGAGCATCAAGTGGAACCGTGGGTGCAGACGAAGTGGAATCGGTTTCGGTCGGGCCGGGTGCTCGGCTGGCTGGAGCCAATCAAGTTGACTCAAGCGGAATCCGCCTCAACATCGAACCGTCGTTTGTGCAAACGCTTGACGCTGGCACCTATGGCGTGCAGGAAATCTCGTTTGCCGCGAGCTCCAACGGAAGCGGCGAGCTGCGTGCGTTTTTGGCCAAGCTCGTTGGCAACGGCCCAACCTATGAAACTCTGTGGACGAGTGAGGCGGTGCGACCTCCGTCTGGCGATAGTATCTTTACAGTGGAGTTGGGGGCAGAGCAGTTCACGCTCGATGAGAGGACCGACGTTTATGCTGGCGTTTGGCACGATGGTGATGCCAAAGTTCGTTTCAGCAATTTGTCTACGGTAACCAACCACGACAACAGTCCGTCCGTGCCCACTAGGGCCGGCCAGGAAATCACCGACTTCAGCCACGGCGGCCTCAACAATCGAACGTATGCGTATGACATTACCGTTGCAGCCGCAGATGTATCTCGATCGTCGCTTGTAAGAACTGGCTTTATCGATAATGACTCCGCTGATGACTTCGTTCGAGAAATTGAATCGACGATCGGTTTGCAGAATCCCGATTCCGTTGCCCTTTTCGGCGGCGTTGTCTCCACGATCGCCGGCATCGGCTTCAGCGATGAGAGTCAAGCGTACCGGGATGTGATTCAAACCGACGTATCGACAGAAATATCCGGAAGCAGTGCGTCGCTTTGGACTCGGTTTGAATTCGAAACGACAGATCTCCGACAGGCGGATGAGTTGATCTTGCGAACTCGTTACGACGATGGATTTCAAGCCTATTTAGATGGCACTCCGCTAGTAGCCCGAAATGCTCCCGATGTACTGACCGCCACTTCTCAAGCCACTGCAAGCCGCACCAGCGCGGAAGCACTTGCGTTTGAGGAGTTTGACCTCAGCGAGTCACTAGCTCAATTGGATGCAGGCAAGCATGTCTTGGCGGTCCATGTTTTAAATGCGTCGGAAACAGATTCCGACTTGCTCTTTCAGTCAGAACTACTTTTGCGTCGTGATGGTTTTGGCCAATTCTTTGCACAAGCCACGCCTGGTGGTTCGGCTACGCAGAATGGTTTTAATACGGTGGAAGACACCAAGTTCAGCGTCGACCGCGGATTGTATGAGGCTCCATTTGACGTTGCGATTAGCACCGCAACGAATGGAGCCACCATTGTCTACACTGTGGACGGTAGTGAGCCGCAAGTGGACGAGGATGGGACGATTACCAACGGCAGTGAGTATGTCACGCCACTCAACATCGATGGCACGACGACATTGCGAGCGCTGGCCTTCAAAGCTGGTTTGGCACCGACCAACATCGACACGCACACCTATCTATTCACTGAGGATGTGGCAAGTCAGACGCGTCAAGCCACGCTGAGCCAGGGGTTCCCCACGAATTGGGGTAGTCGTAGTTCAGACTATGGGATCGATCCGGACGTAGTTGGACCGAATGATCGATTCGATGGTGTTTACACCGACTCATTTGCCGACAATTTGAGGGGCCTGCCCACTCTTTCCTTGGTGTTGGACATAGAAGATATGTTCGGCACTAATGGAATCTACTCGAACGTTAACAGTCGAGGAGAAGCCTGGGAGCGACCGGTTTCCGCAGAATTGATTTATCCCGACGGTCAAGAAGGATTCCAAATCGATGCTGGAATTCGCATGCATGGTGGAGCCTCACGTAGCTTGTCGAGCAAGAATAACTTTCGTTTGCTTTTCAAAGAAGAATACGGTGCGACGAAACTAGAGTTCCCGCTGTTTGGTGATGGCGTCGATCTATTCGATACGCTCGTGTTGCGTGCTCACTTTAACGATGGTTGGGGGTGGGACGGAGCTGGTAGCGATCCACTATTTTCGCGTGACCAATGGCACCTTGAAACACAAGCGGCCATGGGCCATACCGCGGCGCGTGGGATGAGCACTCATCTGTACATTAATGGAGTCTACTGGGGCCTTTATAATCCAACGGAACGCCCAGATGCGTCTTTCGCCGCGCAGACGTTAGGTGGAGACAAAGATGAATGGGACTCGGTGAACCACAATGGCGTTGTGGATGGTAACGCGGACGCATGGAATCAGATGTTGGCACTGGCGCGTTCCGTTGACCAAGCATCGACCGCGGAATCCAAATGGAATGCCTATATGCGGCTGCAAGGCTTAGATGCAAACGGCAACGACGATCCGTCCCGAGAAGACTATTTGAATGTCGAAAACTACATCGACTATCTGATGATCAATTTTTATAGCGGCAATGACGATTGGCCGAATCGAAATTGGTACGCAGCGCGTGAACAAGGTGCCGATAGTGAAGGCTTTCAGTTCTTCGCTTGGGATAGCGAGATATCGATGGACCTGAGCGGTCGGACGCTCATCAATGAAAATGTCGTTCGTGACACAAATAATGATGGACGTGGGGCTGCGGAAGCCTATGGCTCATTGCGAGAGTATGATGAGTTTCAGTTGCAGTTTGCGGATCGAGTTCATGAGCATTTCTTCAACGGTGGTGTATTCTCAGTAGATGTAGACGACCCCAGCTGGGACCCAGAGCATCCCGAGCGTAACCCTTCCGCGGCAAGGATGGTTGCAATCGCCGAGAGAGTGGCCGATGCCGTGGTTCCAGAGTCGGCTCGATGGGGAGACCAACATCGAAGTCAGCCCTACACGCGAAACGAGGAGTGGCAGCAAGAGCTAGATCATTTGTTGAATAATTTCTTTCCTCAACGAACAGGTATTGTACTGGGGCAACTTCGTGATGCTGGCCTATATCCGGACGTGGATGCGCCGGAATTCGAATTAAACGGATTGCGGCAACATGGTGGCTACATCGATGCCGACACGCGGATTGCGTTTGAAAGCCTGACGGATGGCTCCGCTGAAATCTGGTACACCACCGATGGCAGCGATCCGCGTCTGCCAGGAGGTGACGTGAATGTAACTGCAATACGACACGAAAATGACATTCGCTTACCCACGTCGAGTACCATCAAGGCGCGAATTCTTGTGGGCGACGAATGGAGTGCGTTGACAGAAGCAGTGTTTGCGTTTGATCAGTCGGGCCTAAGAATTTCGGAACTGCATTACAATCCATCCGGTCCTAGCGATCTGGAATCAGAAAACGATTCGGATCCCCCAACGGACAATGACGACTTCGAATTCATCGAAGTGGTGAACACATCTTCGAATCCGATCAACCTAGATGGAATTGAATTGACCCAAGGCGTCGAGTTTCAGTTCCCGGCAAGAGAGCTTGCGGCAGGTGAGAGAGCGGTCGTCGTCCGAGACTTGGACAAATTCCAGATTCGGTACGGTGACGTCGATCCAGAATCGATCCTGGGTGAATACTCGATGGGGCTGAGCAACGACAGTGAGGTGATACGACTGACGGATGCTCTAGGTAGTGTGCTCGCCGACTTCGAATATGATGATGATTGGTGGGACAGTACCGACGGGGAAGGGAACTCGCTCGTTGTCCGCGACGTCGAGGACAATAGCGCTGACCTCAGCACGAGGGCCGCTTGGGTGCCAAGCCAAGTCGTCGGTGGTACTCCGGGACAAGATGACTTTTTGCCAGCCGATTTTGATCGGGACGGCCAAGTTGGTTTCTCCGATTTCTTGATCCTGTCAGTAGTGTTCGGGTCCACGGAAGTATCGGACATCGCCCTCATCGATTTAGACGATGACGGCGAAGTCGGGTTTGGCGATTTCCTTCTGCTTTCCAATTCGTTTGGCGAGCGACGAAATCGACGCTGATTCACGTCGCCTAGCCACAGCAAAACTTGCGAAAACATACGTCAGGATTTGGGTTTTGTGCCAGTGTTTTGGTCCCGATTCTTTCGCTGACTCATTGGGGGCGGTGTGCTAGTCGAGGCATCGTGTGTGATGGATTCTTCGACTACGGCACAATCCGGAAGTGATTCTAAGAAAATGCGACCGTAGGGCTTTGTCTTGATGCGTGGGTCAAGCACGACGACGATGCCCTCATCTGTGGCTGTTCGAATGAGTCGCCCGAACCCTTGCCGGAACTTCGTTACAGCCTGAGGTAGCTGGTAATCTCGAAACGGGTTGCCACCGGCTAAACGGATCGCCTCGAGTCGTGCTTCGAGAAGGGGCTGGTCGGGAACGCTAAACGGTAATTTCGTAATGATGACGTTCTGCAATGCGTCGCCGGGGACGTCTACGCCTTGCCAAAAGCTGTCAGTGCCCAGAAGTACCCCGCGCTCGCTGCGTTTGAAGTCATTCAATAGTTCGTTGCGTCGTGGTTGGTCCGCTTGCGAGAATAGTCCCATATTCTGTTCGGCGAGCCAGCCCGTTAGGTCTGTTGCTGTTTGACGAAGAGAAGAATAGCTGGTGAAGAGTACGAACGCTCGTCCGTTGGTTCGCAGCAAGTAACGCTTGATCATCTCGACCGACAGTCGGTGGAAGTCTGCTGTTTCACGTGGGTCGGGCATCGCCGGCAACAGGATCAGTTTCACTTTGCTCTTGTAGTCAAACGGGCTGCCAAGTTTCATCGACTCCGATTCGGTCAGGCCCAATCGCGTTTTCACGAAGTCAAACGATTCTGCACCGGTGGTGAGAGTCGCGCTGGTGAGAATGACGGACTTGCAGCGTTGGAACAGTTGCTCGCGGAGTATGGGGCCGATGTCTAGCGGTGCGTATGCGAGGCCGGATTTGGGGCGCCCTCGTTTGGTGAAGCTCTTTTCTGCCCAATAGACTCCGTCATCCAGCGTTTGCTTTCGCCATGCTTCGACATCGCCGGCGAGCGATTCAAGTCGATCGGCCGCCGAAACGTAATCGAGTTTTTTCGACTTGTCGGTTTGGCTCTGCCCAAACGCTTTTAACATGCGCGACAGTTTGTCCAGTTGCGGGCTGAGTTTGTTAGCAACGATCTCCGGTGTACGAATACGGCCATTGCCTTGTGCCTTCGTCAGCCATTCCGTCAAGTCGCTGAAGAATTCGCTTGCTAAGTAGTGCGCGTCGCTGGCGGCTTGTTGTTCTTGCTTCAGCTTGTCGGCAACGAGCAGTCCTTTGTTGGTACGGTCGTTGTACAGCTTGTTTAAGGTGTATTCGACTTGGCCTGAGGTAACACGCAGACCCAGATGGTCTCCTGCAACTTGTTCGACGGTATGTGCTTCGTCAAAAATCACTGTGTCGTAGTCGGGCAGTATCTTCGCGCCCATCTGTCGGAGTGCAAGGTCGCTGAAGAACAACGCATGGTTTACAACCAGGATCGTGGCGTGTTCGGTGCGTCGCCTGGCGCGGTAGAAAAAGCAGTGGCCATGCGATGGGCATTGCTTTCCCATACAGTTGCCGCTGTCACTGGCCACTTCATCCCAAACGCCACCGTACGGTTGAAAATCGAGATCACTTTTTGAGCCGTCGCTCGTTTCCTTGGACCAGCGGAGTATCTTGCGGAGTTGACTAAGCTCGACATCGTCGAACAGCATCTGCGCTGAACGCTCGATGGCTCGATTCATGCGACGCAAGCTCACGTAGTTGCCACGTCCCTTCACAAGCGAGACGGAAAACTCACGCGGGATGACGCTGTTCAGAATCGGCAGGTCCTTCGTGAGCAACTGTTCTTGGAGCGCGATCGTATGCGTCGATACAACTACGCGGTTGATCTTGTGATCCTTGTTTTCGGATGTAGCCGCGAGGATCGCTGGGACAAGGTAACCGAAGCTTTTGCCGACACCAGTACCTGCTTCGCAGATGAGGTGATGCTTGTTAGCAATTGCGTGAGAAACAGCCCGTGCCATGTCGAGCTGTTGGGTGCGATGCTCGTAATTAGGTAGCCGCTTAGCTATCAGGCCATCGGGGCCAAGAACATCGAGTGCGGTAAGCGACATGCGTTGTGCATCTAAGGAGTAAAGGCAGAGCGTGGATTGTCGTCGCCCAAGAGCCTCTAGGCTAGACCAGTTGGCGTCGAATTGTGACGAAGAAGAGGGCTCTCCGTACGGAGGCGTGTGGAGGGTTTAAAGAAATGGCTTTGTGGCACTCGCGGCGTAGCGAGGGTGCGGTGCTTCTGCGACAATTATCGTACGAAAACTGTAGTCTCTGTCCCGTTGTCGAGTTCGCTATGCCCGCCCCAAAATCTTCCGCCAGTGCCGTCGCGCATTGGACAAAGAGCCTCAGGATTGTTTCCTTCGTTCTCACGATATGGTTCGTGCTGTCGTTAGGCTGCGGCGTTTTGTTTCGTGAATTCCTTGATGCCAACTTGCCGAATATTGGCGGCGCACCATTCGGATTTTGGATGGCACAGCAGGGGGCCATTATCGGATTTCTGTGTTTGCTGGTCTTTTACATGGTGCTCATGAATCGACTGGACAATCAGTATGGATACGATGAGGGTCCGCAACAATGACACAAGATATTTGGAACTTCATTTTTATCGGCAGCTCGTTTGCTCTCTACATTGCCATCGCGTTCTGGTCCCGTGCGGGAACGACGAAAGAATATTACGTAGCGAGCGGCGGAGTCTCGCCATTCGCAAACGGAATGGCGACCGCCGCTGATTGGATGTCAGCCGCAACGTTCATTTCGATGGCAGGGGGCATTGCTGCGAGTGGCTACGACGCGTCGCGATTTCTCATGGGGTGGACAGGAGGATTCGTGCTGCTGACGACGTTGATCGTTCCGTACTTGCGGAAGTTCAATAAGTTCACCGTCACGGACTTTCTGGGTGATCGGTTCTATTCGAACTTTGCCCGGTTCGTCGGCGTCATTTGTGCGATCTTCATTTGCATGACGTACATCATGGGCCAGATGCGAGGCGTGGGGCTGGTGTTTTCACGGCTGTTTGATATCGAAATCTGGCTAGGTGTCGTTATCGGCGCGGCGATCGTCTTCTTCTACGCCGGACTTGGCGGGATGAAAGGCATTACGTACACCCAAGTCGCGCAGTATTGCGTGATGGTTTTCGCCTATACGATTCCCGCTGTGTTTATCTCAATGCTGCTCACCGGAAACGTGATTCCGCAGCTCGGCCTGATTGGCGATTACACGAAAGGCGGGGCGGATCCCGTACCGCTGCTTACCAAGCTGAATGACTTGAACGAAAGTCTGGGCTTCTCGCGATATACGGATGGTAGTCTGAGTACGCTCGACATGTTTTGCATTACGGCCGCGCTGATGTGCGGAACGGCTGGTTTGCCGCACGTTATCGTACGGTTCTTTACCGTTAAGTCAGTGAAGGCTGTGCGTCGATCGGCTTGTTGGACGCTGGCCTGCATCGCCGTGATCTACCTGACCGCGCCCGCGATCGGAGCCTTCGCCCGGACGAATCTTATGGACGAGATTCATGAAACGGCCTACGCCGAATCACCTGCCTGGTTTCGTAATTGGGAAGCTCGTGGGCTTATCGCCTGGGTCGACAAGAATAATGACGGCATCATGCAGCACAGCGCCGGATCGGCGTTTGTAGGAAAGCCGATGTTCGATGACGCGAAGCAAGTCGAAGGCGGACCGCGAGTCGTGGACACGGCGAAATGCCCCCTGTCGGAGAACACTAACGAGGTCTACTACGACAAAGATATTCTCGTGATGGCAAATCCTGAGATGGCCGGACTGCCGATGTGGGTTATTGCTCTTGTGATGGCAGGTTGCGTTGCTGCAGCGTTGTCGACAGCAGCCGGACTGTTACTCGTGCTTTCCACTTCGATCTCTCATGACCTAATGAAGAAGATCGTGAGCCCCGGAATGAGCGACGCACAGGAAGTCATGTGGGCGCGACTTGCGTCCTTTGTGTTCCTGTGCGTGGCGGCATACTTTGGCATCAATCCGCCGTCCGAGTTTGTAGCGAAGACCGTAGCATTCGCGTTCGGTCTCGCGGCGTCTTCCTTCTTTCCTACGATTCTAATGGGGATCTTCTCTACCAGGATCAACAAGCAAGGCGCTATCGCCGGTATGATCGCTGGCATCTCTGTGACGCTTGGCTACATCGTGTATTTCCAATTCATGGTGGACCACAAAGACTATTTCATGGGCATCTCGCCGGAAGGGATCGGGTTCCTTGGCATGCTGGTGAACTTTATCACGACGTATGCCGTGTCGATGATCACGCCCCCGCCACCACAGGAGATTGTGGACATGGTGAATGAAATTCGTATTCCGCGTGACGCCGGAGGTGCAACGCATTGACGCCGGGTTTTCACGAATCGCTCGGGGCACGATGATTGCGAATGTTGAGCGGATGATGCCGGATCAAAATATTGGCATCGCTCGCCGCGAGTTCACAACTGCGTGGTTCGCGTTTTAGAAGAGCGTAGGGGTGACGTCTTTTTTGCTCTTCTTCGCTTTCGGACCGGATTTGGATTTAGTCTTCGACTTCTTTGCCTTCGAGGTCTTTTTCTTCAGCCGTTTTCCATTGGCCGTGGTTGGTGCGCTGGTGAGCGGGTCATCCGCGCCATCCACCTCATCGCCAACGTCTGTCTTCTTTAGTCGTTTTTTTATGTGCGTCACATAGTCCTTCGATAATTCAAAGCCGATGTAAGAACGCGCGAGTTTCTTCGCGACAGTAAGTGTGGTGCCGCTGCCGGCGAATGGGTCGAGCACAATGTCGTCTTCGTTGGAGCAAAGGCGAATGATTCGTGCGAGAAGCTGTTCCGGCATCTGACAGCCATGAAAACCTTCGCGTTCTTTGAAGGTGCCGGCTACACGCGGGAAGTACCAAGTATCATCATCGGATTGAAATGCTTCGGGAGCATCCTGCGGGCGAAGGATCCATGTGTTGTCTGGAAGGCGACCTTTTGGATTGGCGCGTTTGTCGTTGTAGACGAGTTGCCGTGCTGAGGGCACACGCACTTTTGGATCGTCAGCGTTGAAGGTGAAGTTCTTGGGGTCTTTAACGAAGTGGAACAGATGCGTGTGTGAGCGACTGAAGCCATGTTTGCAATTGACGCCGAATGTGTAGTACCAAATCACCCAACTTCGGCAGCTAAACCCAGCATCCAGCTGTGCAATCATTTTTAGTTCGGCCGCGAACTCGTCACCAATCGCCAGCCAAAACGTTCCGTCGTCGGCCAACACGCGATAGATCTCTAACATCCAGTCTTTGGAC
>CAYNJG010000255.1:0-10516 GCA_964397295.1 uncultured Pirellulaceae bacterium
ATATACGTGTCACGACGGAACTGTTATTCACCATTACATCGGAGCTAAAATGCAGAAAGCGAAAACATTATCGGCTAAACATCGATCTTTGCAGTACCGAACACTTCTTCTCCTATTGCTACTTCAGTCCGCCGGAAACTCCGAACTAGTCACTTACGAGTTTGCCGGTCGCGTAGAGACTACCCGCGATGGGGTGTCGTCTACCGACGATTTGACAGGCCGAGTCGTGGTCGATAGTACCGCTGTCGGCGTTGAACCGTTTCTCGGAGTCAGTGGCGTTTATCAATACGAGGGGGCTGTTCGTGAAGTGTCGTTCTCCGCGGGGGACGTTGATTGGTTCGCAGAGTTGGGTGACGTGATTGTGTCACCCGCCCGCGTCATATGCTTGGACGTGCCGGCTTCACCACTACCGGAAGCATGTGTGAATTCTCAATCGGAGGTAGATGCTGTATTTATCAATAGTTGGACGTCGCCGCAGCAACAGCTCGCACTTTCGTTTAGGGATGACTCTCTATTGTCGGGGCCCGGGATACCAGCATCGTTTCAATCGGGACAGGAACTAAGCTTCAGCTTTGGTGACAATAGCGAGGAATTTGGTGCGGAGATTCTCACAATCGTCGGGCGTCGCGTTACGATCGTTCCCGAGCCTGCAGGTACCTACCTATTGATCTCGGGGCTACTGTTGCTGGGCTTTGCTAGGCGAACTCGTTCATAGCGGAGGCCAAAGGTGTTCCGGCATTACATTTCGGAAACAAGCGTCTCGTGCGGAACAATACCATGGCCAGGACTATCTGATGGTTTGCATTTAAGTTTGCCGAATAAATAAAAAAAGCCCAGCGATCCGAATCGGACCACTGGGCTTCATTTCAATTTCAACTGGGGAGTTGGTCGTTGGTGTGGCGCGAACCGCCTCACTTCGATGGTTCGGATCGATCGATGTTCAGTGAAGCGACTTCAAGTCGTTCAACGAACGCTCGGCAAGCGTCGGGATCTTTTGCGTCCGAGCAGATCGCGGAAAACACAGCACTCTCCGTACGGTCTGCTTTTCTAGCACGAATCCGCAATTTGTTTGATTTTGAGCGAGACATGTTCTTTTCCTTTTGTGAAGTTCTTTGTAGGCGATCTCATGATTCTCTTAGTAGTCATCTGACGCAACGGAAACGTTCTTCTTACCTCGGTAATCTATAAACCAGCTGACACTAGCCGCACGTTCTTCATATCTCGTAGTCATGTACTTCTTCCTGCTTAGCTCTATCTTCTTTGGCCAAAGCAAGATTCTGAGTGTCTGTGTTCTTTTCTTTTTCGTCGTCGAATAGATTCGTGAACGCCGTGTCAAGCGATTCAAGGTCAAACACGATCTCCGGTTGACGCTCGGCTTCAGTTTCCTTTTTGCCCAAGACGACTTCACCATCGTCCACGTCGCGGCAAACGAATGCATAGGCGCCAATCGCTGCTCCTTCACCGATAACCACGTCGCCTCCAACGAATGCGTTGGTGTACAACGAGACATTGCGGCGAATCGTCGGGTGACGTTTTGCGACGCTGCCTTCGTCGGTCGTACGCTTGCGTGGTTTGTTCGAGGTGCCAAGTACCACGCCGTTGTAAAGATTGACGTTTTCTTCGATGACGGCAGTACAACCAATGGCGATTCCCGTGCCGTGGTCAATGAATAGGCCGCCTGCGATTTTTGCCAGCGGATGAATGTCGATTCCGGTTCGCGAATGGGAGATGCGAGAAATGGCTCGTGGAATAACGGGAACCTTTAGTTCCGAGAGAGCATGTGCGATCCGATGAGCAACCGTTGCCCAAAACCCGTTGCTTGCGTGAAAGACTTCCTCGATATGTTCCAGTGCTGGGTCTTGCTGAGGGTAACGCAGGACGTCTTGCTCACAGAGTCTCAAGATTAAGTCGAATTTCTCGTAAGCGAACTGTGAAGCGAGTTGGGCAGCGTCAATGCTGTATCGCGTTTCGAGCGGACGAAGGACTTCCAACACTGCTGCCTCGACACGTTCATTCGAACGCACGTAACGTTCTTCTTGCCCGACTTGTTGGTCGAGTCGATGAAGTACCATCGCCACAACGTTACCAACGAAGTTTTCAATGTACTGCTGTTTTGCGATGAACTCACCTGTGTTTGGATTGGACATGTCTACGTTACCTTCCTGCGGTCTGGATTAGTGATTCTGTACGAGCCAATGAAAAGAGTCCTTCGCGAATTCGCCGCAACCCTTCACGCAATGTGCGCTCATCCGTGGTGACGCAGATTCGGAAAAGACCCGCTTGGTTCCAGTGAAAGCCGACGCTGGGACTGAGATGAACGCGATGATCGTCAAGCAGATATTGATAGAGCTGCAACTCATCCGCTTCACTCGAAGCCACTTCACTCGAAGCCATAAACGGCCGCAGATCTAATACGGCGCAAAGTCCGGCTTGTGCATCCAGCGTGGCAACGCCGCACTCACTCAGGTAGTCTTTCGCAAATTGAAAGTTGTCCGTGATGCGATGTCGATGCTTGGGGAGATATTCTGTGCTCCACTCAGGAGCAAGTATTTGTTCGGTGGCTCGTTGTGCGGGCGCCGCAAGTCGATAAAAGTGCGACTGACTGGCGACAGACGTCATGATGCGTTCGTTAGTTCCATGCAACCAACCAACCGTATATCCCGCAACGCCGAAGTCCTTGGAAAGTCCGCCGAGGACGAATACGTTTTGCGAACCAAAGTCGATGGCACTTTCGAACTCAACACCCTCGAAGCAACTCATCGCGTAGACTTCGTCCACGATCAGCGCAATTCCGGCCTGCTCAGCGATGCGGACAAATTCGCGAAGTTCTCCGTGCGAGTAGACATGGCCTATCGGGTTGCCCGGCGAGCACAGCAAGACTGCTTTGATTGGTTTTCCATCGCGAGCGTTTGCCTCAATCGCATTCGCAACCAGTTCGGGAGTCACGCGAAAATTGTCATCCGCATTCGTTTGGACGAGTTCGACCATTGCCCCCGTGCGCATCCGCAACGCCTTGACGAGTCCGGGAAAAACGGGCGTTGGAACCAGCACGCGATCTCCTCGGTTGCAGATCGCCAGCGACAATGCTTCGAGCAAACTGATGAGTCCGTTACCAAGAATGAGTTGGTTCGGCGAAATTGAAGCTCGGCAGGACATTTCCAGATGAACCGCGATCGCCTCCTTACATCGGGTCATGCCCGTGAAGGGCTGGTATTCAGCGTCGGAAGAATTCTGTTGGATCGACGGCAATAAACGGCTCAGTTCCTGCTTGGCAAGGTAGTTTTGTGCGGAACCGAAGTTGACAAAGCCGTTTGGATTTTCCGCCGAGAATTTGTCGCGCTCACAGGCAAAGTGAGCAGCAACAAAGTCAAAGCTCGGACGTGAATTCACGACGTTTTGTGTGTAATTCGAATACATGGCTGATCTCGATGGGACCGTCTGACTTCATGTGGGTTGTCGAATACCTACCTTCAGACGCTAGATCTAGGTGATGTATTACAGTGTGATTGCAAAGAAATTGCCGAGTAAGACGAAGAGCAACTATCGCGTCTAGATAGAAGTGTCTATTTGGAAGCTCACTGTCTCAACAAGCAAACGAGGAAGAAAATGCTGACGAAAGAAATCACAACGAGTCGCTTTGACACGTATTCGGCTGAAGAATTGGTGCTTTGGGCTGCCAATAAATTTGACGATGGCTTGGTCATGAGCACCAGCTTCGGTATCCAGTCGGCAGTGACTTTGCACCTGACAACTCGAATTCGCCCTGAAATCTCGGTGATTTGGGTAGACACCGGGTATCTGCCGCAAGAGACGATCGACTATGCGAGACAACTCACTGAGCTGCTCAATCTAAACCTCCACGTCGTCAAGTCACCGATTAGTCCCGCTGAAATGGAGGTTCGCTATGGAAGACTCTGGGAGAGCCAGCGTGTCGAGGACCTGAATCGTTACGACCGCATTCGCAAAATTGAGCCGATGCAAGATGCAATGGAGGCGCTAGGTGCGACAGCCCGCATTTCTGGCTTGCGAGCAGACCAAACCGATTATCGCAGCGAACTTCCTCGCGCGAAAAAGACTGACTCGATCTTTATGGTTCACCCAATTTTGAATTGGACGAATCAGGACATCGACCAATACATGCGAAAGTTTGAGCTGCCCCAACATCCACTCTGGAGCAAGGGTTACCAAACGGTTGGGGACGCACACTCCAGTCGGCCAGTCTCCTCCTCCGACGTTTCAGAACGAGAGACACGCTTCCGAGGGATTAAGCAAGAGTGCGGACTGCATTACAGTTAAATAGAGTTAAGGGCCCAGGATTGGGCATCGTGGGTTCTGGCGTTTCTTGGCCGGAATCGATCCGCCATCGTCGCGACTGTGTTCCGATGAATGGCTCTTCATGCGAGGCAAATCAATTCAGCAAGTACTGAATGTGGAAAAGACCTCAACGCTTTTTTAAGCGGGATGAACAAAACTCAGGTGCATGGCACAGTGAGTGATATTCAAGTTGTCGATTTGTTCTCGAGTCGCTTTGCCGAAGACGGGATGAACTTTTAGCGGTCCATTCGAGTAGTAGTTTTCTACCGATTGTTTTAGATGAGCAACTGCTTGTTGGACATCGACGTCACCGTCGGGCCAAAAGAACTCTTGTGCGGCGGGCGGAAGTTTAAATCCCGGTTTGGCTGGCGCATTCAGTATCGATCCCTTCAAGAACGGCATCATCAGTCGCATGAAAAAAGGCAATGTGGGGCCTGTGGTTTTTCCTGTGGCCATATCATGGGTTCTCGCAAGGTGTTCAACAATCTGGCCAAAAGTATGCTCGCCTGTCGTGCGAACGTTTCCTTGTGCAAGCCGCTCTGCATCAGCGACCGCGTCGTGAAGTGAGTCGAAACGTAACTCTCGCCTTTCAACTTGCTCTGCCATTTTTACGCCCTTTATTTGGTGTTTGGTTTATTCGACTAAGCCAAGATTAAACCCGGTTGTGAATAGTACGACAAGACGTCGCTGTGATTCTCATGGCGTTGTGAGATTCCGCTGATTGCCAATCCTGTGGCTGATCCCGATGACGCACCGTTCGCATTTATTTCTACCCAGGACTATGCTAATCGTTGCGGGTCGGTGGAACTCGCAGAGTAAAGGGGCATACGTGAATTACTTTATGCAAAAACGCTCGGCTTGTTGGCCGAACTCAATTCGTCGCAAAATGGTGCTTGCGTGTGAAGGTCTCGAGCAACGTTTGTTGTTGAGCGCCAACGACGTGCACGACCTTCACGGTATTCCGCCGTTCGATTTTTCTTCGACGGTAGAACCATCGTCAGAGTTGGTTGCCGCGGCGGCGGAAGAAATCGGCCCGCTTGATTCGCCACCCATATTCCACAGTCTGCCAGACGCCGTCGCGAAAGTCTTTCTCGATTTCGATGGCAATCTTGAGCCCAACTGGGGCGGCAACGTGAATGTGCTTACGCCGGCCTACGACTTAGACGGTGATCCGGACTCGTTTGACGCGGAAGAGCAACGTCGGATTCATGAGACTTGGGCGCGTGTTGCTGAAGATTTTGCACCGTTCAATATCGATGTGACGACGGAAGATCCGTCCGATGCTACGACGATACTACGGCAGGCAGTCACGATTAGTCAGCGTACGCGAACGTTTTATTTTCGCCACCAGTTTACGGTCGAGGACGCAAGTGCCGTTTCCGGTTTGGCACTGGACTTGCTTCGAGATGACGGTGCGGCGGTGTATTTGAATGGCACGGAAATCGTTCGCGACAACTTATCGCCAAATGCGGCGTTCGACGACTTCGCTGATTCGGCAACAAGTGAAGAGTCTCGGTTGCGGAGTTTTTCTGTTGATGCCAACTTGCTAGTCGATGGCGAAAATGTTCTGGCCGTGGAAGTGCATCAGGCGTCGGACACTAGCTCGGACGTGAGTTTCGATTTGGCACTCACTGGCACGACCGGAGGAGCAGACGAAACGTTTGTTACGCTGGGATCTGAGTGGCGATATCTCGACGATGGATCGGACCAAGGTGACGCTTGGCAAGCGGCAAACTTCGATGATGCGAACTGGCCTTTGGATCAAGCGGAGTTTGGTTACGGCGATGCTGACGAGCAAACTTCCTTGCGTGTGCGGCCTGATGGCTCGGGACGCACGCGAACGTTTTACTTCCGGCACGAATTCAATGTTGCCGATACCTTGGACTTTACACAGCTAGAGCTTGGTCTCTTGCGAGATGATGGCGCCGCCGTATATCTGAACGGCGAAGAAATTGTGCGTGATAATCTCGCGGCAAACGCGGAGTTCGATGACTTTGCACTCTCGTCTGTTGGTGGTGATAACGAGTCCACGTTTTTTGAGTCTCTGCTGGATGCTGATTTGCTGCAAGGCGGGCGAAATGTATTGGCTGTTGAAGTCCACCAATCGTCTGATACCAGTTCGGACGTCAGCTTCGACTTTGAATTGAACGGAGTCGATAGCGAAGGCAATGCGACGTCTCTTGTTCCGGCTGGTTCAGACTGGAAGTACTTGGACGATGGCACCGACCAAGGGACTGCGTGGCAGGAAAGCCTTTTCGATGATGCGGCTTGGCCGACTGGGACTTCTCAATTTGGTTACGGCGACGCTGAGGGGGCGGTACACGTCGCGATTGGCACCCAAGACTGGTTTGGCGAATCGGCGGGCGGTGTTGCATTCGTGGGTAGTTTTGACTTGGACGACCGCACCGTTGTCTATGCATTTACCAACGGTGCCGGACGGAGCGCCAAGAACATCGCGGAGGTATCTTCACACGAGGCTGGACATGCGTTCGGTTTGCGGCATCAAAGCGTTTACGATCCAGAAACGGGTGAGAAAACGATAGAGTACAACCCGGGTGAAGGCGATTGGGCGCCCATCATGGGAGTGAGTTACCGTCCTGGTCTCACGACGTGGCACGATGGTCCTGTTGGTTCGGATGGCACGCCGCAGGATGATATGTCGCGTATTGCACGCAATGCAAATGGCTTTGGCTATCGCACGGACGATCATGGCAGTCGTGCGGAAACCGCGAGTTCTCTGTTGTCGGATGGTGATACGGTCATTCACGCCTCGGGCATCATCGAACGCAACACGGACGAAGATGTATTTGCGTTCACGTTGACGGAAGGCCAAAGCGGAATTTCGATCCAGGCAGACGGTGCGGAGTTCGGGACGAACTTGGACATTGTCTTGGAAATTCGCAATCAAGATGACGAAGTTGTTGCGGTGGATGATCCGACGAACAGCTACGGCGCGAGTCTCGACGAGGAGTTGGCGCCTGGCGACTATACGGTCGTCGTTCGGAACAATGGCGAGTACGGAAGAGTCGGTCAATACACGCTGACGGGCGAAGTAGATGAGGCGCCGACACTGGTCGAACTGGAATCACTCGGTTCGATTTCGCTCGATGCACGCGTTAGTACGAGGCAGAACGCTGTCGTCAACTTCACAATGGATCAAGATTCATTCTTGGTCTCCGCGCAGCAAGGAGAACTCATAACGGCGATAGTAACACCAGTATCCAGGCAGTCGCGGTTGACGATTGGGCTGACTGGAGTTGGCGAGGCGATCGTCGGTTCGCGTGGTGAAAGCGTGATGTTGCCGCTAACGGCCATCGCCGAAGACGGTACCTATGAAATCACGGTCGAGGGTGATCGGACCACAGAATACACGATCGAGATTGGATCGAATCTATTGTTCGAATTCGCGGATGCGAGCGAAGCGACTCCATTTTCGCTCGACGACCCTGCATTAGAAAGCGTTGATCGCGTGGCTGTCATCGGTCAAAGCGAACAGAACGTAGATACGATTCCGCTGATTGAAAGCGACTCCGTTTGGCGTTACTTAGATGACGGTTCGGACCAGGGGGAGGCGTGGCGATCTTCCGATTTCGATGACGGCGAGTGGAAGACCGGACGCGGCGAGTTAGGCTACGGAGACAACGACGAACGAACCGAACTCGACGAAAATGGGGAGAGTGGAGTTCGCAATCGAACGTTCTATTTCCGGCACGACTTTGAAGTCGGCGATGTAGCGATGTTGGAAGCGTTGGATTTAGAGCTCAAATATGACGATGGCGTGGCCGTTTACTTGAATGGTCAAGAAGTCGTTCGCGATAATCTTGCCTCGGCGTCCGGGTATCGGACGTTTGCGTTGTCGACTGTCAGCAACGAAGGGACCTTCCGCGAATACGTGCTGGACCCGAGTTTGCTGCAATCTGGCCGTAACGTATTGGCCATTGAAGTGCATCAGGTGTCGGATACGAGTTCGGACGTCAGTATGAACGCCCGATTGAATCTCGTTCGGCAGCTGCCAGCTGTTGATTCATTTACGTTTTCTGCAAATGCGGTTCAACCGCTAAGCATTCAGCTGCACGGGCAAGACGCCGACTTTCGAAATCAAATGGTCGAGATTCTTTCGACCGATGGGCGAGACGTGCTCGCCACATCCGTGCACGATGCGACGTCTGAATTCGATCTGGCGATTTCCAATTGGACCGCGCCGAACGATGGCATCTACATCGCACGCGTGACGTCAGGAATTCAGGGGAGCTACGCTTTGAGCGTAGGTGCGGAATTGGTCTCGACGCCAGGCGATGCAAATCGCGACGGCCAGGTCAACTTTGCCGACTTCTTGATTCTATCTGTCGCTTTCGGCACGGAAGGAGGTTGGCCCTCCGGCGACTTCGACGGCGACGGCGTTGTGACGTTCAGCGATTTTCTTGTGCTGTCCAGTAATTTCGGAAGTTAGTCGGCGAGCTACCGCTACTACTGTTTCGCTTTCTTTTCTGGTTCGTAGCCGGTCGTCATGTGATCCAAGATCGTCGACAGCAAGAGTTCTTCTTCAATCTTTCCCGTATGGCGAAACAACGTCTTACCGCCTGGTGCAACCAACAGCGTATGAGGTTGCGGGCCTTCCCATTCGGGATCGAGAGCTTCGATCAGTTTGTCCATGCTTGGCTCCGTGAACAGGTAGTTGTTCGATTTTCTGCCTTCGTTTTTGAGCGACTCGGCCAAACGCTTCGGCAACACCGCGCGGTTCTTGCTGAGGAACTCACGAACGCGGGCTTTATCGTTGGGCAAGTCGGTCGTGATTGTAATCAGTTCGAACTTCCGCATGCCCATTCGCCGAGAAACGTTTGTTAGGCCAGGAAATTCTTCGACACACGGGATACACGTCGTCGACCACACATTGAAGAGACGAAACTTGTCCGTGTCGTTCTTTACCAATTGAGCAATGCCCGCCGCGTCGATGTCGTCGAGTGTAATGTCCGCTTTTAGCCACTCTTCGTGTGCGCGTTTTACGCCGCTACTTTTCTCGATCCATTTCGTCGAGCACCCGAATGGCTTGGTTACCGGGACTTCCACCTTTTTGTCGGCAAGCAGAGCAAGAACGGCGGCTCGAGCGTCTTGCTTCGTTACTGTCTTAGCATCCGGATAACGAGAGTCGTCGAAACGGCCACGATATTGCAGTTTCCTATCCTGGTCAAAAATGAAAACGTGCGGAGTCGCCAAGCATCCATAGTCCTTGGCGGTCGCTTGCGTGTCGCCGTCGTAGAGATACGGAAACGTAAAACCCTCATCTTTGGCGTAGGGTTTCATGTCTTCGAAACTGTCGTCGTATTTGGAATAGCCAAGTTCTGCGGGCCGAAGTCCGTCGCCGTTATTCGGATTGATCGCGACGACCGCGAAGTCTTTGCCGGACATCTCTTTCACCATCGCGACAAGCCGCGGATCGTGGGCGTGGCAAACGGGACAATGGTTGGATGTGAAATAGATCATGAGCACTTTGTGTTTTGAAAAGTCGGAGAGGCTCCATTTGCGATCGTCGATTCCCATCAACGTAAAGTCGGGCGCCGATTCGCCGATTTGCAACTCGTGAAACCCCGGAGGATGTTGGGCGAAAGCGAGCGAAGCAGCCAACGTGATTGTGACGATAGTTAATCTTGCGATGACCGATTTCATCTTGGTTGCCTTTTTTGAAGTTAGATATCTGATAACAGGCTCAGTTGGTGAATTTAGAGGCTCTGGCCGAAGTCCGTTTAATTACGGCAAATTGTGAATCGACCCATGTAGCTCGCCATTGAATTGTCTGCCGTTGCTACCCTTGAGTTCGTATTCGATCGAAAGCCCCCAGGTGGTTTTCAAGTCGGGAACGGTCAAGGTGAGTGTCTTGCCATCGTCGGCCAATGCCGCGCTATCAATGTCTAGTTCTTTTTCATTGTAGTGTTTGGAACCGTAGTTCGGCGTTCGCTTTAAATCCCAAGTTCGAAGTGAAAAGTTCTCAGGGGCGTTCGCAGAGTTTGCGTCGAGTGTGTGGCTGAACGTCAGACGCACTTGTTGTTTGCTGAACTCGGCCTTTGTAGGCAAGTGAGCTGGTTTGTCGTTGTAGCGTATGCGCTGGAAACACCCTGGTGCCTGTCGACTGCCTGCCCACGAGAACATACCGCACACATACAAGTCACCTCGTGTCGGATGAAAGCGACCGCGAACCAGTCCAGAT
>CAYNJG010000256.1:0-10399 GCA_964397295.1 uncultured Pirellulaceae bacterium
GAGTTCATGGCTTTTCCGTAACAAGAAACGAAAGCAGGTAAACGATCCGCCGGCGATCCGTGCACATGGCGTGATGCCGATCGCTGGGCGTGCTAATTACTCGCTCCAGCCGCGGCGGGATCGATGCTGGTACCATCGACCTTACATTTAGGATTACTCTTTATCATCTTGAGTCCAGCCGGACTGATTACGGTGTTCTCCATGGTCACGTGAGTCACGGTTGGAATCTCGGAGATGTTCTTGGCATCTTCATCGTCGATCGTTAGACCACCAATGATGATCCACTCAAATTTTTCTAGCTTGTGGAGGTGTTCGTAGCCACCGTCCACTTTTGTACCCGAAATGCCCAGCAGTCCTAACTTCGGGATTTTGCCGAAGTCTTCCATAGCAGCTGCCGTGATCGGTGAATTGATCAGGTAAAGCGCTTCTAGTTTTTTGTGTCCAACTAACGGCTTGATCGCAGCGTCGTCGAGCGGAGCATTGTGGAACTCTAGTTGAACGAGATCCGATAGGCCGGCGAGTACCTTAAGATGCTCGGCCGTTAGCTGACTTGCGTCCAACATTGTTACCGTTCGCGGACCCTCAAGTTTCGCGATGATGTCGATCGCCTTTGTGAGGTTTTCTGCATCTGCTGGCAAATTGTTGAGCGAGTTGACCTTGCCGTTGACGTCTTTGGAAACCAGCACGTTGAGTGCCTTGAGATCGGCGATCATTTGCGTTTCATCAACGCCGCCGCAGCCGACAAGCTGGCAAAGTATCGCTGCCGCAATCAAGCCCGTGAGGTTATAGCGTAGGGAGAAAGCCGGTGCTTTTTTCTTCATCTTCTGTGACTCGTTTTGAGATTCAGTGGGGGACCGCTGCTCGCGGTTTGGAAGCCAGACGCGAGTATAGTCGCGTCAGACGCGAATTAGTAGGCAAGCAAACCATCCGCCTCATGATCCTGGGAAGAAGGCAGCGTCGAGAATTGTTCCTGAAGGCCGCAGTTTGGAGGCACCGATACCAAGTCAAACTTGCGTGGCGTTTGCGAGGGTCGCCTCACACAGATACGTACCAGATAATTCGCCATCGGGTTTCGACGATTTGAAAAAAAACATTGTCAGTTGCAAAGCTAGGATCTGGCTTCGTCCAAAAGCGTGCCAGCCTGGGCGATTTCCGATCCCCAACAGAATCTGCTCAGTTGCCAGTGAATGAGCCATTAGCGTCTCGTGCATCGTGACACCACTTTGCGATAGGCCTTCAACGAACGTTTCAACTTCGCCGTGAAGACTCGAAGAAACCGACACGACGTAGGCCTTCAACAGATCGCTCAGCTTGGCGATCAACCATTCCGGCGGATGCGTTGGCGTGGATTCGGGGTGCTCGAGCATTGCGGAGCGAAGGGCGCGTACTTGATGAATGGCCGCGTGGTAGTCTTCATCTCTTGACTGCGTTCGAGCGGAGCGAAGTTGCAGCGCGTCGAGAAGCAGCTGCCGTCGTTCGACAGCGCGGTGAACCGTCCACTTTACGTGTTCCAAATTCAGGGTTGTCAGACAAAGGTACTCGTCAGCAAGCGATTGGCAGAATTGCACTGCTGCTGTCTCTACCGGTTCTGGCCCTGCCGCAACGATCGCCAAGTTTTCGGGAGCGCCTGCGCGTAACGCATGCAACTGCGTTGGGTTTGGGACCATCGCGATGGCTACGTCAAATGACTGATGACGAAGCAACTTCACCGCGTCGTTGAAGGTCGTTTTAACGGTCTCGCAATTCTCAAAGCGAAACAGTCCGGTGTGAGGCGTCTCATCTACCGTTTCGCAGATCAGCAGAATTCGCAATTGCATACCGGATGCGATTGCCAGCTGTTTGGACGGTCTCGGTTTCAAAGCGAACTCCAGGCAGATCGGGGACGACTCAATCAGATGTGTCATTATCTGAGGCCAAGTCTTTTAGGTGCCATCGGTGACGGCGGTCAAGTCGAATGGGTGGGCGAATTCAATGCAAGCAGCGTGTTTTCGGCAAAGTTCGGCGATGGCTTACGCAGCTGGAACGAATTCGTAGAATTGAGGCCTTACAAGATTGCAAAACTCAAAATGACGCCAGGCCGAAATAGAGAATGAAAATCGCATACCTCGATTGCATGAGCGGAATCAGTGGTGACATGACGCTCGGCGCGCTCGTCGATCTTGGCGTTGAACTCGCGGAAATCCAAAAGGGCATCGATTCGCTGGGTCTTCCTTCATGTCAATTAAAAGTGGAAGAAGTCAAGCGTCACGGTTTTCGAGCTACGAACTTGACGGTCGAGCATGAGCCAGAACACGCTCATCGACATCTTCATCACATCACGGACATGATCGATGGAAGCACGCTCACTGCTTCGCAAAAGCAATTGGCCAACGATATCTTCACGAATCTCGCGAAAGCCGAAGCGAAAGTTCACGGTTCGACGTTGAAGAAGGTTCACTTCCACGAAGTCGGAGCGGTGGATTCGATCGCCGATATCGTCGGAGCGGCGATCGGTTTCGACTTGTTGGGTGTTGACCGCGTCGCGTGTTCGCCCGTTCCAACGGGGCACGGATTCATCCAAATCGCGCACGGTCGCGTGAGCGTGCCGGCCCCAGCAACGGCAGAACTGTTGAAAGGAATCCCGCTCGCGCCCTGTGATGTCGAAGCAGAACTCACGACTCCGACGGGAGCCGCAATTGTTGCGACACTGGCCACGGAATTTGGCCCTCTACCAACGATGGCAATCGAGAGCATCGGTTTTGGCGCTGGTGACAAGGAGTTCGACAAGCAAGCAAACGTTTTGCGAATGATTGTTGGCACGGCGAACACATCGACGACCGGTGATCAAGTAGAAGTGATCGAAACGAATCTGGATGATGTAACGGGTGAAGTGATAGGACACACGATTGATTTGTTGTTCGAGGCTGGTGCACTAGACGCTTACACCTCCGCCATTCAAATGAAGAAGAACCGACCCGGCACAAAATTGACCGTTTTATGTTCGGCGGAATTGCGATCCGAATTGGAAGCGATACTATTCCGCGAAACGTCAACGCTGGGTATTCGTCGTTGGACTGCACAACGATCTGTGCTGGTGCGAGAGCCGCATGTGGTAGAGACTTCGTGGGGCCAAGTGGCGGGAAAGAAAGTCTCGCAACCCGATGGCTCCGTTCGTTTCAGTCCTGAGTACGATGCTTGTGCCGAAATTGCGAAGCGTGAAAACTTGGCGGTTCATACGGTGATACAAGAAGCGACCAAAGCGTTTGACGGGAAATCGGAATGAACAACCAACGTATTGCGGACGTCTTCGAAGAAATAGCCGATTTGCTTGAATTCAAGGGTGCGAATCCGTTTCGACTCCGCGCCTATCGAAACGGTGGACGCACGATTCGCAACTTGTCCGAGTCACTTGCTTCTTTCGTTAAGTCAGAAAAGAAGCTCACCGATATCGATGGAATCGGCAAAGATTTGGCGGCAAAGATCGAGACGCTGATCGAAACTAAAAAGCTACCGATGCATGAGGAACTCAAGGAAGAAATTCCAGCATCCGTATTCGCCATTCTTCGCATTCCCGGACTCGGACCCAAAAAAGCAGCGGTGCTGCACAAAGAGTTGAAAATTGAATCACTCGATCAGCTCAAAGAGGCATGCGAAGCCGAAGAAGTTCGTGATCTCAAAGGCTTCGGTGCGAAAACGGAAAAGGTGATCCTCGCCGGCATCGAATATGCGAAGTCCGCGGCATCGCAAACTCGAATTCCGTGGTCACAGGCCGACGAGATCGCTCAAGAATTGCTGGCTCACATGGAAACGTGCGCTGGGATTCACCAGATGGAAATGGCTGGCAGTTACCGACGACGTAAGGAAACAATCGGTGACCTCGACGTGTTGGTGACTTGCGAAGACGGTGATCGAGTCATGAAGCACTTTGGTGAGTTTTCAGAGGTGGACGAAGTCGTCGTGCAAGGTGGCACGAAAATGTCTGTGCGGTTGCACAGCGGTTTGCAAATCGACCTACGCGTGGTGCCCAAAGAATCGTTCGGTGCAGCGTTGCAGTATTTCACTGGTTCGAAGGAACACAACGTGGTTGTGCGCGGGCGAGCAAAGCAGATGGGTTTGAAGGTCAACGAATGGGGCGTCTACCGTACGGAAGGCGACAGTGAGGGCGAATGCGTCGCGGGTAAATCCGAAAAAGACGTCTACGCGGTTCTCGATCTACCCGAATTTCCGCCCGAACTGCGCGAAGCTAGACATGAATTCGATTGGGCAGAGCAGGGCGAGCTGCCAGAATTGGTCGACTTGAAAGACATCAAAGGCGACTTGCACATGCACACGACCGCCACTGATGGCAAAGCCTCGATCATGGAAATGGTTGAGGCTGCTAAGGTTCGCGGGATCAAATACATTGCGATCACGGATCATTCGCAACGCGTGTCGATGGCAAACGGATTGAAGCCCGAAGAAGCACTTGAGCAATGGGCGGAAATCGATGACATCAATAAACAGCTTGGTAAGAGCTTCACGTTGTTGAAGGGAATCGAGTGCGACATCCTCGAAAAGGGCGGCATGGATTTTCCTGACGAAGTCCTCGAGCAGGCCGATTGGGTCATGGCCAGCATTCACTATGGCCAACAGCAGTCTAGCGACGAAATTACAGGACGCATTTTAGACGCAATTCAGAATCCGCACGTATCGGCGATCTCTCATCCTACTGGGCGGCTGATCAACAAACGGCCGCCGTATGATGTCGACATGGAAGCGGTCATGAACAGCGCGGCTGAGTTCGGAAAGTTCTTGGAACTCAATGCGGCACCGAAGCGTCTCGACTTGCACGATATTCATTGTGCGATGGCAAAGGAACGTGGTATTCCGATCGTGATCAGTACCGACGCGCATAGCACAAACGGAATGGATGTAATGCGCTACGGCGTATTGCAAGCTCGACGTGCCGGACTCGAAAAAGACGACGTTGCGAATACTCGGACGTGGACACAACTCAAACGACTTCTACCCTAAGTGAGAAAAACATGCCTTCATTAGTTCTGACGTTGCTAGGTCCGGATCGACCGGGACTTGTCGAAGCCGTTGCGACGATCGTCAGCGAACAAAATGCGAATTGGCTTGAAAGTCGCATGTCGCACTTGGCGGGGCATTTTGCTGGCATTGTGCGAGTCGAAGTAAAAAAGGATGACGTCGATTTACTGATCAAGCGGCTCGAAGGTCTCGAAGAAAATGGTCTTAGTATCGTTGCGCGACGTGACGAGACCGATGAAGTCCAAGATGTAACTGTCGTTTGGATGGAATTGGTCGGCAACGATCGACCTGGCATCGTCAGCGAACTCACGAGAGTGTTCGCTGAGAAGCAAGTAAACGTCGAAGAATTTCAAACGGAACTGCAAGGTGCGCCGAACTCGGGTGCCGCGTTATTCCGAGCTCACGCGGCATTACGATTGCCAGCCGACATCAACATCGACGACCTTCAAAAGTCACTCGAGGAAATTGCGGTGGACTTGATGGTCGATATTACGCTGGCACCGGACGATCGGTAATCGCTACTTTGCGATTTGCTTGATTTCTTCAGCCGAAAGAGCTCGGTCGAAGATCGCCAAGTCGTCTAAGCCGCCAACGTAGTTGATGCCGAGCATGATGACGGCTTTTGATGGATCCCAGGTAAACTGTTGCTTTCTTGTGAGCTTGCCGCGGGATTCACCGTTAAGAAAAAGTTCTGCAGCTGCTTCTTTCCCGGTATTGAAGGCGTCCCAAGTAAAAGCGACGTGCGTCCATGTCTTTCGCGTGAACGGCCAGTCTTTAACGAACACCATAGGGCGTTCTTTTCTGGGGATGTTATCGAAGTTCCGTTTGTCGGGGTTCCAAAAAGCGTGATCTGAAAACGCCCCAAGCCGAAACTCACGTTCTTTTTCTTTGTCGAAGTCGACGAAGAATGATGCGTCGTTCCATTTTTTATCCGTGATCTGCAACGGATCAACGAATCCTTCCGGCAGATCTTCTTTGGGAGAAAGTTGCATCCAAAATGAAACGGTTCCCCGAAATTTCGCTTTGTCGAACGGCACGTTTCTATTCGCTTCAAAGTAAACAAGCTGCTTCGACTTTTTCGTGAAGAACAACGCTCCACCCTTTCGCCCGCCAGTGCGGCGCCATTCCACGGCATCGGTATGGAGACCCGGTTTCGTTTTTTCGCGTTTCATAGATTCGGCTGTGTAGATCTGCGAATCGCCTTTCGCCAAGGTCGCATCGTGCGACGCATCGAATGTCGCGTGAAATAGAATTGCATCATTGATCTGTTGACCCAGGGATGAAGCGCAGGTCAGCAATAGCCAAGAGATGCAAAATGAAACTAGCAGTTGTGGTTTGTGCATTCGTATAGCGAGGGTGTTTGAGATTGGGTGTTGGATAGACCGTTTTGATCGATTGAGCCGTTTTGCACAAACAGTTTTGCCAAGTTTGCCAATGAGTGGCTTTGATAAAGACAGCTAATCGACTTGGCAAACTAGTCAGAATCTACCGGATAGTCTGCTAGTGGATTGCGGTAAGTCGAAGCTGCACAACGCTTTTGCGTCACATGGTACCTGTTTTCGCGGTTGCGTAGTCTGGCTGAGATAGACAAATTAATAATCCCCTTACCGGTCGATCCATTTGATGCAGCTAGCTAGTGCTAGCAAAGGGAATGGAGCAAAGACCGATGCGACGCAATAAAAAAAACAACCGTCGAGCTGGCTTACCAAGGCGTCGCAAGAAGCGTTCTATTCTTCTTCAGTCGTTAGAAAATCGATTGCTTTTTAGCGCTGCGCCGGTTCCAGCGTTCGAATTGCCGCCCGAAAATTTGATCGAAAGCGTAGATTCGGCAGCGACGCACGACCGGTCTGCCGAACTTATCTTTGTCGATCGCTCGATTGAAAACGGTCAAGACCTCGCCGAACGCCTGCGCGATTACGGAACGAGCTCAGACAACAATCGCTTACTTGAAATCCACTTCATTGATGCAGATGAGAACGGTCTGTCTCGGATCGCAGAAGTGTTAAATGGTCGCTCGAACATTTCCGCGATTCACGTTATCTCTCACGGTGATGAAGCTCAGTTGCAACTCGGCAACACAACGCTCACCGTCGACTCGATGCGATCCAACCACGCGGCCGACTTGGAAATCATCCGCAATAGTCTCTCAGCAGACGCCGACTTTCTGATCTACGGCTGTAATTTCGGGCGCGGAACGGCTGGACTACATGCCGCGCAACAGTTGAGCGAACTCACTGGAGCAGACGTCGCAGCATCGAACGATCTGACGGGCAACGGGGAACTCGGCGCCGATTGGGAGCTTGAGCTGTCGATCGGCCGTGTCGAATCAGCTTCGTTGCAAAGCAGCGCTTTCGCCGGAACCTTGGCCGTCGAAGCGACTGATGGCATCGTTACGGTACAAGACGCAGAGAACTCGGGTGCTGGTACAGTTTCGCTCACCAATAATGGTGCTCCGACAACCGTCACTACCAGTGGCACACCGTTTCGCGTCGCGCAGATGCTGGAACGTATCTGGCAGTACTCGGAAACAGCGGATGTTGGCGAGTCCACGTTTGTGTTTGACATCAATGGGATTCCGGGCATAACGGGAAGTATTGCTGCCGAGTTCGGTATTATCGTTTCAGACCAGTCTGATCTTTCCGGAACAAACACGGAGACGTTGGTTGCCAGTGGATATGACGCGGCGAACGGGTTGGTTTTCTTCCACGGCATCGATCTTCAACCTGGAGAATACTTTGGACTAGCGACAAGGGTGGCGCCGGATAACTTCTCCGTTTTTCCAACTGCATCGGGACTGGAAGATACGGCAATCGATCTTGGGCTAACCTTGAATCCGGCAATTACGTCGGGTGGTACTCTTCGCGACATCATCGATACCGATATCGGTTTCCGTGCAAGTACTGCCGGTACGACTACGACCGACTTTTTAATTCCCGCTGGCAGCACTGCGATTAAGATTACGGGTTATTCGACACGCGACATCGGCACGGCTGCCAATGATGTTCGCAATGATGACTACCAGTCGCTGAACGTGAGTATCGACCTGGATTCGGAAACATCGAACGGATACATCTGGCACATCATCGATCAAGGCCCTGCTCGAAGCGATCAGTTTGGCTGGACAGAAGCGCCACTCGGTTCGTCGATTCATTCCGGCGGTGGCACGATTACTGGCGACGCCGATAACAACATTGATCCGACGTTTTCGGTTACGAACGGTGTGTTGCAAATCACCGAGAATCACCAGCTGCAAACGGCCTATCATGTTGAGTTTCTGACGAACGCAACAAGCAGTGCCGAATTCATTCAAACATCATCAGACGTTCGCGAGGAAGGCGATCAAGCCAACGTATCGTTGGCGATTCCTGCGGCAGCCGACTTCTTAATAGTAAGTATCGCTGACGCGGCAACTGCTGTAGGTAATGCACAGGTGGAGAACAAAGGTAATAGCCGCATCTACATCGACCTCAACACGTTGACAGCTTCGGGAACGGTAGCGGCGGAGAGGGGCGAGACGGACGACCGAGTCGTTACCTATGCGTTCCAGGATTACGACGTTTCATCCGCGGCGGTTGGTTCGGTGTTGTCGGCGTCCACGGTTGTAGGTGATACCGCCGAGACGGTTGGTACGCTCAATGATCCGCAGATCTATGTGAGCGGCGGAAACTTGGTCATCGACCGAGAAGACAGTTTCGCCGAAAACTTCAACTCACTTGTTACGGTTGAGTACTACGAACGCCGGAATGTTGGTTCCTCCGCTGAAATACTGGGCGATTCAACAGACTATCAATTTTGGGATACCGACCCAGCCGATTTGCCTCAGACATTGGAATTCGACATCCCGACGAATGCGACGCTCGGGGTTCTCAACCTTTCGTTGAATGGTACTCGCTCCAGTGACACGAACGAGAACATGGGCGCGGGGTTTGCCGTTATCGACCTGGTCAATGGCACCAGCAGCGGTACTTGGTACATGGTCCGCGCAAGTAGCATCGTCGATTTCGTTGCGTGGGATAGCACCGACTTTGGCACTGTGTTTTTTGAAGACCCCAATTCGATTAGTAACCACACCACAATCAACCAATTCAACGACAGGTTTGCAGGAAATGGCGGCTTCAATCTGACCAACGGCGGCACCACGTTGGAACTCTCAACGCATAGCGATGCAGGGACGCAAACCTTTCTCGACTACTTTGCTGGCGGACAGATTGAGTGGTATGGTTCTGCGCCATTCGAACTGTCAGGATTTCCGGTTGGCGGAACGTTCAACCAAGGTTCGCTCAACACAGCAACTGGAAATTGGGATCTCACCATTCAGGAAGCCCTGGGCGGCCTCTTCTTTTTTCCCGACGAGCATGTTTCGGGGACGACGCCGATCGACGTCAGTATCATCATTGGTGATGAGGTGGAAACGACACAGGTTAGGGTTGAGGCGGTCATTGATCCGATCTCGTTTGATGCGTTTCACACCTGTGATGACGAAGATACCGACATCGATATCAGCGGTTTGGTGACGCCGACGTTCGTCGATCAAGACGGAAGTGAAACGATCACAGGTCTCACGCTTTCTGCTGTTCCGATCGGTCATACACTTTCCGATGGGACGAATACGTTTGTCTCGTCGGCTGGCAACCAGTCGGTCAACATTACCGGTTGGAATCAAGCGAGTCTTATCTACCGAGCCAATCCCAACGAAAGTGGCATTTTCACGATCACGATGGACGTCGATTGGCAAGATGTGGGCGGCGGAGTCACTGATACGGATTCGATGACAACAACGTTTGATATTGAAGTCAAACCGGTCAATGATCCTCCGGTTGCTGTTGATGATTTTCATGCGGTCCTTGGCAATACGACGCTTACCGTCAACGCTGCGAACGGAGTTCTTAACAACGACAGCGACATCGAAATGGACTCGTTGACATCCACCGGTCCACTCAGTGGTCCTTCGAGCGGCACGGTGGTAACGTTGAATCCAGACGGATCGTTTGTTTACATTCCGAATAATGGCTTCTTCGGAACCGACTCGTTCGAATATCAAGTCTCCGATGGAAACGGAGGGTTCGATACCGCAACTGTCTTCATCGACGTTTCTCCGCCGGTGATAGGTCCGCTCGACGCAATCGATGATTTCGAAACGACGGACGAAGAAACACCTATCAACATTGCCGTGATGGCGAACGATGATTTGCCAACGTCAGGGGCCTTCAATATTCAATCTACGACGGCACCCAACAACGGTGTAATTACCGTTCTGCCCGACGGCACGATTGACTATACGCCCGATCCGGACTTCTTTGGAACCGACACTTTCACGTACACGTTGGTCGACGCAAGTGGTCGCATGGATACCGCGACGGTCACCGTCACGGTGAATAACGTACAAGAT
>CAYNJG010000257.1:0-10351 GCA_964397295.1 uncultured Pirellulaceae bacterium
ATATAGCCGCCACCGACGACGAGCAATGTTTCGGGGATGTCTTCCAGGCGAAGGGCGCCCGTTGAGTCCATGACTCGATCAGAGTCAACGGCCAGAGAGCCTGGCATTGCAGGCGTCGAACCAGTGGCAAGTACCAAGTTGTCGAATGTGATTTGCCCACCTTCAGGGATCGAAGGATCGTCGCCTTCGAGTGCAAGAGTCGTGTTGTTGACCAGGCTTCCTCGCGCGTTGATCACCGTGACGTTGCGTTTCTTTGCAAGTTGCTTCAATCCACCGGACATCTTTTCGATGACTTGGTCTTTTCTCGCACGGACTTTGTTGATGTCGATTTGCGGCTCGCTAAACTCAACGCCCCATTCGGCGTTGAGTTCTTCCACTTCAGAAATTACTCGCGCCACGTGCAGCAGTGCCTTTGATGGAATGCATCCGCGCAACAGGCAAGTGCCACCAAGGCGTGAGTCAGCTTCAACGATAGTTACAGATAATCCAGAGTCTGCCGCGGTGAACGCAGCCGCATATCCACCGGGTCCGCCACCCAGTACGACGAGTTGAGAGTGCATAGTTTGCTCTAACTAAGGTAGGTCTAATGCTCAGTCTGTTTTTGCTGTTTCTACGTGATAGACACGCAGGCAACAATCGTGTTCACCAGGGCACGCGATTGGTTGACAATTGAGTCAAGCAATCGCTGCGTTGCGTTCTAATCGGCAAATGAATCGAAAAAGCAAAGTCGCACTAACGCGACAAGAATTCGACGACCATGTTGACGTCAACAGGCAAGCTGATATCGCTCGGTCCGGGTAAGCCTTGGAGCGTCGCTCGGCAAGTTTCGCGATCGACGGCCAGCCACTCCATCGACTCGACCTGAGTCTCTTCCATGTTGGAGCGGTAAATTGTTTGCAGGTTTGTGCGAGGTCGGATCGTAATCACATCACCGGCACGAACGCGGAACGATGGCGATTTCGTTTTGACACCGTTCACCTGAAAATGACCGTGAACTACGCCCTGTCGGGCTTGTGGTCGTGTCTTCGTGAAGCCAGCACGACGAATGACGTTATCGAGTCGTCGTTCGCAAAGCAGCAATAGGTTCTCACCTGTGTTGCCAGCCTGACGCCCAGCTTTATCAAAGTAAATTCGAAGTTGTTTTTCACCCAAGCCGTAATAGTACTTGATCTTTTGCTTTTCCATCAAAGCCAGACCGTAGTTCGAAGGACGACGAACGCGAGTTCGCATTCCGGGTGGGTGGTCTCGGCGATCATGAGCACGAACGGCTCCGGCGCTTTCGAAAATCTGTGAACCGAGACGACGGTTGATGCGGGCTTTTGGTCCAGTGTAACGACCCATGCAGATACTCCTCCGGCGCAAATGCGTCGGACGTTGTGTTGAAGTCGGGCGGCATCCGATACGACAACGAAACTTGTTCTTCTAAAATTCAACACCCCAGCAAGCCACCGCTGTCCACTGGGTAATCCCCTAGTGTCGCGAAAATGTGGTTTCCGGGCAAGAGGGCCTGCAGATCTGGTTATCTGCCACTCAGGCGATCCAGAAGTAACAAACGACAACGACAGCATTGGATATCCGGCCAGCCATCGTTTCGTCGGATCGAATTAGGTGTAGAGGAACCCTCGAACCACCACGTAGCCCATTGCACCTGCAATCAACAGCAACGAGGAAGGCTTCAAGAGTTCGGAGACGAAGTAGTATCTGCGCGAAACCGACCAGAAATAGTGAGCATGCATGAAGGCTGCGATACCCAGCCACATGATGCCCATCGCTATCGCTTCCTTGCCAACGTATTGAACAGCTCGCACCGGGCGGTTGCCAATGAACCACGTGCTTTGGAAAGCGATCGACATGATGCCGATGATCAGCGGGATACATGCGAAGCCCACGCCGTTACCCCATCGCGCGATGATGTCATCATTGGATGCGTCGCCCGCTAAAGTTTCGATCGTACGACCGTCTCGCTCACTGAATCGCATCGTGTGCCCTTTGTGTTGACCATCTTTCTACAACGCGTAGAAAGCTATTCGATGCGTTAAAGCGGATGTTGGAGAAAACCACGCGGGATCACGAGCTGGCATTGTTGGCGTTTGCCTTATAATCGCGAGGCGAGTATGATTCGAATTGCCACAGTCTCTTGCCGTGTTGTCGGATTTCCAATGATTGTGCTTACCTATCTGTTGATTTTTGCAGTGGTGATCGGACTTGCCAGAGCAGTTAAGTGGTGCAAGCCTTATTTCTACAAATGGCTCTCTCATCTTGTTGATCGATATGACGTTCGACCGTCCACCGTAAACGTCGGTCTCGCAGTATTGAATCTTGTTTGGTTTGGATTTCTCCTTGCCGGAACAGGTCGTTTCTTGCCTGGATGGGCGCTGACGGTTGCCATCTGCTTGGGGCTGTCTTTCGCGGTCGCGATACTCGTTGAAGGACTTCGGAAACCGCCCAAGCAAGAATGCCGACCGCATTGGTATAAGGGCGAAGGCAAGGCTGAATGGGGTTGCGCAGAAATCGGGTCGGCTAACCCACTGTCTTTTTCGATTTTCTGGGTCCTTAGTTTTGTGACCATTTTCTGTGTTTTGTTTGGCACTCAGGTCGATCGGCTCAAGAACGCGACCAAGGCTAATCGCCTTCACAAACTCGCGGTGGTTCGTATGCAAGAACTGGATTTGCAAATCGACAAAGGAGGCAACCTGCGCTTGCTCAATATGAAGCCGCTATCGAACGAGGATTTGAAAACGATTCTTGGTCATAAAGACCTGCGCAATCTTATGCTGCACGGGGATAACGTTTCTGACGAGTTGCTTCGTGTTTTTCAGGAAGCGGAAGCCGACAATCTACAGGCATTAACGATCTCCTACGCCTCAATCACAGCTGATGGCCTTCGCCATCTCGCGGGCATGAAAAACCTCGAAAGACTAACGCTTCAAGGCGACAGCATCACGGACGAAGGGCTGGGTCATCTAACGGGAATGGAGTCGTTGTACAATCTGCACGTGGGTGATACGTCAGTGACGGGAACTGGCTTGTCATCGCTATCGAGTAAGAAACAGTTTCCGGCTCCTTACGACGATGTACCGGAAGATTGCAAACTCGGCCAATTGTGGATCACGAAAAGCCCTTTGAGTGAAAAAGGACTTCGGCAAATCGTGTTACTCAAACCGCTGAATGTTGTCTTGGATGAGACGGAGGCTTCCCTTGAAATCGTTGGCAAAGAATTACCGAAAGAGTCTGTTTCCTACATCAACAAACAGGTGCGAAAGCCCAGGCCGGCCGCTCCCCAGCCTCGGATTCAGAACTCTGTCTCCCACAGTCGTCCGCGCCGCCTAATGCCTGCATTGCTGCTTGAGCTTTTGCGTGGATTCAGCTTCCAACCACTCGCCGAGTTGGTCGGCGATGGTGTCTGGAATTCTTCAGGTTTCATCGTTTTCGGTGCTCAGATTTATAACACAGAGGCACGGAGGCACGGAGTTTTGGTTCGGCACGCCCTCTGTGATCTCTGTGCCTCTGTGTTTCAAAATTGTTTGGGTGTCGATTGTGTCGGGGTTTGAAACGCCGAGGCAGGAGAGCGCAGAGGTTTTCTGCGGCATCTCTTTCTCTGCGAACGGCGTCTCTGCGTTTCCAAATCATCATGCCAAGGCCTTTTCGATTACGGTGATTTTGCGCAATCTGGGATGACCAGGACGAGTGACTCCTAAGCCCAGGGGTCGTTTGTGGCTTGAAATACAGTCCCTTCTCCGAGGGTTTTCGTTTGTTCGGGTTTTTCGTGTAACACCTCTGCCAGCATTACGCTTCCCGAACTGTCGGTAGCGTTTCCTCGTAAGGAATTCGTTCGCTATGCGTCTTTCAAAATAGCACGTAACTGTCACGGGAGCACATCATGTTCGCAGAAGCAAAATCGAAACTAACGGAATCTGAATTCGAAATGGTCGAACTGCTGCTCGCTGATTCACAATCGAGATCGGTTGCCGTGGATTTTCTTCGCAAGCGATTCGCGATGCCAGCTCGCGTAGCAATGATGATGGCGCAAACGTGGAACGATCCGGATGAGGGTGGCCATTGACTCGGTAGTGCCCACTGTAGCAAGCAAAACACAGGCTGTTTTTGACTACCGCCGCTTTGCTTTCGAGCCAATAATGGATTCGGGCTGTTTGGCTTGGGTTTTGTCACCCCACAATTCATCCGCCAATTCTCTGGGCAAGCCGACGGTAGCGGATAACTCCGATTCGCGTTCTGAGATCTTCGCGAACAGGGCCAAAGCTCGTTGCAATTCTTCGCTGGCGAATTGGAACTCGTGTCGAGTATTCCCCTCTTCTTGCATTTTGGCCTCCAATTCTTTGCGGCGATCGCGAAGTCGTTCCAGTAGGTTTTGCTTTTGCGAAAGCTGTGTTTTCTTCTCGTACAACTGATAGCCAGAATACTGTTTGGCTGCGTCGTATTTCAATTCATGAATCAGGGGCGGGACCGAATCCTTTAACTCTTCCAGTTCTTTTTTTGTGTTAATGTACGCACTCGATTCTTTTCCATTTCTAACGTTCGCTTCGATTCTCGCTAAGGCCTGTTCTTTGACGCGAAGTTTCTCTCGCAGTTTCTCGATCTCGGGGATGCTGGCCTCCGACACCAAATCCAGGTGAATGTCGCCCATTTCAATCTGAGTTTCTTGCGTTTCGATGGCTGCCGCTAAGTCGTCAATTTCGAATTCGGTTGCGGCAATCGCATCAAGAGTTTTCTTGAGTGTTTGTTCCGGAGTAGCAACTGTGCGACCGTTTTCGTCAACGGTTATGTCCAAGTTCTTCGCGAGTGTCTTCACCAACTTTTGCAGTCGGCCGACGGTTGCCGCCTGCGCCGATTTGCTTTCTCTTAGCTGCTTGAGGATCTTTTGTGTTCGATATGTTTGATGATCAATCGCATCTTGACCGTACTTGTCTTTGTAAAAAGCTACCTTCCCATTTGCGTCATCGAGCCAAACGCGAACGACCTGATGCTCACCTCGACGAATTTGAAACTCTCGTGAAGAGAACTGGAGATCGCTGCCGTCTTCCTTGGTCACGATTTCATATTCCCCTGGCTTCAATTGACTTGCACCAACAGACAGCGTGTACTTTTTCTTGGATGCCTTGTCTCGCAATTCAACGGTTTCTCCCGTGACGATTGCGGTGACAGCCTCGTTCGTTCCTGTGTCGATGTAGAGCGTGCCGTTGTTCGTTTTCACAGCAATTACACCGGCGAAAACAGCAGCTGTGCCTAAAGCCAACAGGACAGGCCAGAACCATCCACGCTTGGAAGAACTCTCTCCACGAGTTTGCAGAATTGTGTAGTCCCGCTCAAGCTTTTCTATTTCGCTCGTCAATACTTCGGCCGATTCAAAGCGTAGCTCGGGATCTCGCTGTAGCAATTTGACGGCGACGTCCGAAACATGTTCAGGCACGCTAGGCTCGATGTGACGCGGCGACTCGATCTTCGCGTTCGAAATTGCTACGAGCGTCGCTACGACGTTCTTACCGTGAAATGGCGGACGCCCTGTTAGCATGTGGTACAGCACACAGCCAACGCTAAAAAGATCGCAGCGTTGATCGATCGCTTCGCCGCACGCTTGTTCGGGTGCCATGTATTCCGGGGTGCCGACAATGGCTCCGCTGTGTGTCAATGAAGCGTTTGATTCGATCGAATGAACCAGCCCAAAGTCCAGGATCTTGACGTCATCGTTGGGGCTTTGCAGCCAAATGTTGTCAGGTTTGATGTCGCGATGCAGCAGTCCTCGTGCATGAGCGGCGGCAAGTCCCTTCGAGATTTCACGAGTGATGCGAAGCGCCTGTTCCGTCGAGATGTTTTCGGCTCGCTGTAATCGATCACGTAGTGACTCGCCCTCGAGCCATTCCATGGTGAAGTACGGTGTTCCGTTGTGTTCTTCGACGTCGTAGACAGTGACGATATGGTTGTGTTCGAACGCAGCGATCGCTTTTGCCTCGCGTCGAAAGCGTTGCTTCGCTTGCTCGTTGACCGCCAGTGAAGGCCGCATCAGTTTCAAGGCTACCGTCCGTCCCAGCACTTCGTCTTCCGCTTTCAAGACAATTCCCATTCCCCCGGCGCCCAGGATTTCCAAAATGCGATAGTTCGCAAAGTGTCCAAGCTGGCCCTTGAAATCGGTGTCGCAAAGCAGCGGCTCGACTTCGGCGAATGCACTCGCAGCGGTTTGCGCGGGCTGGGCGAGTAGGTCCAGATCTTCGACGATGGCTTCGACTTCTGAGTCAAGCGAATTGGATTGCGGTTCGGATGATTGCAATGCGGCGACCAAACCGTCCTGAGCCATCGTTGATTCAACGAGTTGCAGGCAACTATTGCACTTCAGCAAATGTTCTTCCGATTCGGAGGCCTGCTCGGGATGGAGGGTCCCCAGTACAAGTTTCGATGCGGTAGTTTCGTCAAGGCATTGGTTGATTGTCATGTTTGCTCTCGAAAATTCATTCAGGCTCGTACAGCCCAACTAAACGCACGGATTCCAAATACCTGTCACCACTTTTCCATTTATTCCCACAGTCCGTCCAATTCAGCACGCAAGCGACGCAATACTCGGCTCTTGTTGACGTAAACGGCGTTTGTCGAAATGCCCAATTCGTCCGCAATGTCTTTCGCCGAACGCCCCGAAACGATGTGCTCCCACGCAGCCTTCCACGTTGTTTCTTCGAACTCGTGCTGCATCATTTGCAGAGCTTGCTTGGCCAAGCTTCGATGGTATTCGTGCTCAGCGAAAGCTTCCACGTTGTCGCCTGTCGACACATTGATGTCTGGCATCGCGGTAGTTTTTCGAGCCGATTGTCGGCGAAAATAGTCACGACATTTGTTGGTGGTTATTTTGCGAAGCCAGTTCCCAAAGCTACCGGTTGTCTCGAATTTGGGAAGCGTACGAATCAACGACCGAAAAACGTCCTGCACAAGGTCGTGCGAATCGGCGGCGGAAATGCCTTTCCTCCGCACCCACTTGTAGATCACCGGCGTATACAGACGCACGAATCGGTTCCAGCTTTGTGTTTCGGTGCCGCCGCGTAAGCGTTGTAGTAGGCTTTGTGAAGTGCTGATCATCTGGCTGAACATCTGAATGGACGGAGCGGGAACGGTTCAGCAAGTGTTTCACTTTCGGTGTGAAACCTTGTCGCGTGATTATCGAATGCTTGATGCGCAGATGCAAACCGATGACCACTCTTGTTCAAGGACTGTCGGACCGCTCTTTGGGGAAGCTAAGCGATGCGGAAAACTGGGTTTCTCTTTTGGAGATCTTTGCGTAGAGGCGCAGAGCTCGTTGTAGCTCTTGAGTGGCGACGTTGAATTCGTGCGGGGTGCGACCGGATGTAGTGGCAAATTCACGACGCATTTCAAGCCTTTCCAGTAGATTCAGCTTTTGCAAGAATTGTATCTTCTTTTCGTACAACTGCTGGCCCGCGTACGTTCGTACGGCACTCGTTTCGATTTCTTCAATTTCGATCGGGACTTGTGTTGCAAGTGTGTTCAGTTGATTCATGGCGGTGATGTAGAATCTCGAGTCCCTGCCATGTACCGCAGTTGCTTCAATTCTCGCAACTTCCTCTTCCTTGGCACGTAACTTGTCTTGCAGCTTTGCAATTCTGAGGACGCTGGAATCCGACACCAAGTCTAAGTTGCTTCCGTGGAGTTTGATCAGTTGTTCTTGCGTTCGGATCGAAGCTCTCAAGTCGTCTATTTCGATTTTCGTCGCAGAAATCAAATCAACCAGCTTTTTCATTGATGGGTCGATGGCTTTGACTAAGCGTCCTTGTTTGTCTAGCTCCAAATCCTGCTTGAGTATACTTGCGATTTTTTGTAACCGCCTGACGGTAGCGGCTTGCGTTTTTTTGTGTTCCCTCAACTGTGTTAAGATTTTCATTTGACGGCGCACTTCCAGCTTTTCTTGCTCGTGGAGTGAGACATCTTTATTCGAGCTCGTATCAACGTAGCGTGTGTCTTTGTTCTTCCACGCAGTGCCGGCTGTGATCGCCGCAGCGCCCAAGACCACTATCGCGGCGCAAGACCATTTCAGTTTGGAATTGTTTTGTCGATGGCTCGTCATTTGACATTCGCAGGTTTCTAGCAATTTCGGTGTTTCGTGCGCTGTGACTTGATATTGGCCCAAATTTCCGCAACTTGAGGCATGGCGGGAAGCCAAAAGGAAACCAGAATGGCGATGCGATCACGACGAGTAGTTTCAATCAGCGAGAGTCCGTTCGGGCATGTCGAACGGAGCTTCATCAACGCGTAACGTACCGTTGCCGTGCACACCGGGCTGCGTACACTACCGCAATATGAATCTCTGGATGCCCTACACGCAGATGCACACCGCCCCTGCCCCAACCCGTGTCGTCGGGACGGAGGACGTGCATTTGATTTTGGAGGACGGTCGAAAAGTCATCGATGGTTTGGCTTCGTGGTGGACGGCCTGTCATGGTTACAACCATCCGCATGTTCGCGCGGAAGTTCAAAAGCAACTTGAACAAATGCCACATGTGATGCTTGGCGGGATCTCGCACGAGCCGGCACGAAAGTTAGCGCGGCGGCTGGCGGAGATTCTGCCCGGCGAATTGAACCACGTGTTCTTTACCGATTCGGGATCCGTGTCGGTGGAAGTTGCGCTGAAGATCGCGGTGCAGTATTGGCTAAACAAGAGCGTTTCTGGCCGCCATCGTTTCGTTTGCTTCGAAAACGCCTACCACGGCGATACGACGGGAGCTATGTCGGTCTGCGATCCTGTGAACAGCATGCACTCGCACTTCAAAGGGTTTTTGCTCGAGCAGTTTCCGCAACGAATTCCGAGCACCCAAACGGAGTTCGCCGAGTTCGAGAGTTTTCTGAAACAACGCCGCGACGAACTGGCCGGCGTTATTATCGAGCCACTTGTTCAAGGCGCTGGTGGGATGAAGTTTCACTCCGCCGAAACACTCAGCAACATCGCCCATGTTTGCAGCAGACAAAACGTATTACTAATTGCTGACGAGATCGCCACGGGCTTTGGCCGTACTGGAACCATGTTCGCCTGCGAACAAGCCGACGTGGTGCCCGACATCATCTGTGTAGGAAAGGCACTTACGGCGGGAACACTTAGTATGGCCGCAACGATTGCAACCAGCGAGGTGTTCGACGCGTTTCAATCCGACGATCCGATGCACGCTTTGATGCACGGGCCAACCTACATGGCAAACCCTTTAGCTTGTGCCGCGGCGAACGCTTCGATGGACCTATTCGAACAAGAGCCAAGGCTGGAGCAAGCGTTAGCGATGGAAAGTGCAATGCGCGAACTTCTACAGCCGTGCAGAGCATTGCCGAGCGTCGTCGATGTGCGAGCCAAAGGCGGTGTTGGCGTGGTGCAGGTGGAAGACCTCTACGAGCTGGATCGTTTGCGCGCCGAGTTTTTGCAGGAGGGCGTTTGGCTGAGACCCTTCAAAGACATGATCTACATCACGCCGTCGCTAACGATTGGAAAACGCATCGATTCACTCTGTGATGCGATCTGCCGCGTGACATCGAAATGGTCCACGTGGCAACGTTAGTAACTCGTATGTTGTAATGACGCCAGACCGGCGTCGAGGACTAGTTTCAGCAATCGCCCGCTGGGTCGCAGGATGGATCCAACGCAAGGCTGGGCGTAGGTAGGATGTCGAGATTGCATTTCTCTGGAGCCAGACAAGCAGTGTGCTTCGCGGTCAAAACCAACGTCAGTGTGTCGTCGGTAGCGTTCACTTCATCGAGGGCAAAATACGAGATCGTACCTGTGTCGTATTCAACTTCGACGGAGGCACTATTATCAGGCACGACTTGCTCCGCCATTGCGACGATCTTTGCAAATTTGGAAGTGCGCAATCGGTGCTCCACATCGTTAGCGACTAGCGTCTGCAAAACACAGGCAGCTGTAGATCGGCGTGTTCCGCCACAATCGACGAAGTCCTTGGTGACGTAACCGATTTCGGTCACGTGAAAGTGCGGCGGAATGATTGTGCCGTCGGGCAACCTGATTTGAAGCGCTAGGTCGGTGTGGTTGCTGAGAGTTTTTTGTAGATCGCTAAGCTTCATCGTTTCAACGGGGACAAAATGTCCCGCCCAAATAACGTCTGTGTGTATTTACGTACAAAGATCAAATCGGTTGAATCGTCAGTGCTATGCCCCCCGAAGGGTCGGTGTGAAATCCAGTTGAACTCCACGTCTAAGCAAAGTCTGCCGAATGCGTGCGCTTTCACTGTAAAATCCCGTCGGCTTGGCAGCTAGGCCAGATTAACTGTTAAATTCACCGCACAACTTGCCTATAATCTGACTGGCAAGCCAGCACCTGGGTAGATACACTGCTGTGGTC
>CAYNJG010000258.1:0-10281 GCA_964397295.1 uncultured Pirellulaceae bacterium
GTTGGGATCACATTCCGGTGCCAGAGTCACGATTCGAAGCAAACCATCACTCGCATCGTACAGTCGTTTGACCGAATCTAGATTTGCCGATTGCGCGTGCGCGACGGGGTGTGCGCCGATGAAACCGGGTTTCGGATTCAGGAACGGACCTTCCAAATGGATGCCTTGAACGATGTCCGCCACAACCGAGTGCTCATTACGAGCGTTGACAATTGCCCGTATACGATCGCAAAGTCGAGCGACATCGTCCGTGATGAGCGTTGGCAGAATTGCAGAAACGCTGTCTGCTTGTAGAGCTTTACACGCAGTAACGAAATCGATCGGACTTGTGCCATCGGCATTGAAGTCGACACCGGCGTAACCGTTTACTTGTAGGTCCACGTAGCCAGGCATGTTATTGCTGCCGTAGTTCTTTGGAGCTTTCCGAGTCCAAGAAAAGTATCGTGTTACCGTGCTCTTGAAGAATCGAAGCAGGTACTCCAGGTGTAACTGGTCCTTCCACCGCGTCGCGAACGGCTTTCGCTTTTCGAGCGTCCGGGACAGTGCAGACGATCGACTGGCTTTTCATGATTTGTTTGACGCTCATCGAAATTGCTTGTTTCGGCACGTCATCGAATGTCTCGAACCAGCCTTCGCCGTGTTGTTGTTCGCGGCAAGCTTGGTCGAGCTCGACTACCAGGTACGGTGATTCGGTTTCGAAGTCGGCGGGTGGATCATTGAACGCGAGGTGACCGTTTTCTCCAATGCCTACGAAGGCGCAGTCAATTGGCCGCTGACACAAGATTTCACCGACTCGGTCGCACTCTGCCGTGACATTCCCATCACCATCTAAATAGTGAAATGCGCGAAGCGGTAGTGGCAATTGGCTGACGAATCGTTGCCACAGATATTGCCGAAATGACGCCGGATGCGTGATCGGCAAACCTACATACTCATCCAAATGAAAGCCCGTCACGTTTTGCCAAGCTATATCCGGTTCGGCGGCCAATGCGGCGAGGACTTCAAACTGCGATGCGCCCGTAGCGACAATAATGTTGGCTTCGCCGCGTTTAGTCAGTGCAGCGCGAATCTGATCTGCACCACTGCGAGCAGCAGCTTTGCCCATTTCCGTTTTTGATGGGAAGATTTCAGTTTTCATGCATAGAGTATAACCGCTCTACATGTTCGTGTTTCGTTTCGGCAGCGTGGCGATGAGTGCTATTCCGATCAAAACTGACACGCTGCTGACGGCAAGCAGCTCGATAGGAATCTCGGTTTGTGCGTCCATTCCCCAGCCCAGCTTATCCAAGTCATCTTTGTAGTGGGCCATCATCGTCAGCACGCCGTTGTGGCACGCGTGCAAAATCATGCCGGGGAAAACACTTCCGCATCGATAGCAAAGCCAACCCAGGATTAGCCCCATCAGTGTGCTGGGCAGAAGCCGTTCGATCGTAAGAGCACTCGAGGAGACGACGTGAAACAGGCCAAACAGCACCGCCGATACGACAATCGTCGTCTTTGCGTTTGTGGCTGCCTTTAGTGCACTGAACAAGTAGCCGCGAAAGAAAAGTTCTTCGAAGATCGCGGGAATGATTGCCATCGAAACGAGAATCAACGCGGGATGAACGGTACCGAGTTTCTCGAGCAGTACTTTTCCCATTTCCAATTTGTCGGCGGAAATTGGCGTGAGCTTTTGCACGCACAGAAGAACGACCGGCCAAACCGTGAATCCCAGCATCAACGCGGTAGTAAATGCTACGAGTGGCGAGGCAAAGAGTTGGAACGAGTGTTTTAGATTGAGCCGCTGAATCTTTGCCGCGATGAGTGGTATGAATCCGAACAAGAAACTAGTCGAGACGCCCGAGACCGCTAGTCGGATAGCCATTGGTAAGTCACTCAGCTTGCCGAGGCCACTAAGTAGCACGAAATAAATCGGAAACAAAACGGCCAAACACAGCAATGCACCAGAGACCGTCGAGACGCGATGCTCATTGATCAGACGCCCGTCATCGTCGTGCAACAATCCCTGTAGTGTTGGATTTGATCCACTCATCACTGCGTCGGTGCCGAAAATCTTTGCGGCCACTCCGAGAGATGCCAAAGTGTACAGGCCGGTCGAAAAGATCGCCGCCGAGGCCATGATCGGGTTGACTGCTCCTCCACAAAGATCGCGTGCAAGCAATACAATGTTCGAGATCGGTGTGATTGCCAATAGACCGTTTAGTTCCAAGCCGGGTAGTAGACTCACGACGCCTGGCCCCAGCGAAAGTAGCATCAACGGAACGAGATACGCTTGTGCTTCTTTGAAACTTCTCGCAAAACTCGTCAACGACAAAAGCACAGCTGAAAAGAACGCTGCGAATAATACCAGTAACGCCAAAATCTGAAGGACTCGAACCAGTCCTAAGCCCGCGTTGCCCAGCAGCATTTCGCTTAACCCGGTAGCCCACAGCGTAAGCGTCATCGCGGTTAGGTTTACCAACGCCGTTAAAAATGCAACCGTCACGACCGCGACATACTTGGCAAGTAACAGGCGGAACCGCGGCACTGGCGACGCCATCAGCATTTCGAGCGTGCCACGTTCTCGTTCGCCAGCCGTTAAATCGATGGCCGGATAGACGGCACCAGTTACCGTCATCAGAATTAGGATCATGGGAACGATCGTGGAAAGCGCCGATGTCTGTTTCTCGACCTGTAGCGGTCGGCGAATCACGCGACGCAATATTTTCGGTGATAGTCCGGCGTCGCTGAGGCGTTGGCGGAATGACATTTCATTCAGGACGAGTAAACGCTCTTCAACGAATCGCAATGCGTTTTGGCTAATCGCCGAGCCCTCTCGGTAGATAAGCTCAAACCGCTTCGACTTCGTTTCATGCGGGGCGCGGATTCCCAGATCGAATTGACCTTCAAGCACCGCCTGCTTGATGTCGTCCGCAGCACGAAAGTTCAAATGCTCGACTTTTAGATCTTGATTCACTCTGTTGATAAGTTTCGCTGCGATGTCCTCTTCGTCTGTGCGAGTTTCTGAAGCGGTTTCTTGCGAACTACTTGCAAGCTCTTCGTTGACTTCCTTTTCTTGGTTGATGTACTGTTCCGCGACTTTTAACTGATCAAAAAGACGAGCAGCGACTCGCTTTTCCGAGACGGCGATCAGTACTTTGGGAGCTTCTATATTCAACGTCGAAATCAAAGAGCGTTGGAACACCATGCTTAGCACGGGATAGACTAACAGCGGCATAAGTACCAACGTGATCAGCGTTCGCCGATCGCGAAGCGTTTCACGAAGTTCTTTCAAACATAACCGCGACCAGCGTCCGTGGCGTTTTGACGGCTCGTCCGTTCGAAGCGCACGGACCGAAGTTAGGGGTGTGTTCGTCATTGGTTTCCCCGGTTAAAGGAAACATCAGGAGTGACGCGTGTGCCGTCATTTTCCACTTCCATTAAGTCATAGAACATTTCGACCAAACTGTTTTTTCCGGTCTCGGCTCGCAACGATTCAAAATCGCCTTCCCGAGCAATCCGTCCGCGATGAAGCAAACCGAACCGATCGCAGATTCGCTGGGCTTCGTCTAAGCGATGCGTGCAAACGATTACAGCGAGTCCCTGTTCTCGCGCGTGCTGGATGTATTCGAAGACCGTGCGACTAGCAACGACGTCCAGCCCTCGCGTTGGTTCGTCCATCAGCAAGACAGGGGGCCGATGAATAAGTGCTCGAGCGAGCGTTACGCGTTGCTTTTGCCCAGTACTCAGTTTGATGCTACGTCGATCCAGGTATTCTCGGAAGCCGAGGATGTCGCTGAGCCATTCCGATTGTTCGACCGCTTCGTCGCGTGGGGTGCCGTAGAGTTCGGCAAAGTAGAGCAACATTTCGCGGACGGTCAGCCATGGATAGACTCCGTCGTTGGCCGATACCAATCCGATCCGCGCTCGAACTTCGAACGGCGAATCCGTTGTGCGATATCCCGCGACTTCGGCGTAGCCAAAATCGGGTTGGAGCAAACCAATGATCATCCGCAACGTTGTGGTCTTACCGGCTCCGTTCGGACCAAGCAGTCCGTAGACTTCACCGGGTTGGACGCGAAATGACAAGCGATCGACAGCCAGTACGGACCTGTCGCCATCTTGAAATTGTTTTGTCAGCTCGTTTGCGACAATCATTGAAGAGGCATTACGAGGTCATGGCGAAATTCTACGAATGCCTATTCTACTCGATTCACCGTCGGGTGAGTGAGTCACGTTGGCGAAGTCCGAACAGGATCAGAAAACATAGCAATGTTGAAGTGCTACTGGTCGGCTCGGGGGTTGCCACGCTGCTTGGTAAAGCTGCTGCTTGGCCAAAGTTAGAAGAAAGGGCAAGGAAGTCCGCGAACTCAATCAGCCCGTTTCCATCAAAATCTCCGTCGATCCAATCACCCGTGGATCCAAACGCGGAGGAGAGCTGTAGAAAATCTGCAAATTCAACCTCACCGTTCCCGTCTGTGTCGCCCACGAGGGCTTGTGTGTCAATAAGTCGAATCGTATTGCTGTCAACAACGACGCTTTGAAAGCGACCATCCTGCACGTGGCTGAGCGGGATGCCTTCATAATCGCCCGAAAGGGCCTCGAAGGTCACTAAGTCGTAGGTTCCCGGTTCCTCGGGCGGTAAGACGATTAGTTCGGCACCTGGTTCAAACGTCAACTCACCTTCCACCCTGTGAGTCCTGCTAGTTGACAGCGTAAGCAGGCTGTCGGCACCCAATCTCAGCGTATCTGCCTGAAATTCTGTATCGGGATGCAAAAACACAATTGCGTTTTGTTCGGTTTCCAAGACGCCATTGATTTCCAGTGTGCCGTTTTGCAATTCGATCCGACCATCCAGACTCGCACCAGCGACGGTTTGCACGGTTCCGTCCAAATCGACGGGACCCGGGTCTGCGACGAGACCGTTGATGACAATCGAGTCAATCGAAGTGGGTGTCGAGTTTGTGTTTGCTGCTGAACCGCGAAGCCAATCCGGAGAATCTGCGAACGATGTGACCATCCCTGTTGTCGAAAGTGAATAGATAGCCGAAGGGATTGCTCCTGTCGCCTCGATGTTTCCGTCTGCTTCTAACAGAACGTTTATTTGGAAAAAGCCCACTTCAAACGGAATACTCTGTTCAACGTTGATACTTCCGCTCAACGTTACCGACGTGCGATCCAGCGTGATACCTATGTTCTCAAAATCGACCAGGGTCGGCTCTTGTTCGCTCAATTCGATGGGATCTGGTGTGACAGAAGCCGTGACGACGCCTTCGAATCCGACAAGGTTTTCGAACTGCGTGAATTGGCCCGCAATAATTTCGGCAGGCAGACCTGGTTCGACGAGCGATAATTGGATGGTGGCTGCGTCCGCCTCGACAGTTACTGCTGGCAGGAGGCCACCGTCCACGCGAAAATCCACTTCGTCATCGACCGTTGCATTGAAGTTGACGATTTGGGCGGTAGCTGGATTGATCGCCGATGGTAGTAGGTCCAGTGTTAGCTCGCCAGAAAGGGTTGAAGTAACCTCGTCGTCGCCCAGCAGTCCAGCGTCAACAAAGACCTCAACCAGTGAGCTATTCGGTGGAGTATTGTTGATCGAGAGTGACACCAGTTCTGCGTGGCAAAATGTAGCACCGCCTAGCATAGATGCGGCGAACAGGAAATTGCGTACGAGATACATAGGAATCTTTGGTGCCAATCATGGTCATGGTTCAAATTGCTTGCTTTTAGTGATTGCCCAATGCCGATGAGATCGCAAGCACGCATTGGCAAGATCACATTATACCGGGTGAAAAGCCTATCCCACCGATTTTGCCAGCCAGATCCGTTGCCTTTGCCGGCTAGTGTGACTTTGCCTGCGTCCTGTGAAAGCCTTGAAATTCAACGGCAAGGAGGAATACCATCGGTAGGCCGGGCCTTGTCGTCAGCCAAGGATTTGTTACACTTCTGGATTGGCATTTATCCATTCTCCAAAGCAATCGTAAATCGCATGGCACGTAGACCACCAGGGCGTCCAAAAAGCAAGTCCCGTCGTCGTAAGAACAATCGAGCGAAGGCCGTTAGAAAAGATCCGATTTTTGTCGATGGCGAGCGGCCACGTCCAATGTACGTGGATTACAAGGATGTTGAATTCTTGAAAAAACTCGTCAATCGACATGGTCGAATTGTCGTGCGACGTAAAACGGGTTGCTCGGCAGTCAGTCAGCACGCAGTCACGCGTGCCGTAAAGCGAGCTCGATTCATGGCACTGTTGCCGTTTGTTAGCGATTAATTCGAGTTGGCGATGCCTGCGTCCTTTTCGACGGTACGCCAAGTTGAGTTCCGCGACACTGACGCGGCCGGCATCATGCATTTTGCCTCTATCATGGGAATCATGGAGGAGGCTGAGCATGAGTTTCTTCGCCACGCAGAACTCCCGCTCTTTCGTGATCATTCCGAGGGTGGGCATGTCAGCTGGCCACGTGTCTCTGCAACGTGCGATTTCAGAAGCCCTGCTCGATTTGAAGATAAGCTCGATATTTCTGTCGGAGTTAAGCGGATTGGACGCCGTAGCGTGACTTATCAGTTTTTGCTGAGTTGCGAAGGTCGTCCTGTCGCGGAAGGCACGATGACTTCCGCTTGCTGCCTGGTTGAAAACGGCCAGATTTCGTCGGTTGATATGCCTGACGATACGCGTGCCACGCTTGAGCAGTACGTCGTCCGGGCCGACGGGTAGCCGGGCATGGTTCTTTAAAGAGCTGTGCGGCGAGCGGCCACTACTACGAAGGTTTCTCACGATACGTTAGTCTTGGGCGAAATCTCCTACCTAAAAAACAAGCTTGCCAGCGGATAAACGTTCCATGACTTTGCAAGTTCGCGACTTAAAAAAGGACTACCCCACCCGTGACGAACCGCTCTCGGTTCTGCGTGGTTTATCTTTCGAAATCAAGCCCGGCGACAGCGTTGCCATTTTGGGTCCAAGCGGCTGCGGAAAAAGTACGCTGCTACAAATTCTCGGTACACTTCAGCGGCCCTCGGACGGTTCGGTGACGCTGGACGGAACGAATCCCTTCGAGCTGGGAGAAATGAAGCTTGCCGATTTTCGCAACAAACAAGTCGGCTTCATCTTTCAAGACCATCATCTATTGCCGCAGCTCTCGGCGCTCGAGAACGTGTTGATTCCGTCGATTGCTCAGTCAAAACCAACGGACCGCGAAATCACTCGCGCGAAAGAACTGATCGCACGTGTTGGCTTGGCCGATCGAGCAAACCATCGTCCTTCGGAACTCTCTGGTGGCGAGCGACAGCGTGTCGCGACGGCTCGTTCGCTCATCAATCAACCCAGCTTGCTGTTGGCGGACGAACCAACCGGCAATCTTGATCGCAAGAACGCCGATCACATCGCAGACTTGTTGCTGGACGTTCAAACGGCAGATGAAAAGAAACCCATCATGGTCGTCGTGACGCACAACCAAGAACTCGCTAAGCGTTTCAATCAACAATGGGAGCTCGACGAAGGTCAACTCAAGTAATCCCTGAGCGAGCCAATTCAAACGCAAATCAATTCGGTCTTGCAAGACGAAGGACCACGCAATGTCTATCTGGCAACTAGCAACCCGCTCACTGGTGCACTTCCGTCGCACGAATCTCGCCTTGCTTTGTGGCATAGCCATCGCCACCGCTGTTCTCACGGGAGCGCTGATTGTAGGCGATTCTGTTCGAGGGAGTTTGAAGTCGCTGACGCACGAGCGGCTAGGGAAAATCGAAGAGATTCTTTTCGCTCAGCAGTTCTTTCGTGTTGAGTTGGCGGAAACGTTGGCCAAGGAAATGCCGTCGACGTACCAAGCCGCCGTGCCTGCGATCATGATCAACCAGGCGACTCTTGAGAGAGTTGACGGCAAGAGCCGCGCTCAATCAGTTACGGTGTTGGGTGTTGAAGAGCCTTTTTGGGATCTCGACATTGCCGGCGTGAAACCACCATCGATCGGCGACGATCAGATTGTCATCAATCAATCGCTTGCGGATGAACTCAACGCGGAAGTCGGTGACCAGCTGATCTTGCGCGTTGGTAAAACGTCTGGCATCGCCTCCGACAGTCCGCTTGCGCGAAAAACGGATTTGGTGCAAACGCTCGTCGATTTGGAAATCGTTGCGATTATTCCGGCGAAAGGGTTGGGACGATTCAGCTTACAGGCGTCGCAGCAGATTCCGGCCAATGCTTTTTTGAGTCTGGAAACGTTGCAAGATGGACTCGACCAAGACGGCAAAGCGAACACTATCTTCGTTGCCTCTAACGATGTGAATCGCGTTGCCTCCGGTGGTACGTTCGTGAATCTCCAGGAGTCATTGCATCCATCGCTTGAAGACCTCGGCCTATTAATGGAAACGGTTTCGCTTGACTATCAAGACGGCGAAGAAACGAAAACGGTCGCTGAATACAAAACGTTGATCAACGACCGCATGATCTATTCGGCGGAGCAAACGGCAGCGATCGAAAAAGCACTCGGCGGCGTTGAGCACCAGTCTCTGTTTACGTACCTATCGACCAAACTTCAGCGCCTCGATACGAGCGGGCAGCCAACCGGTGACATCGTCCCGTACTCCACGATCACCGCAGTCGATTCGAATGCCTCCCTGGGCCCGCTTCAATCCGCCGACAAGCAACCCATCGAGCTGAGCGACAATGAAATCGTATTAAACGACTGGACCGCAAACGCCATGGACGCCAAAGTTGGCGAGACGATTCGCGTGACTTTCTTCGAGCCAGAATCATCGCATAGCGAACCGGTCGAACGAGCGGACAACTTTGTGTTGAAGGCCATCGTCCCAATTACCGCGCCGGATCGCCCATTCAGCAGGCGTCGAAACGCAAAGTTTGTAGCTCCGCCGACGCTCGCCAACGATCCGGATTTGACGCCGCGTGTCGAAGGCATCACAGATGCAGAATCAATCGATCGCTGGGACGCGCCGTTTCCGATGGACCGCTCACTTCTATCGGGTCGCGATGACGACTACTGGTTGTATTACCGAACGACGCCCAAGGCGTTTGTTTCCGCTGCTGCTGGCCAACGTTTGTGGCAAAGTCGATTTGGTGACGTGACTTCGTTTCGAGTTTCCGCTGGCGAGGGGAAGGGCCTCACTGCAGGTGATCTCGAATCGGCGTTGGCTTCAGACGCGGAAGCTTTCAATATGACATGGATTCGTGCGCGTCGCGATGGACGAGAAGCTTCGAAAGGAACCACGCCGTTTGATGGTTTGTTTTTCGGCTTTAGCATGTTCATCATTCTGTCGGCCTTGATCCTGGTTGGTTTGCTTTTGCGTTTGAGTCTTGAGCAACGAGCGTCGCAAATCGGATTGCTCCAAGCGATCGGGCTTGATTGGAATCGAACGTTCAAAGCCTTGTTTCTTGAACTTTCGATACTTGTCGTGTTTGGTGGCTTGATCGGTGTCATGCTGGGGGTTGGCTATGCATGGTTGATGTTGGCCGGTTTGAAGACATGGTGGCTGGCTGCCATAGTCACGCCCTTCATGAATCTAACAGTCACGCCGAAGAGCGTTTTGCTGGGCTGGATCCTTGGAGCCATTGCGGCACTGGCTACGATGGCGCTGACATTGTGGCGTTTTCGTTCAATATCTCCGTCGCGTCTGATGGTCGGTCAAACCACGACCGATAGTGCGGTTGGCAAACCACTCTCGGCATGGGGTGCATACGTACCGGCGGGTTTTCTCGTGGTGGCGGCGTTGTTGAGTCTGAAGGCGCCATCGCTTTCACCAGAAGGGCAAGGCGGTGCGTTCTTCGGTTCCGGAGCATGCGTATTGATTGCGTTGTTGTGGTGGGTTGCGCGAGGACTGCAACGTGAGGCAACCGCGAGTTCGGGCGGCTATTTGGACACGCGATCCTTGGCCTATCGAAATCTGACTCGTAACCCAACACGTAGTGCCATGACAATCGGCTTGGTGGCCGCGGCTTGTTTTCTGATCGTCGCCATGAGTGCGTTTCGTCTGTCTCCGACGGACGAAGGTACAGGGGGCTTTGAATTCATTGGCACAAGTGATCAGCCGATTTTCGCGTCGGCAGATACTGCGAACTTGATCGGGTTGCGACTGCAAGACGGTGACGACGCGAGTTGCCGTAACTTGTTTCGCTCCCGAAGGCCTCGTTTGATCGGCATCACCGAAGCCTTCATTGAGCAGGCGAATTCCGTTGGCGAAATGGAATGGGCGGGCACCGAAGGTGATTCAGATAAACCGTGGCAGCTGCTGAGTTTGAATTCTGATTCCGATGTGATTCCTGTTGTGATCGACAAGAACACGGCGATG
>CAYNJG010000259.1:0-10253 GCA_964397295.1 uncultured Pirellulaceae bacterium
CTGAAAATCCTCAGGATAGAAATGCTGTCAACATGCAGTTCAAACGGCGCTTACGATGTAAACGCAGATGCTACGAAAAAATGACGCTCGTCAACGAAGGACGGTCCTTCAAAGACGGAATCATTCAGAAGGAAAACGCCGCCTGATTCAATCAACCAAAACACAACATTTTACAGTAGCTCCCGCGCGACGAAACTGATGTCATTGGTGGTAGCTGCAAAGCCAAACAAGTCGAGCCTTAGGCTTATCTACACGACGTCTGCAAGCAACTTCCACTCGCGATACCGCCCACTGCGCAATTCACAAACTTTGAGGCCAGTTGGATGGAGCAAGCTCGTTCTCTTTCTTGGAATCTTATCTCGGGAGAACTCGCTGTTTTGCAGCGGAGGCCGGGTTGACTGCCTTCGTGGGTTCGGAGGGCTCAACACGCTCGAGATCTCCTCCGATCTGCTGAAGAATCTCACTCGAAAAACGTGTAACAGAAATCTGGAACTCTCGCTTCCGTAGGTGTTCACTCAAAACCACCTTTCTCGGAGACCTCAGAATGTTCCTTTTTAAGAAGTCAAATCGTCGCAATGTCAAGAAACTAAAAAATCGAAAGTCTCGCTCGTTTGGTGCGGAGATGCTTGAGGCTCGTGATCTGATGGCGGCAGATATCGCCCTGAGTAACGGCATTCTCAGCATCCAAGGAGATAACAACAGCGAAACCATTACGGTTCGTACTGCTCCGTTCGTACAAAAAGCTTCGTTCAGTGCGGCTTTGACTCCAGTGCAAAGCTTTGGCTCGGTGCCACTGCTTCAATTGCAAGTAACGGTGGTTGATAACAGCGCGAATACTACAACATCTGAGTACTTTAGTCCGTGGTTGGTCAACGAGTTAGTCATCGACACTGGCAACGGAACGAACACGGTGAACGTCCAAGTTGCCATTCCGGCAACGATTACAGGCGGAGGCGGAATCGATCGAATCTACGGCGGATCTGCTGACGATATCATTTTCGGTGGAGGCAACCGGGACTACTTGGATGGTCGCGGTGGCGAAGACAGCGTGTACGGCCAAAGCGGCAACGACTACCTCTTTGGAGGAAGCCATGCCGATTTGCTGGACGGCGGACCCGGAATCGACCGGTTGTACGGTCAAAACGGCGATGATGAACTGATCGGCGGTACAAGCACCGACTATCTATACGGTGGTAACCATGACGATATTCTTCGTGGTGGCTCGTCACGAGACTATCTGTACGGCCAGAACGGCGACGATCAGCTTGTAGGCGACAGCGGCAACGATGTACTGAACGGTGGCAACGATGACGACGCACTGATCGGCGGCATCGGCGCTGACTCGATGATATCTGGTAGCGGTCGAGACCGGTTCCTTGTCACGCAAGGCGACGGAGACACCGTTGCTGACAAAAGCACTCTTGATGCAAAGATCAACTTCATCAATACGACGTCAGATCAAGATGTTCTGTTGGGAAGCAACATTGGCGAAGTGACGGCCGAGGCTGATTCTTGGACTAGTGCTGAAATCGAAACGATCGACGAGTCGTTCCAACTACTGTTCGATGCAACGGGCAATAATGAACTGCTCAAAAAACATGACGGCACCGAACTTCAATTCATTCGCTATGGCGACATTGAGGACTCAGACGGAGATGAGAACACGAGTGTTCTTGGCTGGAATGGCGGAGATGAAATTGTCGTAATCAACAATGCTTTTGAGTCTGGTTGGATAGCGGAAACGGTTATTCACGAGATCGCTCATAATTTCGACGAGCAACACGAGAATTCGTTTGTGGATGATTTTCGCGACGCCGGGACTTGGCAACACTTGGCATTCTGGCAAAGCAAGAGTGGATACACGGCAGCCGAAGATGACAACTGGGGTGGATTCTGGAGCGGCTGGTACTACGAAACCTCTTCAACTGACGAATTTGCTCGCACATACGGGCAAATGAATCCACTCGAGGACTTTGCAACTGCATTTACCGCGAAGATTCTCTCCGACAGCGGCAACGACTACTTTTCCGAGTCGGCAGAGGATGTCCAAGACAGAATGGGCGGCGGCGATCGCTTCGAAGTACTGGATGACTTCTTCGCCTCTCTATCGTAGTCGCAAGGTTTTGGTAACGGTAACGAGTTCCTTCTATCAACGAAGGGGCTCGTTTTTTCTTTGAGCCTTCAAAACTATCTGATCGATCAGGGTAACTTTGGAAAAGGTGTGGCTCGGCGACGCACCAACGAACTCCTCCCTGTCACATGGCTCCGACAGCATCCAACTCATCGCTGGAACATCGCAGACAAACGAGAAAGACAAAGACAAACGAAATATCCTAGATGCACTTCAAAGTGCGATTACAGACAAAAGTGAATTGGGCAAACGCAAAGCCAACGAGATGAAGCGAAATGTCGAACGCTAGAACAAAAAGAGTAACTGCTCGTAATCGGTCGCTCTCATCGGAGAGAGCGACCGACTTGGATTGAAACAGTTGAGCACGGAGAAGAAGCTAACCCCGCTGTATGAGTTCGCCCAATCCAAACGTCTCTTCGGTTTCTGTTTTACGGTTTCGCTTCGCTTACGTGTGCATGCACACCATGGTTTTGTACCAAACCCCACAAATCCACCGACTCCGCGCGACATAAGAAGCTCATTCTTCGCAGATTTCCGCATAACCGGACCCTTGCCATTTTTTTTTTGGCGGAGTGTTAACTGAATTACCGACACGGTTTCAAGGCCATGTTAATTTGGTGCCTAAATAACACCCTACTAGCTCGTACTGCATTGAGTATCCAACATGTATAAAAGAGTTTTGTTTTTCGTGGCAATTGCCACCGCACCATTTTTCTCCACCACCTCATTCGCACAGTCCGCTGGCGACATTCAGGTCGATTTCACCAACGTCGGCAACGCAGACTTTGCACTGACACCACTCTGGTTTGCTTTCCAAAACGGCAACTTCGACTTTTTTGACGTTGGTCAGGCGTCATCGCCCGCGCTGGAATTGTTGGCCGAAGACGGCGTTGTGAGCGGCCTACAGGACGACTTCACTGCCGCGGGACAACCAGGCAACATTCAAGGTGTCGTTACGGCCCCTGGCGGCTTTGCCGGTGCTCCTGTCGTCGAACCAGGTGAAACAGGCACGGCCTTCGTCACGCCGATCAACCCAGCGAATTACCAATTCTTTTCGTTCGCTTCGATGCTGATTCCGACAAATGATACTTTCATCGGCAACGACAGCGCGATGGCTTATCAGGTTTTCGATTCGATGGGCAACATCAACGATCCTAGCGGCACGTTCACCATCAACATTTTCGCTTCTGATCTCTACGATTCCGGCACAGAAGACAACACTGGATTGGGAGCACCTTTCTCAGCTGCCGGTGGTACAGCGACCGATACGGTCGGTGGATTGATCGGACCTGCAGGTGACCTTCAGGAATTCGCTGGTGTAGGCACACCGGCCGGCTTCACAGTCAATGAATTCTTTGCAGCAGACGCATTGGTGGCGACGATCAGCGTTTCTGTCGTACCAGAGCCATCTGCCGGAACAGCATTGCTGCCAGCACTGTGCCTACTTCCACTATTGCGTCGCCGACGACAAGCGTAGTCACGCAAGACGTTCCAAACGTATTTTCATTCAAACAGCAGCACCACGCATCCGCGGTGCTGCTGTTTTTTTTTGTCATGCGCAAACGGCTCCCGCGATCGATGCGCAGCGTTCAACCAACGCCATCTGCGTGCGAGAAAATCCGCCCGAGGATGCCACGCTATGTGACTTCTGTCACTGTCTCACTTTTCGGTCTTTGATAATATGGCGGCCGATTAATCTCGCTGCCGAGGAAAGCCAACGCAAAACCAAATAGCCTGTGCTTCGCTAATCAGCTGGAGCGCAGGCTATTGATGTTTAGTGCAAGGAATGAGAGAGACCTGCTGCGTTCGTAAGTTATAGAAGATTGAGCCTGCATGCGGGCGGTCCCGTTGGCTACCTACGCGTGGTACTGCTTACATCGTCGCAAATGTTCATGAAGCAGCTTTTCGTTTGATGATAACATCCAAACCCAGAGAGTGTTCCTACCAATGAAATACCGATATCACACACTTAGCTTTTGCCTTCTCGCCGTTTGCGTTCAATTGCAGGCACAAGGAATTGTCGAATCAATTGTAAAGTCACCCGTCACAACGAACGGAAACGTCGCTGGGCAGCCGACAGACCTCGTCGTCAACCTAAATTTCTCAGACCTGTCATTCGCAGAGTTTTTGAATCCGGCTGTGCTTGGCGGTTCACTGGCTGCAGGAAACACATTGACGGTTGTGCTACCAGATGAATTCACAATTGATCCAAGCGTTCCAGTCTCGACGATCACTAGCTCGGACACGTGCACGCCGGGCAACGTGCAGTGCAACACAGGCTTCATCGTACAGGGCCAACCACAGCGACCGATTCTTCCCATCCTCGCCGGTGACACGCCGACTCCGGTTTATTCGGTGACGCTTTCCGACGTCGGCGGACAGAATGCTTTCGTCTTTACCGCTGACTCTGACCTTGGACCCGGCTCTGCAGTTGCAGGAGCCGGAATTAAGGGTATTCATCTCGTTACGCCAGGCGTCACCAACCCGCCCGCAGGAGAATACGAAATTGAAGTCATCGCTCAGACAGGTCCCGGTGGCACTGAGCAACGAGGATCGGCGTTGGTGACGATTCTGGAGTCGACTCAACCGAGCATTAATGTGGTGAGCGTATTCAACGAAGGGAACCCAAATACGATCTTCCAAAGCACGGGGCTCGGTGCGCCGACACCCCTGGCTCACGACTTCTTGCTTTGGGGAGCTGACGACGCTCCCATCGTTGGAGCCGAAATTGAGATGCAGTCCCCAGAGCTCGCGCTGATCAGGACTGGAGATACCGTTATCGGAAATATAACGATCGAAGGTCCGCTTGATGGTGGGCATCGATTGCTTACAGAACAGATATTCAACGATCCCGTCAACGGTCCGCTTTTCGGAACGCCAGCGGGTCGATTCCGTTCAGTGTTCGAGGCTGGAAATGTCCCCGGAGATTTCACAATCACCTACAACCTTGACGGCGGCACATCAGCACGCATGTTCGTGAGCGTCGTCCCAGAGCCTTCGTCGTTTGGATTGCTAGGGATCGCTCTCCTGATTGGGGCTAGTGCGTATCGGAAGCCACGAATTTGCTAATTCCGCTCAAACTGCAGCCACGTCCCTGAACAAACGAGGATTTTCAATCGGCGTCCGCTCTGGGAAGTCGTCCGTTCTAAAGCCTCGTTAGTTCGCTTGGATCAAGCCAGCTCCAACGTCGACGGTTGGATGAGGAAGACTCAATGCTGATTCCAGCAAGAGTTTCCAAAGATCACGTCCTCGGGCCCCAGTCGCTTCGGCACATTTTGCGGCGGTTCCAACCACGAATGGAACCGCCATGCTTGTGCCTGACATAGCCTTATAGCTTCCTTGACCTGGCCAGCATGAAAAGATCTCAACCCCTGGCCCCACAATGTCAACTTCGCCACCTGACACGACGGAAGAACGGGATGAGAAACTCGCCGGACGCATCTTACGATCAACAGCACCGACCGCCATGATCGATCGGCTGTTCGCAGGCCTCATGACAAATCCAAACTGACCATTGTCCCGGTTGGCGTTGTTTCCGGCGGCAGCCACCACGAGCGTTCCAGCATCTAACGCGCGCCTTCCGGCCTCTTCGAACATCACGGCGGGCGACTCGAAGCTCGCTCCAAGAGAAAGCGAGACGACCTCACAGCGATTCGCTACTGCCCAGTTCAGGCCACCTAAAATCCCCCGTACATCACCGCATCCCTGTTCATCGAGAACCTTCGCAATAAAAAGGTTTACTTCTGGAGCAACTCCATACGTCGGTGCATGTTCCGGTTGACTCGATCCCGCGACGATGCCAGCGCAATGTGTGCCGTGTCCATTGCGATCATGTGTATCGCCATCTCGGAGGAACGATTGTTGTCGCGAGAGATCCACCACTGCTGAAAGGTCTGGGTGAGTGGCGTCGATTCCAGTATCGAGCACTGCGACGCTAATACCACGTCCTTTAAACTTCGTAGAGCTATTGTTCGTCGCAGTGAGTCCCCAAGTTTCGTTCGATGTATTGATATACTCTGGCCGCGTGAATTGCTCAGAAGTTGTGCCAATCGCGTAAACCTTGTGCTCTGGTTCAATAGACAAGACTGCCGACGCATCGGCGTGGGCTGCGATTTGTGCCGCGATCGTTGCAGGACAATTCACCACGCAGATGTTCAACTCGTCAAACACAGTACCATCCCGAGATATTACATCATCAGGGCGAACCGCCTGCCCTTCGAAATCTCGTGCATGCACAAGGTCACGCAATCCGCCATGGTTGCGCAGCAGTTTAAACCCTTCGCCATCATCGTTGTCTCGAAACGTAACAACATACCGACCGGTTAACTCCTCGGCTGCTGGTTGTGCGAACGAAGGAATCATGAATGCATTCTCATTATGTAGTATGTGAAAACGGACGTCACATAGTTTACACTTGAAACTCCGCTATTTCACGCAGGTTGGGCAATACTAATGGATGAGATGGAAGACGTAGATCCGACACTCGTCGAGCGAGCGAAGGGAGGAAGCCAGATCGCACTGACCAGGCTGCTCTATCTTGCTGGTTCACGATACGATCGGCACGTCGATACGCGTATTCCAGATAATTTTCGCTCACTCATATCGGCGGAGGATGTCATTCAAATTGCAATTGCTTCTTCCCTCGAGCAGATTGAGAGCTTTAGGTCGGACTCGGTCGGCGCTTTCATGTTGTGGTTCAAGCGAATCGCCGAAAACTCCTTACAGTCAGAGATCAGGGCTCTTCGAGCCAAAAAAAGAGGCGGCGAGTTAAAAGGCGCTGCGAGCAATCCCGATTTCGACGTCAGTCAGCCTCAAATGAGAAACGGCATGCCAGGTGAGAAACTGGAACGCGAGGAAGTCCTTGTGGCTGTGCGAATGAACCTGGGCCATTTACCCACGATGCAGCGCAATGCAATCCGGATGCATCACCTCGAATCAAAAAGCATTTCAGAAACGGCTGAAACTCTCGGAACAACACCTGGCAAAATCAGGGGAATCATTGAGCGTGCGAAGAAGACGATGAAGCGGGCGATGGGAAACACTTCTAAATGGTTCTCTAAGTAGTTCGCATGACTGACTCCGATGCACGAACCGTCGTTGCGGAATACCTTCGGCAGGTTGACGAGGGTATTGCGACTAGCCCAGAGGAAGTTCTCAGCAAACACCCAAACATTGCCGACGAGCTTCGGCAAGAGTTTCGAAAACTCAGTACCTGGTCGGATGCTCTCACGAAATCTGGCGACGATCCCATCTTGCCCTCCGCCACCAACACGAACACGCAAGTTCTCATTCGTTGCCCGCATTGCAATAAACCGGCCGACGCTAACGTAAACGAAACATCGCAGCTATTCGCGTGCAGCTCCTGCCAAAACGAATTCAGCTTGATCCGAGAACGCAAATGGCCTTCGCAAATCAATCACTTCGAATTGGTCGAGCGTATTGGGATGGGCGGTTTCGGAACCGTATGGAAAGCGAGAGATGTCGAACTCGACCGTCTCGTAGCTTTGAAGCTTCCTCGACAGACTCATCCAGATGATGATGCGGCAGAACGATTCATGCAAGAAGCGCGCACAGCCGCAAACCTCAACCACCCAAACATCGTCCGTGTGTTTGAAGTCGGTGCATTCGAAGGTGAAGTCTATATTGCCAGTGAGCTTATTGACGGCGAACCTTTGTCGCAGCGTATTGGACAAGGCCTGACGGAATCTGAAAGCCTTGTTATCGCAGAACAACTCGCTCAAGCACTTGCCTACGCGCACCGCGAAGGAATCATCCACCGTGATCTGAAGCCGCAAAACGTCATCATCGATCTTGCTGGAAAACCGTATCTGTCGGACTTTGGGCTTGCCGGTCCAGCAGCGACGGATGTTACTCTCACGATTACCGGACAAGTCCTTGGTACCCCGAACTATATGTCGCCGGAACAAGCACACGGTGAATCGGTGGACGAGCGGTCTGATGTCTACTCGTTTGGCGTCTTACTCTACGAGACGTTAACAGGCCAAGTACCATTCCGAGGTACGCTACCCAACATCCTAAGACGTTTAGAGTCAGAAGACCCGATCGGCCCGAAAAAGATCAACGACCGATTGTCTCGTGATATCGACACGATTTGCATGAAGTGTTTGGAGAAGAATCGAGAGTATCGGTACCAATCTGCCGACGAAGTCAAAAGCGAGCTTCAACGCGTCATCAATAGAGAACCAATTCTAGCGCGGCCAATCAGTCCATTAGACCAACTCTTCCGCTGGGCGAAGCGCAATCCCACGATCACCACACTATCGGGAATTGCCGTATGTGCTGTTTTCGCTGTTGGGTATCTGCTGAATAGCTTATCAGCGCAGCAAACTATCTCCGCCGTAGAATCACGCCATACGAATTTGGCGAGAATGAAAGAGATTCGAGCCGGAGCCAAAGCGGGATATCGGACTCAGGTATTCGACCTTATCCGAAACAACCCTGACATGCTCGAAGACAGCACTTTCCATGATCCCGTTCGTGATATTGCTATTCAGTCAATGGGAGATTTCGCTGGCTACACACCACTGCAACTCAGCCTCGAACACGTGGCAACCGCAGCTATCAACTTCGATGGCACCTTGATCGCCATCGCCTATCACGATGAAAAACACGATGACGCCCGTATCGAAGTGCGCAGGACCACCGACCTAGACAACGTGCTGCACTCCTTCAGCAATGAAGGCTCGCTTGACCGTGCGATTTCACTGCGTTTTCCTGGTAATTCCAGCGACCAATTGGTGTGGCTCAACTCGCAAGGAGTGCTCAAGAGATCTGAGTGGTCAAAAGGCCAAGTCGATACGACGGTCATTGCTCGCCTTCGAGAATTCCCGGTCGACGAAGAGAACAAACCAACGAACAGCGTTACCGCCGGCGCGATTTCACTGGATGGCACGAGAGTCGCAATGTGCGACGACTTGGCCACAGTTTCACTCTACGACATCAACCATTCAGAATCGGTTTTCTCCGAACGTGTAGATACCTTAGGTAACGCACAATTTCGAAACGTGGCGATCAGTGAAGACCAACGCTTTCTCGCTGCCGGATACTCAGATACCGCTGGTAGCATTGGTGGACTCATGCGATGGGATCTTTCGAACAACAGCCCGCCGGTCGACGCCCCACTTAATATGGGATCACAGTATCAGAATGGCTTAGCGTTCACTCGCAACGGCGAGCATGTCGGGGTCGGCTGCGAGCAAACAACGCAGTACGAAGTTCGGTCGATGGAAGTTCGCCAATCATTCGAAGGCTCCGAAACAGCGGCATTAGCCTTCAGCCCCAACGATGATTACTTAGCCATTTCTTACATCTCTGGCGAGATTGAAATTCGTCATCGGAAAAGCCAAACCCCGGTCGCGCATATTGCCTATGGAAACACCCTTGGGCCAATGGGGGCTGCTTTCAGCGAGCAAGGGCGCCACCTTATGGTTTGGAATAAGCTTGAACTGCAAATCGTCGATATGGAAGCAAACCTAGAACGCCTTGAATTGGCGGGGCATCGCCGAGGAATCCCAGCACTTCGATTTGCTGAGGGCGGAGACATACTGATCTCGTCGGGCAAGAATGGATTTGTTCGTCGCTGGGATACACACACCGGTAAACTGCTTTCAGAAAACGCATTGGGTAGCCAAGTTCAATGTGTCGTTCTGGATCCACAAGAGAAGTGGATGGTGACGGCCAAGTGGGGTAAGGACGCGAAGCTTTCCGTTTGGAGCTACCCGGAAGCAAACCATGTTCGAGACATACCGAACGAATTGGGGAGCATCTGCGGCCTTGCCCTTTCGCCAAGCGGAAAACTCCTTGCGGCGACGGGTGATCATGGTTTGAGTCTTTGGAAGACCACGACGACGGACACAGACCTTAAGCTCGAACATTTGTTCTCTCAGCCAGACAGAAAAGCACCCCGAGAGGAAATGAACGGTAAGTTCCTAACGTTTGACCCCAATGAAGAACGAATCTTCCACGCAACTCGATGGTGGAATCTCCACTGGCTTGAATTGAGCAACTTCGAATCGCACGCTTTCGCGGACGGACGCAGCTTGCTGATGGGCTTCAACAGCATGGCGTTCACCAAACAGCGAGACCTGGCGTTCATCAACCC
>CAYNJG010000260.1:0-10122 GCA_964397295.1 uncultured Pirellulaceae bacterium
GTTATTGATGAACCTAATGAATTCGGAAGGGCTCGGCAGGTCTCCCATCTGGGAAATGTTTCGAACGGAGTTGCGCGGATAGATCTCACTCAGCGGAGCCTCCCATTGATACCATTCTGGCTCACCGGGTAACGCTTCAATCACCAAGTCTTCCCCGCCAATTTGGACGGACGCCCTAGAATCGTTGCTTGCTTGCCAGCCAAACTCAAGACGCAGGCTTGGCGGGCGCTCGTCCGCAGATCCACGAGTTGCCCGAACGCGGACGCGTAAGGTTCCCCGCTCGGGAATGGTATCACCAAGTTCGACGATCAGTTTTTGGTTCTTCGGAATCACCGCAACTTGACCAGAAACCGCCGGAACTTCCACTGGATTTGAGCTCGGCTCCCACGCGTACTTTGCACCGTAGTACGCCCAAGAAGCTTTCGCGAAGAGTCCTGTATCAGGATCGCGATAATGAGTTTGCTTTGGACGGGCTTTGAATTCGGCAACTTTGCGGTCGACTGCTTTCTGCAGTTTTTCCGGATCGTCTTTGTGCTGCTCTCTTATCTCTTCGAGCTGGACTTCCTGCTTTTTACGAACAATATCTGCCGCGTCCTTCATTGAAACGCCCCAGAATATTTTGGCAGGCTGTTCTCCACGCACCGTCGCACGCCTTAACGCCTTGAGTGCAGACTCCCGATACGTTTGAAATTGCGTGACGGACATGTGAAGTGTTTCGGAACTATTCAGAAACCCGTCTTCTGAAGAAGGATCGGGAGGCAAGTCCTTACCAAAATCAAATGGCAATCCAAGCAGGTCCTGCAGCGCATACGTGTATTCGTATCGCGTCATCCGTCGAAATGACGAATGTTCCCCCTTAGATCGGCGTGCGGTCGACGCGGATTGAATCTCCAAAGATAGCCACTGGACCAGTTTGGCTCGATCGGAATCGGATAGCTCGGCTGCTTCCGTTGGCGGCATCTCGCCGTTGGCAAGAACTGCAAGAACTTCTAACCACCAGCTCACATCCTCGCCACTAAACAGATCCGGATTAAGTGTATCGATGCGAATGTGGCCTTCTTGAAGATCGCTCCCGTGACAATCGACACACGCCGATTCCAAAAGTGGGCCGATCTCTCTTCGAAAACCATCGAGATCTGGTTCTGGCGATGCGTCGGAATTTGCCGGCGCATTTCCTGTCAGATAATGCGAGGACCGAGCTCCAGAAACCTTAAGTTCATCAAGCTTGGGTTGCGCGACGTCGTCCTGCGCAATAGACATCGAACAGACCGCGAGAAGAATCACCATGCCACATACAAGATGGCTGCGAATGAACATCATTGCTATCCCGGGATCGGACAACGGACACCTGTGAACTGGAGGGACAGATCTTTTGGCGAGAGGGGCAGGGGGACGCTATTCGAAATCAGTGACTGATCAACACCCGCACTGATCACGAAATGGGTTTCGCATTGTACCGCGCCCCTGGACGGTTCTGAAACAGCGACTTTCCTTTGGTTAACACACGTTAATTCACCGTTGCTAGGAACGCTGTATGTTAGAATCTGCCCGCAGCGGACCGACAACATTCGTGTTCCGTGACCACGCTTGTATTCTTCAGAATGGCCGCCAATTCCAGGACCAAGATTTATCATGGCTCGTTACAAGCTTCCTCTATTATTCGCTTTAATTGCCGCGCTGTTCATTGCCAAAGCAAACGCACAAGAGGCAAAGACCAATGCCCGTTCGAGAAACTCGGACATCAATGCACGTTTCCTGGATCCGTCGCTAGACGTGGAAGAATGGATCGGTCGCTTCGAGATCGAAAGCCGTGAAACGTTTTCAGCACGAGAAAGAGTCTTAGCAGCAATCGGGATCAAACCGGGAATGTCCGTCGCAGACGTCGGAGCCGGTACAGGCTTTTACTCTCGATTGTTCGCGTCAGCGGTGGGCAAGGAAGGCTGGGTCTACGCAGTAGACATCTCGCCGCGATTTCTCGAACACATCAACAAACAAGCCGAAACAGAAGACATCCAAAACATCACCAGCGTGCTTGGCACTAGGAAATCTACGCGTCTGCCAACGAACTCCGTTGATGTTGTCTTCATCTGTGATACGTACCATCATTTCGAGCAGCCACAATCAACGCTCGCCTCGATTCACAAGGCTCTCAAGCCGGGTGGCATTCTCGTCCTGATTGACTTCGAACGAATTGTTGGCGAATCTCGCAAGTTCATTCTCGGCCATGTGCGAGCCGGCAAAGAAGTGTTTCGACAAGAAGTTATCGACAGTGGCTTCGAGTTGATCGAAGAAGTCGACATACCAGCCTTCAAAGAGAACTACTTGATTCGATTCCGCAAACCGCAAGAGTAGTCAAATCACCGCCTCGATTGCCGCAACGATTTTGTCGTTCTTCTTTTCCTTAGCGATTTCGACTGCTGTCTTGCCGCTGTGCGTTGCGGCCAAGTCAGCACCGGCGTCCAGAAGCAGCTTCGTCACTTCGGCGCAGTCGTCGTTCATCGCACAGTTCATCAGTAATGGCGTCATGCCTTCGTACTTTGAACCCTCCTTTATGTTGAGCGAATTCGCGTTGGCTCCACGTTCCAACAGCAGCTTAACAATATGCGGCTCGTGTTCGCTTGCCCAATGAAGAGGCTTCCCGCCGTAGCAATTGACTTCGTCGGCCTCGATATCTGCCCCGTGGTCCAACAACAACTCAACGATATCCGCGTGTCCGTTGTGGGAAGGCCAGTGCAATGGCGAATCGCCAATCCACCCTCGCTGATGCACTGACAGCGGATCCTTCTCAATGTGCTTTTCTACGATTTCCGTCCAACCGGCTCGTGCGGCCAGATTAATTGTTACTCCGAGCCCTTGCGTACCATCGGCCTTCTCAGGGATCTCGTGAAGAAAGTAGTCAACGATGTGTTGGGCATTCGGGCGTTCTGGCCGATGCCGATAGTTGTCCGCGATGAAGATCGGCGGGTAGGTATTCATCGGATTGCCGTAAACTTCCGCCCCCTCGGCAACGAGAAACTTCACGATATCTAGGTTCGCGTAACGGCAAGCGCAATGGAGTGCCGTGCGCTCTTCCCACATTTCGCCATCGGGATCGTGTGTGTGCAACAGGTCCGGCTGCTCCTTTGTCGCAGCCCTTACACCTTCGAGATTTCCATCACGGATGAGTTTTCTAAATGCTGTAAAATCCATCGAAGCCGCCTGCAAGAAACTGTTGCGTGTAACATAGCAGCCTCGAACGACAAAACGCCCAAAGATTGAATCTTTGGGCGTTTTCTGTTCACTCTCGGCTTCGTGAGACCAACAGCAGATCAGCTAAGCCATCCGTTCAGCACTTTAAGGTCGCGGCGAAGGGCATCAATATTTGCCTGCGTTCCTTCTTTCTTAAGATATTCCACATGCAATGAAATCGGACCGTCAAATCCGTCGGTTTTCACCATCTCAAAGAATTTCGGATTCACCCGACCTGTCCCCAATGGTACGTGCTTCGCTTTACGTCCGTCCCACTGAAAATCTTTCACAAACAATGCGCCGATGTGTGGCTTGACCACATCGTAAATTACCGGCCAGGAGAGACCGGCTTCGATCGTCGCGTGACGAATATCAAACGCTAGTCCAATCTCGTTCTTTGGAACGTCTTTGACCAAGCCGTACATATCCCAAAGCGTCGCACCAACGTATTTCGCGTCCGAGTGATTTTGATAGAAAGCTGTCACCCCTAACTCGCGATTGAACGCCGCAAGTTCTTTGACCTGCGGTCGGATTTCTTCGATCTGCGGAAGAATGGACTTCGTGAGATCGTACTTGTAGAAACCCATGCGATACGTACTGATGCCAAGGCTTTTTGCGGTTCGCAATACCTTTTCGCTTAGTGGTTGTTCCGGGTTCAGTACGTCGGAGGCCATCGTCGTGACTTCGAGATCACGTTTCTTCAAAGCTTCGACCAGCTTTGGCAGATCTTCCTCAACTCGTTCGGGTAGAACGTGCCCCTTATTGCGAACGGTTGCTTCGATACCGACAAAACCGAGTTCTTTGATTACGTCTGCCAACTCGTCATAAGAAAGATCTTGCAGAAACTTCTCGAAAGCGCAGATACGAAATTCAGGCTGTTTCTTTTCCTGCGCAATTGCAGTACCACCGACAGACAATGCCGCAGCAGTCAACAAAGAGCGAGAAACGAAATCTCGACGATTCAGGCCGGAAGATGTTTTATCCAAAGTTGTGTTCCCTTTTGAAGCAATGCCGTCTTGGCCGTTACTAATCGACGGGCAGCTACAAAAGCCGTCCATTCTTGCGAAAAAAAAGAGCAAGCAGCAAGACGTTTGCATACTTGCTCGTGGAAGTTTGGCCCACACCGAATTGTCGAGCGACTACGCGATGCTGTAAGGCTTGCGGTATTCCTTGGTCAGCCACTTCGAGGCTGCTGCGTCGCCTTCAATCGTTTCCGTTGCAGGATTCCAGTTGATCTTTTTCCCCGATCGACATGCAATGTTGCCGAGGTGGCAAACCGTAGCGCTGCGGTGGCCAATGCTGATATCAGCGGCTGGCAACTCTCGCGTTTTGATACATTCGATGAAGTTCTGCACGTGAGCATTGTTGGCAAACCGCTTATGCTCTTTCGGTAGATTGATTACGTCGCCAGAACGAACAAGTGGATCAGGCACATCGAGCATCTTGCTGACTTCAGGAGAACCGGGAACGATGCCGCCCCGCCAAACGAAGATACTGCCTTTTTCGCAGACAAACTCCGTTCCTTGCTTTTGACTTGGTGTGCCAGGCGCTTGCTTACAGTTCATGACGATACCACCTTCGTATGTGTAGGTGATCTCGGTACTGTCAGGTGTTTCGTACCATTTTTCTGGATGATAGACGGCTTTTCCTTCAGCACTGATTGGACCGCTCTCATCCATACCCAAACCCCATTGGGCAGTATCGAGGTGATGAGCACCAAAGTTGGTTTGCTGCCCACCGCTGTAATCCCAGTAGAACCGAAACAGATAGTGAACGCGATTCTTGTTGTAGGGACGCTCAGGAGCAGGGCCTAGCCAGCGGTCAAAGTCAAACCCTTGCGGAGGCCGACTATCGGCGACGGGCTTCTTCGCACGATCAATCCAGTTTGGGCCAGGCAGAGTCACGTTAACTTCTTTCACCTTGCCAAGTGCACCCGATCGAACGAAGTCCGTAACGAGTTTGAACTCGGCGCCACTACGCTGCATCGTGCCGGTTTGAACTACACGATTGTGCGTACGCGCCGCTTCAATCATCGGCTTGCCTTCACCGATCACTAGCGTTAGCGGCTTCTCGCAGTAAACATCTTTTCCGGCTTGGCACGCTTCGATTGTCATCTTGGCGTGCCATTGATCAGGCACGGTCACGACAACCGCGTCCAAATCCTTTGAATCCAGCAAGCGTCGATACTCGTCCGTTGACATCGAAGGAGAGCGTCCTGCCTCTTTCTTTAAAAACGCTCCAGCTTCAGCAAGATAGTTGCTATCAAGGTCGCAAACCGCCTCGATGTTGTGGAGGAAGTATTTCATGTTGTTGCGTGGCCCACCTTGGTTGCCGACGCCAATCATACCTACCCGGACTCGCTCACTTGGCGCTTCGGCGCCAAATGTCGCACGATAACTCTGTGCACTGATTCCGGCAAAGACACCCGCAAAAGCCGACTTCTTTACAAATGAACGACGTGACAAATTTGACATTACGCAACTCTCCTCTGTGTTCTTTTTATTCTGCACGATCTATTTTCTCTTGCGGCGTGGTTTCTTACCGTCCCACGTCAATTCGATAACCAATGAGTCTGTCGGTTCACTAATTTCAACTGTAAGGCCAGAAGATTCAATGTCCGAATACTTCTGCGGGGCATGCCACACAACTGAGCCGCCCTCGATTTCCCGAGCTGCGACCTGAACGCGGTGTGTGCCGACAACGGCTCCATCGTTTTCTTCGAAACATCGAAGCGTGAAGCGTCCATCTCCATCAAGGTCGCTTGCCGAAGGCCGGGCTCCTTCCGGCACGAAACGGATGCTTCCGGCAGGGACAGGCTCATCATCAATCAGAACTTGACCGGAAACTTCCACTCGTTTTGGTCGGCCATCGCTGCAGCCCGCTGCCACAACAACTAACAATCCCAGAACGACAAAGTCAAACGATCTGCCTCCCAGCAGCCATCGCTTAACCGCATCGAAACGCATTGGCCTCATTTGGCACCTTCCGTAAGAACGGGATGAGAATTGCTTTCCCGAAGTTCCACCCCTCGTTGCAAAAAACGAAAGATACAAACACGCCAACATTAGTAACCTTTGTTCTTACAGAACTCTGCGTCCGACTCGTCACGTGCAGATGGGTTACCGGCAATCGTCGACATCTCTTGATAAAGAGTAAGGTCGATATTCTCTTCAATGAACGCTACGTGGCCATCGAGATACGAGAACAATGCACCGCCAGGGTGCCGACTAGCGAAAGCGCCGTTGACCTTGGCTGAGTTAGTACCGACTGCGATACCGTTCAGATCAGCGGGTGTATTCATCGGCGTGCTTGTCACACGGAAGCAATCCGCGTATCGCAACACGTAACTCCAAATGTTAGAGCTATTGACGGTATGGCCTTCGACAATTTCGCCAACGCCAATTGTCTTGGAAGTGCCGTCTTGAATCTTACGAAGAGGAACGCTGTTCCAGTAAAGGTGAGCGCCAGTGTTATGATGCTTCGTCAGGCAAGCGTTAACAGGCTCTGGTGAGAACGGTCCTCGGTGACCACCAGAAAAAGCATAATCACCTGTTGCGGGAGGAATCTCCCACGATGCGAATGATGGGACTTGCGTGGTCACAAGTGAGTCACCGGAAGGACAACCTAGAATGTCAGGTCGCGTTGACAACAACTGCATGCGTTCGGTCGTTCGCCAGAATGCGTTGAACATTCCCGACGGATAGATTCCGTTTTTCTGATCGATTTCCAATCCATCAAAGCGCGCTTGCTCTTCGACGTAGGGCAGGAGAAGAACAAAGCCACTGGCACCCGATCGTTCAACTGGTGTTCGCAGATGCGAAACTTCAGCTGAACCGGTGCTGTCTGGCCCGAGTCGCGCTGGTGGCAACTCGTTTCTTGCGGATTCGTAATTCAGACTCGCCAGAGCGATGTTCTTGATGTTGTTACTACACCCCATTCGCCGTGCAGCTTCCCTTGCTGCTTGAACGGCCGGCAACAGCAATGTGACAAGCATTGCAATGATGGCGATCACAACTAGTAGTTCTACGAGTGTGAAACCGCGACCTCGCGAGTTACATCTCTTCTTCATAGGTTTGGCTCCCAATTTATTTCGACCTGCCCCGGTCTAATCCCAGTCTTCCCGATTCTCTCAATTCCGGCGAATCTCCGCAATTGTCCGAATGGCCAGTTGGCTAGCGTCAAATGTTGGAATTGATACCAGCTTACGCGCAAGAAGCGCCGAACACGGCGAATAGACAAGCATAAATTAGATTATCGGCCCACAAACTCACGCGGTTCAACATTCATCTATTGTAGACGTAAAGAGCCCTAGAGCGAGAGGAATGCAAAAGATATCGACACAACGACTAAACTTCACGTCACGCATCAACTTTGCCTGGAGAAAACCAGCTATGCCGACTGGCCTAGTGGCGACCACACTAGAAAAGGGGGTTCGCAATTCCGAAGCCGATTCGACGTTCAAGAGGAGGTTACGTCGAGCGTAGTTTAGACTGGACATACTCAAGGACACTTCTAGGATCGAAGTGTTAGGATTGTCACCATCACAACAGGAGACAAATCTTGGAACGCTCTGTCGCTCACCTCCTACTTGCTGTTTACTGCGCCCTTTGTGCGATCGCTAGCGCGCAATGTGCAGAGAACAACAACCAAGATGCTCGTAGCGTTTCCAATATCGGCGAACTCATTTCCACGCCCCGCTGGAACTCCGCGTCAAAAAGACAAATTCGCATACGCGGAACGATATCCGTTGTGGCTGGAATGCTTGGCGACATCGTAACGAACCCGAAAGACAAATCCTTCTGTGTTGAGGACGAATCAGCAGGTATCTGGATCCGAGTTACTCAGGCAGTCGATGAAGGTTTACTTGAAGACACCTCCGTGCTCAGCCACTTGAAGGCGGGAATGACAGCCGAGATCGAAGGCAGCCTCCATCCCGGCGGGTTCGCGCCGGTCGTTCTACCGCGTCGCATCAAACTACTCGGTCCCGGAGAACTGAAACAAGACGAGCACCCTGATCTCAAAGACTTCTTCCGAGGCGCGTACATCATGCGCCGCATCACAGTCGGCGGGGTTGTTCAGAACGTCACCGACGATTCTCCCGGGTGGCTCGTCCGCGTTGAAACCGGTGCGGGACACTTCCTCACACGACTTCCCAAAACGGACGGACTTTCGCCCGCCACGTTAATGGATGCTGAAATTCAGGTCACAGGAGTCGCGGGTGCTTCGAGAAACTGGCGTTCGCAATTCATATGCCCTCGGGTCATGATTGCAGAAGCAGACGACATACAAATTCTTCGGTCACCGTCGGAAGACCCCTTTCAAGCCGAGCGAGTTCGAATCGACGAGCTAGACGGCTTCAACCCAAAAGGGCGTTCCTTGCATCGACGCTGCCTCGAAGGCGCCGTTGCATACTACGATGGCGACAAGACGATCTATTTATTGAACGATGGCATTGGCGTCCGCCTGGAACTAAACGAGCCTTCGGCAGACACGATTCAATTGGGCGATTGGATTGAAGCTTCTGGCTTCATTGATCCCACGCAGTACCTCCGTGGGCTTCGCGGTGCCATTGTACGGAGCACTGGAAAGAAGGGCGAGATTAAGCCGGTTAAAACGAGCGTTGAAGAAATCGTCGACGACCACACTGTGCCCACATGGAAGCAAGTCCACACGAAGACGTACGATGGCCGCGTTGTCACAATGCGTGGCGAAGTCCGAGGCTTCGATTCCGCCACCGAACGATTCCATAGCCGCATCGAGGTCGCCTCCGGAGAAACAACATTCACCGCCTCTTTGCACGAACCGATGGAAGAATTGCTGCCAGGCACAATCGTCGAGCTAACTGGGATCGCCAAAATTACTTACCTGCGATCAGATTCGACATCCCAACTCGCGGAACCCCAACGTGTAGACATGCTGCTTCGTTCAGAGGCAGATGTGAATATCATTCGAAAACCATCATGGTGGACAGAACAACGTATCGGAGGGGCGCTGGCATTGGCTATCTGCGTGGCTGGCCTTGCAGTTATCTGGGGCGTGACACTCAATCGACGTGTCGCCAAACAGACAAAGGAACTTGCGCTTGAGATGAGTTCGCGGCGTGATGCTGCGATAGAGTTCCAGGCTGCGATTCGCGAACGAACTCATCTGGCTGCCAACATCCACGACACCGTACTACAAACGCTTGCCGGAATCGGTTGCCAACTAGACGCTTGTGGACAAAGCACGCAACCCAACACTCCAATTAGCATGCACCTAAAGACGGCAAGTCGAATGGTGCAAGGCGGACAAGAAGATCTGCGCAACGTTGTCTCTGCACTGCACTGCTTGCCTCTGCATGACCAAACGTTCGGCGAATCAATCCGCCGCGTTGTGAAGCGCCTCAAACGTGTAGCAAATGTATCGGTGTCCGGCGTACGAGATGGCGAAGACCTTTCGCGTCTCGGACCAGACGCTGACGACCGCCCCAAAATCATTGTGCAATGTGCCGCTAACCTTCCAAAACTCGCCGACTTCATTGCCGGGAACCTGCTACTCATTATTCAGGAAGCAACGCGAAACGCCCTCAAATACGCCGACGCTGAATCGATCACGATCAAAGTGAAAACGATCAACAGCGGTTCTGGAATTCGTCTCAAAGTTGTCGACGATGGGTGCGGATTTGACGCGAATACACGACCTGGTCCAAGCGACGGCCACTTTGGGTTGGAAACCATGAAGGGGCGTGCGGAACGGATCGAAGGTTCTTTGACGATTGAAAGCGAGCCCGGACAGGGCACCAGCGTTACGGCCACAGCTTTACTTCGCTCATTTGACGAGGCAATAACATGACGGAACAACCAACACCATTGCGCCTGTTACTAGTCGATGATCATGCGGTTATGCGGTCAGGCT
>CAYNJG010000261.1:0-10108 GCA_964397295.1 uncultured Pirellulaceae bacterium
ACGACCAATTCAGCAACGAAAACCTAATCGCCACCATCGACAAGCATGCGGCTGAACTGGGTGACGCTGCCGACCGGGATTATGCTCGCTGGTCCAGTTCACGATTCGGAGACTTCGCTGGCGAAATCGAACATCTCAAGGACTGGTTGATCGATCGCGTTGAATGGATCGACAGCCGATGGATGGCTGCGCCCGAAACTGACGTTGCGTCGAATCGCGTCGCGGTAGGAACCGAAGTGAATATCCTCGGGTCCTCAGGCACGGTGTACTACATGTTGGACGGAACCGATCCGCGAGGCACCAATGGAACAGTCCGACAAGGAGCTCTAACGTTCTCTGACGCAATCACAATCGAAGCCGATACGCACCTTGTTGCACGACGTTTCCAATCTGGCTTTGGTGCGAGCAACGGTTACACGCGAACCGGTGACGATTGGTCGGCACCACTGACCATTACGCCAATCAGAGAAGCCGCAAGCGCAGAGAACCTGGCCATCACGGAAATTCACTTCAATCCGCAAGACGCCAATGTATTAGGTGGTGAAGAGAACTCAGACAACGATGAATTTGAGTTCATTGAACTTACCAATATCAGTTCGGCTCCGATCGAACTGGAAGGCATTCAATTCATCGAGGTAGAAATCGGCGGAGACACCCAAGGCATTCGATTTACATTCGACGCGCAGACGCTGGATGCGGGTGAATCGCTCGTAGTTGTTGAAAACGTTGACGCATTTCAGTCTCGCTACGGGACAACACCCCGCATCGCCTCTGGTGTAGACGAATTGGGCGACGTATCCGGCCAATTCGGAAATAAACTCTCCAATGGCGGAGAACGAATCACCCTTATCGATGCACAGAGCCAACCAATTCGACAAGTGATCTACAACGACGACTGGTACTCGTCGATAGACGGCGATGGAAACTCATTAGTCGTTAGAAATCCGACGACGAGCAACATAGAAATATTAAGCCAACGGGCATCCTGGCTACCGAGCGAGAACGTGAACGGCGATCCTGGCGTATTTGAAACTTCCGTGAGTACACCCGGCGATTTCAACGGCAGTGGCTCGGTGAACGTTGACGACATTGATCTTTTGTACGCTGCCATTCAGCAAAACGATCCTTCTTCCGTTTTCGATCTCAATGACGATGATCAAACCGACGGAGACGACGTAACAGTCCTGGTCGAAACGATTCTGGGCACACGACGTGGTGACACCAACTTGGACGGCCGAGTGGACTTCCAAGACTTCCTTATCCTTTCGACCAACTTTGGCCAGACATCTGGTTGGTCAGGTGGCGACTTCGATGCGGATGGAACCGTAGCTTTCGCGGACTTCCTACTGTTATCGACCTCCTTCGGTTTCGATGCGGAAAACGAAGATGGATGAAACAGCACGCGTTAAATATTGAGTCTCTAGAATCGCGACTTTCACTGTCGTCAGATCCAATCGCGATACTTCCGCTCGGCGATTCCATCACGCAAGCGGAGTACGTCCCTGGCAATGCTGCCCGGCAGCAGACCAGCTACCGCGCGCCGCTGCAACAAATGCTTGGCGATCATGAGCGGTACGATTTCATCGGTACGCAGAGCACACAATGTGGTGGCGAGGGCGAACTGCCTTTTCCCGAATTTGATTCCGCTCACGAAGGCCACTGGGGCTGGCGGGCCGATGAGATTCTGAACGGTCCCGATGCGAACTATTGCGGCGGTGATGGGGGCAGTGGGAATCTGGCCTCGTGGTTGAGCGAATATGAAGTCGAGCCCGACATCGTGCTACTGCACATCGGCACGAATGACATCATCCAGGCACTTCCGCCTGGGCACACGGCCGGAGTCAACGATTTGTCGGCAGCCGCCGTCCAAGATGTAAAGCAAGACATCGAGAACATCATCGACGTGTTAAATGCGAACTCAACCAAGCCCGATTTCAGTATCTTACTCGCGACCATTATTCCTGGATCACTTATCCGCGAGGAAGCTCAGGCCGTCAACGTTGAGATCCAATCGATCGCCGACGCGAATCCAAATGTCACGTTGGTTGACCAGTTTGCCAACTTCGATCCCGCAACACAGACGTACGACCAGGTGCACCCCAATGCTTCCGGAGAAATCCAAATGGCAAGTCGCTGGTTGGACGCCATACAATCCGTCGAGAGCAACATGCTGCGTGGCGACTTCAGCAACAATGGATCAGTAGGCGCCGAGGACATCGATTTGTTGGCCAATGCCATTCGACAAAACGACAGCTCGGGAACCTTTGACCTAAACGATGACTCGCAAACAGACAGCGAGGACCTTACCGTTCTCGTCGAAGAAGTGATTCTGACACGCCCCGGCGACGCCAACCTGGACGGTGTTGTTGCGTTTGACGATTTCTTGACCCTGTCGGCAAACTTCGGGCAGTCAGCAACTTGGTCTACGGGCGATTTTGATGGCGACGGACGGATCGGATTTCTGGACTTTCTTGCCCTCTCAAGAAACTTTGGTTTGCCACCACTTAACGGCTAGTCTCGTATTTGCAGCGGCAACCTGGAAATGCAACGGAACCGTGGGGTAGAATAGAGGAACTTCCTTCCCGAATTTCCCACCCAGGAACGATGCCGTGCGCTACGCATTAATCGCTCTTTTCAGTCTGTGCATTGTGGCAAATGTCGCCTCGTGGTCGCGAGCTAGCGAACCGACGTCTAGTGACACCGTCGACTACGTCCGCGACATCAAACCGATTCTTTCGAACTCGTGCTACACCTGCCACGGACCGGACGAAGAAGCTCGCAAGGCAGACCTTCGCTTCGATCGTCGCGATGCCGCGATTGCGTCGGCCATTGTGCCGGGTGACGCTGCAGCAAGTGAACTGATTCAGCGAATTACGAGTGAAGACCCCGATGTTCACATGCCACCACCAACGTCGCAGCGACCGCGATTGGACGCGAAACAGATCGGAATGTTGACGCGATGGATTGACCAAGGTGCGAACTTTCAAAGCCACTGGGCCTACGCTCCCCCGGAACGCCCAACTGTCCCCGACGTGAGCGAAGAGCACGCGTCCGCGGTCGCTAATCCGATCGACAGTTTCGTGATCGCAAGGCTGGAACGAGAAGGTATCTCTCCGGCGCCCCCCGCAGATCCTCGAACACAGATCCGGCGACTCGCGTTTGATGTAACGGGACTTCCACCAACCCCCGAACAAGTTGCCACGTATACACAGCAGCTGGATTCTTCTTCATCAAGCTATCGAGCGCTGGTCAATAAGATGCTGTCCAAGCCAGCTTTCGGCGAACGGCTCACAGCCTACTGGCTCGACGTTGTTCGCTACGGCGATTCCGTGGGCATTCACGGTGATCAACTCGTCAGCATGTCGCCTTATCGCGACTACGTGCTGAAGGCGTTCAACGAAAACATGCCTTACGATCAGTTCATTACGGAACAGCTCGCTGGCGACCTGCTGCCAGGTGCCACGCTCGATCAAAAAGTGGCATCGGCCTTCAATCGCATGCACATGATTACGGCCGAGGGCGGCGCTCAACCGAAAGAGTACTTGGCGATCTACGCGGCAGATCGAGTCCGCAACACGTCGGCCGCGCTGCTGGGCACGACGCTGGGATGCGCACAATGTCACGATCACAAGTTTGACCCGTTTACCGCCAAAGAATTCTATGAGTTCGCTTCTTTCTTCGCAGACCTAAAAGAGACAGGTGTATACGGTGGCAACAATTGGTTCCCTAAGCTCCAAGTTCCAGAACCAGGACAGTCGGAAAAGCTCGCGGACCTAGTCGCACTGATGAAGGCTGCGGAGTCGGAGGTGCCCAAAGACGCGGGCAAGGAAGATCCGAAGAAGAAAGCTTACGAGACCGCAAAGAAGCAGAAGGACGCATATGAAAAGACGATTCCAACCGTGTTGGTATCACAATCTGTCGAGCCCCGTGAGATGCGTCTACTGCCTCGCGGAAATTGGCTCGATGAATCGGGACCGGTCGTACAACCCGGCTTTCCCAGCACTCTTACAGTGGATGTCATTTCACCCGAAACGGGGCGTCTTGGCCGTCGCGAACTCGCGGACTGGATGATTCACCCGAGTAATCCATTGGTTGCCCGCGTATTCGTAAATCGATTATGGAAACTGATGATCGGCCAAGGCATTGTGACGACGCTCGACGATTTCGGTTCGCAGGGCAGCGTTCCTTCGCACCCGCAGCTACTGGATTGGCTGGCCGTCGAGTTCATTGAGAGTGGCTGGAACATCAAACACATCGTGCGGCTGATTGCCACGTCGAATACGTACCGCCAATCGTCGACTACTTCTCCTGAGTTGCGCGAACGCGATCCGGAAAACCAACTACTCGCACGACAGAATCGCTTTCGACTGGACGCCGAAGCTGTCCGAGACAACGCACTTGCAGTTAGCGGATTGCTTGTCGAAAAAATCGGCGGCAAGAGCGTGCGGCCCTACCAACCAACTGGCTACTACGCCCACCTGAACTTTCCGCGCAGAGAGTACCAGGCGTCCAAAGGCGACGACCTATATCGCCGCAGTGTTTATACGCATTGGCAACGAACTTTTGTGCATCCAAGCCTGATGGCATTCGACGCTCCGTCCCGAGAGGAATGCACAGTCAATCGCCCTCGTTCTAATACACCGCTACAGTCACTGGTGCTGCTGAATGATCCAATCTACGTAGAAGCAGCACGCAAGCTTGCAGAACGCGTTCTACTAGAGACTGACTCGGACCAGGATCGACTAACGACTGCGTTTGAGCTTGCTTTGCAACGATCGCCAAGCACAGACGAAGAAACGATGCTGCTCGAGTTACATGCAGAGCACTTGGCACGCTACAAGAAGAACAGCAACGCAGCCGATGACGTTCTGAAAAATGGCGAAGCAACCGTCGACTCGGATATCGACAAAGCCGAACTTGCTGCCTGGACAAGTCTGAGTCGAGTGTTGCTGTCGCTTCACGAAACCATTACACGATATTAGAGATCAAAGATGAGCAGTTTGCGAAGAACATTTTTGAAACGTGGAGCGATCAGCCTCGGGTCCGCCGCTCTGGCTTCCGTCATGAACGGAGCGACTCACGCAGCAACGACCTCTACTGGCATTCCGCAACATATCACAGCTAAAGCGAAACGCGTGATTTTCCTATGCATGGCTGGCGGGCCGTCCCATTTGGAAACGCTCGACCATAAGCCGAAGCTCGCTGAAATGCACGGCAAAGCGATGCCTGCGACTTTCACAAGCGGACAACCCATCGCGCAGTTGCAAGGCAAGGAGCTGAAGTGCTTTGGGCCTCAGCATCCATTTCAAAAATACGGCGAGTCGGGCCAGGAAATCTGCTCACTATTTCCGCACTTCGGTCAGATCGCGGACGACATCTGTATCGTCCGATCCCTAAGAACAAAGCAGATCAATCACGACCCCGCTCACACATTCATGAATACCGGCACTGCGATTTCCGGTCGTCCGTCGATCGGCGCCTGGCTGCAATACGGCCTGGGCAATATGTCGGACAACTTGCCGGGCTTCGTCGTCATGTCGTCAATCGGCCGGTTTGGGCAAAGCCAACCGATTGCGGCACGACAATGGCACAGTGGTTTCCTACCTAGTCGTTATCAAGGCGTGGAGTTTCGCAGCGCGGGAGATCCCGTTCTTTATGTCAACAATCCGCATGGCGTTGACCGAGAGATCCAAAGCGACGTTGTCAACACAGTGAACAAGCTGAATCGACTGCACGACAACGTGGTAGACGATCCTGAAATAGCAGCTCGAATCGCTCAGAACGAGTTAGCTTTCCGAATGCAGGCCAGCGTTCCCGAACTGATGAACGTCGCAGACGAACCGCAGCACGTGTTAGATCTATACGGAACAAAAGGAGCGGACGGATCATTCGCTGGAAACTGCTTACTCGCGCGGCGACTGGTAGAACGTGGCGTGCGGTTTGTGCAGCTTTATCATCGCGGGTGGGATCACCATGGTGGCATCAAGAACAACATGGTCGGCACGGCGGGCGAGGTCGATCAACCGGCGGCAGCACTAGTGATGGACCTCAAGCAGCGTGGCATGCTTGACGATACCCTGGTCATTTGGGCGGGTGAATTCGGCCGAACCCCAATGGCACAAGGCAACGGTCGCGATCACCACATCAAAGGCTTTTCGATGTGGATGGCTGGCGGTGGAATCAAAGGCGGAATATCGCACGGTGCCACGGACGAATTAGGCTACAACGCCGTGACCGACATCGTTGAAGTCCACGACTTTCACGCGACAATGCTGCACTTACTTGGAGTCAATCACGAAAAACTGACCTACCGTTACCGCGGTCGCGATTTTCGATTGACGGACGTGCACGGAAAGGTAGTCAGTCAGATCCTAGCGTAGTTCTGACTCGTCGATTCCGGCATCACTTCTGTACACGGGCTTCTTTTTTCTCTTTCTTCAACTCGCCCTTCGAATCTTTCTTCTTTACTTTGGGTGTTAGATACATTCGCACTGGCGTGCGGCGAGTTGGGATATTTTCCGTCAAGGCCTCGAAGCCCAGCTCGTCATTGGCCTGTGAGCTTTCAATTGGCAGATCCATCATCGAAGTAGGAAAGTTCGATACGCAGATAACCTCGCCACCCTCCGCGCGGTAGTAGCGTTTCTTCGTGTTGGGATCGACAAAGAACAAGCTGCCGCCAAACACCCAATCATGCTCGATGGCTTTTTTCGTTTTCAGATCACGCACCCACTGCTTAGCGTTAGTACGCTTGAGTTCAGCCTTCTCATCGTACCATTCAACTTCGACGGCGATGACTGGCCCATTTGCCGGCTGATAGTTTGGACGCCACGCCGCAGGCGCACCTGGTTTGGCACCGACCGCCAACAATCCGGCATGTATGACGAACGCCTTCGAACGGAGTGCCACCACGGACTCGTGCTCTTTCGTACCTAGAATACAAGCGAACATTTCCAAGTAGCCTTTCGTGAGGCTGACCTCCCCATCAACAGCCACTTGCTTGGTCTTTCCGTTGATCCAGACCATGTCCTTGTCTTTCCCGAATCGCACCCACGGTTTAGCCAACGGCGGAAGTGCCTTGAACTTCGGTTCTTCCACTTGAGTGACCGGCACTACTTCGTCGTCTGTGTCGGTCGCTGCGTTGTCCGTCGCAGTCGGTGTTTCCACCTCATCTTCTGCTCGCATCGTCGCCGGTGCCGCGAGCAGAAGAAGCATGCAATAAAGCACGTAAGTACTAATTGTGGTCGAATTGCTGCCACTCATGCGTTTACTTCCTGTCTGGTATCTTTGCGAGCGAACCGAAGATGGTTAAATTGGGCGACCTGGCGCTAGGTGGAAACGCACTTCACTAACCATACGCCCTAGCGGAACCCATTGTTCGCCTGGCTGTAGGCAAATCGTTTCGTGCGAAATCAATCATTGGACGTTACTGCCAAAGCATGGAAAACTTACTTTCGCAGCTTGAAATGTCAGACGACGACTCGTCTGGCAACCTCGACTCTCGACCAACGCCTCAAAGTACACTATCGGTCGTTCGCGACCAAATTGGTGACTGGCCTTCGTGGCGAAAGAAAACTCTGCGGAAAGAACTAACACCGCTGCGCAAGTTGATCGGTAAAAACGCGTTGTTCTGGGGAATGCCGACCACCAGCGTTATCCATCAGCCCGTAATCGCTGGCTTACTGACGCTGAATCGTCGGACCTCAAAGTCTGCCCCTGAGTTTGACTATGCCGAAGCCGCTGCTAGTTGGATTCGCGGTATCGTGGAATCCATCACGATTGCCAATTCGATTGAAGCCATCGCTTGGGCGCATTCTCTGCCACTCCTCACACACCGCCTGGAGGAACAAACCTGGTCAGAACTACTAGCACATCTGGTCTGGCTCGCGGAAGCTAACCAGCCAGCAAACAACGACTCCGAAGAAGATACCTCAAGCGTCACGGAATTCATTACCAGTGTTGAACTCAGACTGTCGCTGGCGTACTCCACTTCTGCACTTCCGCTATGCAAATCCCAACGCAAGGAGGCTAAGGAAGCGTTCGCAACGATGTTGGACCGACTTCTCGATGGCGAGGGAACGCCGCATGCGCGAAACATTGCCGAACTACAGTACTTGCTGGCTAGTTGCACGCGTTGCCTGATGATCGATGCGGAATCAAAAAAGGGGCGCATCAGCAAGTCGGCGAGACTGCAATACGAGTGGCTGGTGCGTCAGACGTTGAAATGGTCAGCCGCCGACGCTTCACCGATCCTGTCCCACTCTTTGGACTCACCGCACTTTGATGAAATGCTCAAATCTGCGTTGAAGCTCACGAATGACGATTCAGACCTAGCCACATTCAAGGCACTACGCGGAAAGCGAACCGGTGCAGCCAAGGAACTACAGGAAACGTCCACTCACTCCGAATGGTCCGAGTTGGCAACGATGCGAACAAGCTGGTCGCCCAAAGCGATTCGCCTTGCGGTGAACTATTCGAATCGTGAAATTGATGTCGAGCTAGCCTCGGGCAACGAAACAATCCTGCACGGCACAAGCAACCCGCGTCTCGTAGTCAATGACGAATTGCTTTCGATCGATTCTGATTGGGAAGAGATCTGCTGGGAAACGGACAAAGATCTCGATTACCTCGAACTCGAATGCAATTACACTCGTGGGTGGCGAGTGCAACGTCAAATGCTGCTGGCACGCGAGGACAAGTTCCTTCTGGTCGCCGATGCGATTATGGGACCAGCGAAAAGTCAGATTCAGTACCAGCACACCTTGCCTACGACCGACAACATCACCGTCGAACAAGAGCCTGAGAACACGGAGTCGGTAATTTTGGGCCAGCGAAAACTCGGTCGCATCCTTCCGCTCGCATTGTCGGAATGGCGAAGCGAGCAACGACACGACCGACTGCGACAGGAACCGGTCCGGCTGGAAATGAACACGTCCGCCATCGCAACGTATGCACCCCTGTTCATTGACCTCGAACCGAGCCGCCGGAATAAGGCCGTCACATGGCGGCAACTGACCGTCGCGGAGAATCTGCTGCAGACCCCATCAGAAATCGCCGTCGCCTACCGAGTTCAGGTTGGCGAAGCACAATGGGTGATCTACCGAACGCTCGGCGAGACTGGCAATCGCACGTTCCTTGGGCAAAATGTGATTTCAGACTTCTACGTTGCGCGTTTCATGCGGAACGGCGAAACGCAGATGCTGCTCGATGTACAACCGTCCTCATCCTCGGACTAAAAGATGACTGATCGAGCAGCAAAACTGAAACAAAACGTAGACGCGGTTCTGGACCGAATCGCAACAGCTGCCACGAATGCGGACCGGTCACCTGATGATATAAAACTGATCGCGGTTACCAAGTACGTAGATGCAGACGTGATCCGAGATCTAGTAGCTGCTGGCTGCACGGATTTCGGCGAGAATCGACCGCAAGCGCTTTGGCCTAAAGCGGAATCGCTCGATGATCTAAAACCGCGCTGGCACCAGATCGGACACCTGCAACGAAACAAGCTTCGCCGCACCATGCCAATCGTCCATCTGGTTCACAGCGTTGACAGCCTTCGGCTGTTGAATTCAATTTCCGATATGCAGCAGGAACTCGAACCGCAAACGCCTAAAGCGATCCTGCTGGAGGTCAACGTTTCCGGTGACGAAGCAAAGCACGGATTCTCTGCCGACGCTCTAAACGATGCTGTTGAAGCGGCAATCGCAAGTCCAACGATTTCGCTCCGAGGACTGATGTGCATGGCCGGTTACGGCACTGCACCCGACGAAGCACGCAAGGACTTTGCTAAGTTGCGGGAAACTCGCGAACGTCTCGAACAAGTTTTCGATCGCGATCACTTTACCGAATTATCGATGGGCATGAGTGGCGATTTTGAGCAGGCCATTGCGGAGGGCGCAACATTGGTTCGAGTCGGCTCCGCGCTATTCGATGGTGTGCTTTGAACGTATACTGCGTAGCTGCCACTGGTAACGCGGGAAGTTAAGCCAAGGAGGGACGACATGGGACTGAAAACGAACCGTATCAAACAGGGCGACTGCATTAAGGCGTTGTCAAAGCTGCCCGATGGCAAGATCCACCTAGCCTTCGCCGACCCACCATTCAACAT
>CAYNJG010000262.1:0-10076 GCA_964397295.1 uncultured Pirellulaceae bacterium
TCGTGGGATGGTCTGGAAACGCTTCAATGAATTGCTTGAAACCCTTGGCCGCCGACGCAGTCTTATTTTGCTTGTAGTCGATCCAGGCCAGACCAGACATTGATTGAGCAAGATCGTCGTCAGATTGTTGCTGTCGTTGGAGTGCTTCAAAGACAATACGAGCGTTGTCATAGTCTTCTTGCTGGTAAGCGGTCTCGCCCAAAAAACGGGCAGCGCGAGCCGTGTAGATTTCCGCGTCAGGCATGTTTTGGAGTTGGCGGAATTTGATATAGGCTTCGCTATTCCGTTTGGTCGCGACGAAGCTGCGAATCATTTGTGCTCTTACGGCTGGCAGCAGTTCGCTGTTTGCGAAACGTCCTTCGAACTCAAAACCTGTTTGGTTGGCTTCGTTGTACTCTTTAGCTGCGACAAACGTTTCGATGCGAGCCAACATGACGCGTTCCGATAAATCGGAAGAAACGGACTCTAGTCGAACACGACCGAGCATTTCCGACGCGATGGAATACTTACCTTGTCCACGATGTGCAAGTGCGAGCAAGTACAGATTTGTGTAGTGTCGCGTGCGTTCTGCTTCGGTCCGCAGCGATTGCGGTACGGTTGCGTAGGGCGAGATTAGCTCTTCGGCCCGTTCGTAAGACTTTTTGGAAAGATAGATCTCGGTTGCAATTTGCGTTGCTTGCATCCGTGTCTCTGCCGAAGAGTAGTTGTCAAAGCTCTCGAACAGATTCAAAGCGGTTTGGTGCTGGCCCTGTTGTTTCAGCACTCGCATTTCGCCGAGTAACGCAGGACCTTTGTATTCGCTGTCGGGCCACGTTTGACGAAGTTGCTGATAGAGTTCGATCGCACGGTTTGAATTCTCTTTCGTGCGGTATGCTTCTGCAGCTTGAAAAACGGCAGCCGAAGCATACTCATGATTCGGGAACTGTTCGGAGAAAGACAGGAAACGGTCGATCGCAGCGTCGGTTTGACCGTTTTTCAGTTCCGCACGTCCCAGCCAGTACCATGCCGTCCAATATTCCGGGTTGTTGCGATCGCCGGTCTCGATGAGTTGTTCGAGATCGCTGCGCGCAATGGTGTGGTTGCCTTCTTTGAATCGAATCAATGCCAGTCGAAGTTTTGCACGACGATAAAGTGGTCCGTTTGGATAGCGTTGTAGTGACTCGACATACAAGGCCTTCGCCCAGTCTGGGTTAGTGCGTCCAATGATTTCTCCCAGGTAAGTGATCACGTAAGCATTGAGTTTGTCATTGGGATAGCGTTGACGGAACTGCTCGAGCAAGCGTTGTGCTTCTTCCGGTTGTCGTAGCAACATGGTTGCTTCAGCGATACGAAACTCGGCGCGGATGCGCTGCGTTAAATTCGCATTGCTTTGAAGAAGCTCGTTGAAGTCGCTCAAAACATCTTGGTAACGCTGTAGTTGTACGTTTGATTCGCCGCGCAGGAAGAGACCATCGGGCGTCTGCTTGTGACCCGGCTTGTTTTTCAAAAACCGAGTGGCGAACTCGACGGCAGACTGCCATTCGCCATTTTCGTAGTGATCTTTTGCCTTGATCAACTCTTCGCTGATGTCTAGTTCCACCGGCGTGAGTTTGAATTCGAGGTCCAGCAACGAATCGATCGATTTCGCTTCTTCGCTTGGACTATATGGTGCCACGTCTTGTGCCGCGCAAGTGGCAGCGGAAAGCACAAGCATTGATAACGTGATTCGAATGATTCGCATTTGATTCATCAAAGAAAAGAAGTTGCGTTGGACACACGTCCTGCTCGACAGCTAGCAGGGATTTCGAGTTCTTCTTCTTTTTGAATCGGCAAACTAAGCCGCTTTGATGAATTCGTTACAACGCCACGGTTTGCTTTTGATGAGCACTCTTTGCCGCTGCGTCCACGATTTGTTGCCCAATCCGCGAGATAGCTGCAGAACTTGGGCCCTCGACGACGGAATTCGTTTCCAAACAATCGATCAAATACTGCACTGGGTTTTCGTACGGTGCTGTCACTTCATCCACAGGGATATCTCTTCCTTCGGGGGATGAGCAAGTTTGTAAACGGATGGTCGATTGATAGTCGAAGGAGCTAATCGTCCCGTGGGTTCCAACGATGATAAAGCCGCATTTCGGCTGAGGCTGATGGGTCCACGGATCGGTGAAGGTACCCCATCGCGTTTCGAATTTGCTGAGCCCGCAATCGTATCGAGCCACAGCAATCGCGTGTTCGTCGACTTCGAGTCCTTTCGGTTCATCAACGATAGCGGTGACTTCGATCGGTATCTTGCCGCCGTTGAACCAGGTGGCCAACGTCGTGCCATAGCCCATGTAGTCTTGCATCGCGCCACCTCCGTGCTGTCGCGAATAGAACCAGCTCGACGTCTTCTCGGCGGCAACTTGGTCTGCAGTTCGTTCTTCTTTACCAGCAGTGTGCCAAAGCGGACCACGATTTCCGTCGTAGTAGTGCACCTCAGCGACTTCGCCAATCGCGTCTTCTTGGATCAAACGGTGAGTCGTGCGATTCGTTGCGTACCACGTCATGGGCCAGTTGATGGCGAGTTGCCCACCACCGGCGGACATCGCGGCAATCATCTCGTCCGCTTCGGCCAGCGATGCAGCAAACGGTTTCTCGACGATCACGTGTGCACCCGACGGAGCCACGCGTTTCGTCCACAATCCGTGCTCCGCGGCAGCAGGGCAAAGGAGCACAATATCCGGTTTTGCCTCCTCGATGCACTTTTTGTAGTCGGTGAAGACCTGGTCGTCGCGTAGTTCAAATTGCGAAGCTGCGCTGACCATGCGCTCGGGCTTTTCGTCACATATTGCGACAAGGTCGACTTGTGGATGCTCCCAAGCCATTTGCAGATTGTCGCCCATGTGAAAGTGATCGAAATTGATACCTGCTACTTTCCAACGCCGCATGGTCTTGGTCCTCGATTTCGTGTCGTATTATTTGGTTCTACCCCGATCGCGTTTGAAATCGATTCGGTTGGGTCTGTAGTTCCGTTAGCGGTTCGCCGCTACAATGCCGAATTCGAACAAAGCCGGGATGAAGTGCTCGATGACCGACCAGCCTACCACACCACCAAAACGCGAAAACATCTGGCTGAACATTGGCCTGAACGTGCTGATTCCGTCGTTGTTGTTGACGAAGGGCCAGGGCTGGCTGGAGAAGCTGGCCTCGCGGATTCCGGCTGTGCAAAGTTTCCTCGGCGCGTTGGAAGAACGTGGGCTAGAGGCGCCGGCCGTTGTGCTAATTATTGCGTTGGCATTTCCGATTCTCTATGGACTCTATGACTTTGCCGTCCGCCGTAAGTGGAACTTCTTTTCTATCTTGGGTTTCGTGAGCGTTCTGATTTCTGGCGGCATTGGCCTGTTTGAAATTGACAAAGATTGGGTGGCGGTCAAAGAAGCCTTGATCCCACTTCTGTTTGCAATCGCCGTGATGGTTTCGTTGAAGACGCCATTTCCACTTGTTCGAACGTTCCTGTTTAGCCCCGAGTTGTTCGATGTACCGAAAATTGAAACGGCGCTAGTCGAGAAAGATAAAAAACGACCGTTCGAACAGTTGATGACACGCTGCACGATGATGTTGTCGGGGTCGTTTTTATTGAGTGCCGTCCTGAATTACTTTCTTGCTCGCTACTTTATCCAAAGCGAAACTGGCACGCCTGAGTTTACAGTCGAGCTGGGCAAAATGAACTTTTGGAGCTGGCCCGTTATCACGCTGCCGAGCATGATCATCATGTTCTACATCCTCAACCAATTGCTCAACGGCATTCATGCTTACACGGGATACGACGTGGAGGACGTTATGTTGGTTGGCAAGCCGAGAGCGGCAAAGACCGATCCGAGTGACGAAGTTGCAGTCGTAGATGATGCAACGTCAGAAGCGGACACTGACGATTCTTCAACGCCAAACGATACTTAGTTGTGAAGACCGTCGACTACTTGATCGTCGGTCACGGTTTGGCTGGTGCCACGTTGGCCTGGCAGCTACAAAAACTCGAGCAGACGGTCGCGGTTGTTGATCGAGAAGCTACCCATACAGCGTCGCGCGTCGCCGCCGGACTTATTTCGCCGATTTCTGGGAAACGAAATGCGGCATCTTATCGCTTCGAACAGTTCTGGGCGGAAGCGAAAGAACTCTATGGCGGTTTGGAGCAGCTGACCGGCGGTCGGTTCTTGTATTTCGATCGTACTTTGAAGGTGTCTGAAAACGCGGGCGAAGTAGAACGCCTCGTTGCATTAGACGCACCGTACCGCACACTATCGGCGATAGAGCTTTTCGATGCGGCGCGGTTGGATGTGAACGCATTCTTGGATACTTCGCGCCGTTGCCTTCAAGAGAGAGGAGTCTATTTTTGTTGCGATCTTGATTTGTCACGCGATATTTCAATTGGCGAATCGCAAGTGGACGTGCCGGTCTTGGACGTATCTGCTCGAGTGATCGTTTTCTGCCAGGGTATCGACGCCCAAAGCAATGCTTTGTTGTCTGGTTTGTCGTTCGAACCAGCGAAGGGCGAGATTCTAGAGATCGCGTCCGTCGAACTGGCGAATGCTAACACGGTGCTTGGCGATGTCTGGGTCGTGCCTCGGTCAAGTGACCGTTGTCTCGTGGGAGCGACTTACGATCGCGACTTCGAGAACGCGTCTCCGTCGGAAGCGGGACGGCAGACGATCTTGCACCGACTAGGCGAACTTGCCGAGATTAACGTGCAAGTAACCGATCACCGGGCGGCGATCCGTCCAATTCTTACCGGCCGACTTCCAAAGATTGGGATTTCGCAGCCGCACGTTGCGTTCTTCAATGGACTCGGTTCGAAGGGTGCTCTTCGCGCCCCGTATGTTTCGCGACAACTTGCCGAGCATCTTGTGCTTGGCCAACAAGTGGACGAGGAATTCTGGTTGGAACACGCCATCGAAAAATCGAATCGTCGACTGATAGAAGTCGCGCACGCCGCCGTGCTTTCATCGCTTGAAGAAGGTGCAGTCGCAATCGATGCTACCGTCGGAAACGGATTCGACACATTATTTCTTAGTCAGTCCGTGGGGAAAACTGGGCGCGTTTTTGGCGTCGACGTGCAAGACGAAGCGTTGAAAAGAACCTCGGCTCGACTTGCTGATTTCGAAGCAACAAACGTGACATTGATGCACGGATCGCACGCGGACGTAGATGAATTACTACCACGCGACATCACGGTCGTGTTGCCGTTGTCATGTTCAACCTTGGTTATCTTCCTCGCGGTGACAAAGCAATTACAACAACCGCAAAGACGACACTTGAAGCGATCAAGAAGAGCGTTGAGCTGCTCCGCCCTGGTGGCGTGATATCCATCGTGGCGTACACCGGGCACGTCGGTGGTTTGGAAGAGACTCAAGTAATTGAAGAGCTATTGTTTGATGTGGAATTCCGTCATCGATTTACGGTAGTCGGACCGCCCACACGTCTTTTGGCGGGACCCCCAAGGCATTATTTAGTGACACTAGCTTAGATCAACTACCGAGACGGTAAGACCAGCAAACTCAAACGCAATTGTTGTTGTTTCTATGCATTGTCCTAAATGGTCGCAATTCTTACGTCGAAGTCCCTCCAAGGACGGCATTTTCCGTTTGGAGAATAGAGATGTTGCGACGCACAATCTTAGCAGTGTTGTTTTTCATATTAGCTAGCTCCGTCGCATTTGCCAACGGGCTGATCCTTGAAGGCATTTCGACGAGATCTGTTGGTCGTGGCGGAACCAATCTTGGATGGGCAGACAATGGCGGCGTCATCCACGACAACGCTGGTGGTCTGATCAACATGCGAAACCGTTCATTCTTGGAGGTCAGTGCCGAGTTACTTTTCTCGGATGTTGACTACCGTGATCCTGGCGGGGTTTCGGACTACAGACAAGATGTCGTCCCGCTAGGGAATTTCGCAGTCGGCAAAAAAGTCAATGAGGATGTGGCGGTTGGCTTGGGCGTATTCACCTCGGGTGGTTTCGCTGGTCGTTCGGTCATACCTGGGCCAGTTCCATTTACTGGCGATCGTACCTACAAATCATTTGGCGCGCTGATTCGCGTCTTGCCTGCAGTCTCTTTACGGCTTACGGACCGCTGGTCTGTTGGTGCAACGACTGGCGTTGCGGCTAGCCATATCGAGTTTGAAGGTCCGAACACGATTCAAACGGGTTTTCTCGCTGGCACACCCGTGTTGTTGGACGTGCAAGGAACGGGTGCCGCGTTCACGTGGTCGATCGGCAGCCAGTACAAGGTTTCCTCGAAGACAACATTGGGTGTGAGCTACCAATCCGAGAATCGTTTTGATTTAGATGGAAAGACGACTACGATCATTCCGGGTATTGGAGAGTCTGTTTTCGATTCGACCATGTCCTTGGTTTGGCCTGAGTCTGTTGGACTCGGCGTACGTCATGCGATTAACCAACGCCAAGTGGCTTCGCTTGATTTGATCTATTACAACTGGCAGCGATCTTTTGATGCTCTGGGGTTAGAGATGCGGAATGCTTCGAACCCAATCGTTGCAACGTTTGGAACTATCAATGACACGTTGCCGCTGAAGTGGAGAGACTCACTTTCGGTGCGAACCGGCTTTGAGCAGACGCTCGCCAATCAAGACAAGCTCCGTTTTGGGTACGTCTACCATCGCAATCCAATTCCGGCGTCGACGCAAACGGTATATGTCGCGACGCCGCTTGAACATACTTTCAGCGTCGGATACGGCACGCGCTTTCGCGGCTGGAACCTCGATTTAGCCTACGTGTACACGACCGGCGATACGGTAGACATTGGAACCAGCGAAATCATCGGTGGGGATTTCAACGATGGGTTTCTGAAAACGGACGCGCACTTCCTGTACTTGAGCTTTGGTCGAGGCACATAGCATTCGCTCTTGGACGCACTGCTAAGTTCCTGGCTAAATGCCTTCGCTATCCTTCGTTTCGGCTCGCGTTTGCGCTTCGGAAAGTTTTGGTCTTGGAACGTCTTTTGTACCCAAATCAACGCGAATGTCTGCGCCGGAAACACGGTTTACGAAGTTGATGATGACACCAGTTTCGTCTCGAGTTGTGGGCTCCATACATTTCATGTCGTAGCCAGCTTGAGCAAACAAATCTAAGCAGTCTTGTTCGGTCCGCTGGAAGAAATGCCAGTCCAAAAGCCACTGGTATTCGATTTCGTTATACTCTTTTGTGTCTTTGAAGTTGAGATAGATAACACCATCTTCGTTGACTAGATCTTTGACTCCGCTCAGGATTTGCACTAATCGGGTATCATCGATGTAGTCGAAAAGACCAATGCTATAAACGATATCGAATTTCCCATACGCCCGAATGGTGTTTTTAGAGGATTTCAATCGAAGCGCGTTGTATCGATCCAGTCTGAAATCTTTAATACCGCTTGCTGCGACAACATTGTCACGTACAAAATCGAGAGACTCTGGATCATTGTCGAGGCACTGCAAGGTTACGTTGCAGTCACTGGTCAATTCCAACGGCTTGGAAAACTCTCTTGCAGGACCGGACGCAATATCAAGTACGGAAACCTCACCGCTTCGCGCTGACAGTTCTTTTGTAAGAAACTTGCGCATTTCTTGCCATCGAGAACGGATCGCTCGTGACAGCATCAACTGCAACATCCAACGGTCGACATAGCCACCGTATCCAGGTTGCTTCACATCAATGTCGTATATTGCGATGAGCGTACGATAGTCGCCGGCATATCCCCGTGGTTTTTCAACGACTCTTTGTCCAAACCAACCTTTGACTAACCACGGCGTAAATTCTTTTTGAAATCGCGAACGTGTTTCCTTTAACAGTTCATCGTCGCCGCGAAGAGCAGTATCTAATTCGCCGCAGTCTTTGACGACCTGATACAGAACTGAGTTTAGTTCTTTGTAAGTCTCGTCAGAAGTTTCTGGCATCGCATCGGGACTAATGTTCGTCTCGAGGTTTCGCAGTTTTTCGACTTGTTTCGGTAGCTTCTGATCAAAAAACGTTGTTAGCTCTTTCACGGTTTTACCTGCGGAAAGGGATTGCGTATCAACTATCGACGAAGATTATACCCGAGCTAACAAACGATTTCACCAATTCCTTGACGCTCGATGGAGTAATATTCGTGAGCGACGCGTTTCGAACGTTCCGGTTGTAACGGTTGAATTGGTGGCTCAACCGATGCGTGAAACGAAGAAATATGCGGCATTGGATTGACTTTGAGCGGCAGAAACGGCGGCGTATTCTTGCGAGTAGGAATCGCGCACAGCACAAAGTCGCCAATATGACAACCACGCCCATCGATACTTCACGCATCAAGTTGGAATCGATGCGCAAGACGGTCAGCGAACATTTCGCCGATCGGTTTGAGCTGTCATCCATTGAAAGTAATCCCGACTCCCGCACAACCAAAGCCAGAGGCGTTGACGTTTCGACGGGGCAGGACGTCATTTTCGTTTGTCTCGAAGGACTTCGTACTGGCGAGCAGGTTCGTATTGAATATGAACTGAATCAGATTGTAAGTAGCGAAAGTCCAAGCCTTGCTAGTTACTTCGACGTCTTTCGTTCGGGTGACTCCGTTGTTTTCGTCCGTGAATCGCTCGACGGTCAGGCGCTTGACAAGCATCTTTCCAGTCATCGTCTGGAGATCATTGAATCAATCGACGTTGCGATCTCGGTTTTTTCGGCGCTTCGAGATCTTCATTCGGCCGGTGTTTATCATCTGGGTGTTAAGCCAAAAAACATCGTCGTCGGCCAGGAAGGTCAGGCAAAGTTGCTCTATGAAACTCAAGCTTTTGCATACGACAAGCATGGCGAACCGAAAGTTCAGCAAGCTGCTTACTTCTCGCCTGAACAATCCGGATCGATTGATCGCGATCTTGTGGCAACCGCTGATCTGTATTCGGCTGGCGCCGTACTCTTTCTGATGTTGGCGGGTCGTCCGCCGTTTGTTGCCAGCGAACTGAGTCAGCTCCTGCTCTTACACATGGCCTCTCCGGTTCCCACGTTTGCCGAGCTTGGTCTGCACGACATTCCGGTGGTAATTCAAAGCGTGATCCAACGGTTGTTGGAAAAGGAACCAAGTAGTCGTTATCAAACGGCAGAAGCCGTCTTGTATGACTTGCGTGAGATCCGCAAGAAAATGGAAGCGGGGACGGATCCAGGGATCGTTGTTGGAAGTCGAGATACGAGACACAAGTTAGTAGAACCTGGCTTTGTCGCACGAAAGTCAGAACTTGACGACATATTGAAGGCACTGCAGAAATGTCGTTCTGGTCAAAACGGTGTTGTTTTCGTTGAAGGTGTTTCGGGAGCAGGCAAGTCACGACTTCTGCTTGAAGTGTATCAGCGTGCGGTGGCTGAAGGTTTCGACGTGTTTCGCGGTCAGGGAAGCGATGATGCAACACGGGGTGCGTTTTCAATACTCGAGGGCGTCGTTAGCGACTTCATCTCGAAACAACAGAATGAGGTAACCAAGGACGCGGAATATCTTAGCGACAACCTAGCTAGTCTAGTTCCAATCTTTCCCCGACTTTCCGAAATCGTTGCGGATGGAGACGCCGCCAAACGAAAGCGAGACTTTGCCACTGCCGTAGCGGAACGAGCAATCTGTGATCTTCTGAATTCGTTGGGTAATGATAATACGCCAGCTATCGTATTCCTCGATGACGCCCAGTGGGCGTGCGAGCAAACGATTAGTGTTTTGAAGAAATGGCAGGCCAGCGGCCGGCAAAGTCATGTACTTCTGGTCATAGCGTTTCGATCAGAGGAAGTTGATGAATCCGATGAATTGCGAAGACTCGAGCCGTCCGTTCATGCAAAACTGAGTGACCTATCGGGCAAAGACGTGCGGCTTATTGCCGAATCGATGGCGAGCGGTTTACCCGACGACGTGCTTTCGTTGGTTGAGACGGCGGCGGCGGGAAGTCCGTTCATGTGTGTCGCGGTCATGCGCGGTCTAGTGGAATCGGGGGCCCTCTATTGCCTCGATGGTGAATGGAAGATCAACGAACAAGAGTTTGCGGACTGCCAATCATCGAGTCGGGCCGGCGAGTTTCTTACTCGCCGACTAGAGCTATTGAACCCGCGGACCCTTGATTTT
>CAYNJG010000263.1:0-10014 GCA_964397295.1 uncultured Pirellulaceae bacterium
GTCTTGAAGATGCACTTCGCGATGGTGATCGTATCTACGCGGTGATCAAAGGCGTAGGCATTAACAACGATGGTGGCGAAAAGGCCAGCTTCACGGCTCCTAGTATTCAAGGGCAAGCACAAGCCGTATCGATGGCGCAGTCTCAAGCGTCCGTGCCCATCGAGACCATCGGCTACATCGAAGCTCATGGCACGGCGACGCCGATCGGTGACCCGATTGAAGTCCAGGCGCTTAACTCTGTGTTTCAATCGCAGACGGATAAGAAACAGTTCTGCGGGCTGGGTAGCGTGAAAAGCAATGTTGGCCACACGGTTGCTGCGGCTGGCGTCGCGGGACTTATCAAGACGACGTTGGCCCTTTTCCACGAGCAGATTCCACCGACGCTTCACTATGAAAAAGCCAATCCGCAAATTGACTTCGAAGCCAGTCCATTCTTTGTATGCGATTCACTGAAGCCCTGGCCGAAGAGCGATGTCAAGCGAAGAGCTGGTGTCAGTTCCTTTGGTGTTGGCGGCACGAACGCACACATTTTGTTAGAGGAAGCTCCGCTAGCGGCGCACTCCTGCCAATCGTCTTCGAGTGGGGCAAAAGAGAGCGAAACTATCCCTGTACAGTTGCTTCCGATTTCTGCGAAGGCTGCTTCATCGGTAGAAGACGCTGCGCAATCGATGGCCCAGTTCTTTGCTGACGATGCTACTCGAACAAAACTGGCCGATCATGCTTACACGTTGCAAACGGCCAGAGCTTCATTTCCGTACCGCGCCTTCGCGGTCGGGGCTGATTTCGAGGAAGTAGCGACTGCATTTTCAAAGAAGCACCCGCCACGTTTTGTTCAAGGGCACAGCGACGGTGCCAGGCGGGAAGTCGCCTTCATGTTCCCGGGGCAAGGTTCTCAATACGTGTGGATGGGAAAGAATCTCTACGACCATGCTCCCGTGTTTCGTCAGGCGATGGATGAATGCTGCGACATACTGACACCACTGTTGGATCGCGATCTCCGTTCGGTTCTCTATCCACAAGACGGCGACGACAACAAGGCAGCAGCAATACTTCGCGAGACCCGATTCACGCAACCCGCGATCTTTGCTCTTGGCTATTCTCTAGCGAAACTGTGGGAGTCTTGGGGCATTCACGCGGACTGCTACCTCGGTCATAGCATCGGTGAATTTGTCGCGGCTTGCATGGCTGGCGTCTTCCGTTTGGAGGACGGTCTTAAGATGATTGCCGAACGCGGACGGCTGATGCAGTCCTTGCCTGGCGGCTCGATGCTCTCGGTTCGTGCAGAAGCGTCGGAAGTCGAACAGTATGTGAAAGGCGACGTTGCGATAGGCTCCTTCAATGGACCGAAGCTTTGTGCGCTTGCCGGTCCTGATGAAGACATCGAACGCATTCGTCAAGAACTCGACTCTCGCGATATTGCCTGCAAGCTGCTGCATACGTCGCACGCATTTCACTCGCCAATGATGGACCCCATCGTCGAACCATTCCAAGAATTCGTTGCACAGTTCGAACTGAACTCGCCGCAGAAGCCAATCATGTCGACGGTGACAGCGGATTGGATGACTGACGAGCAGGCAACCGATCCAGGGTATTGGGCCAATCACATGCGAGCGCCGGTTGCGTTCTCTCAAGCCATCCAACAGCTCTGGGCAGCCGATCAGAGTCGCGTTTTGCTAGAGCTGGGCCCTCGCACAACGCTGTCCACACTCGCGAGGCAACACGCGCAGGACAAAAAGACACAGCGAGCTTTCGCATCGCTCAGTGACAATGCGGACGAAAACGCGGAATGGTATTCGATTCTGGCTGCGGTCGGACAGCTCTGGCTGCTGGGGATCGAGCCCAGTTGGCCAATGGCTTCGTCTCCTGACGGAGCAGTGCCAAGAAAAGCCACTCTGCCTACCTATTGTTTTCAGCGTGAAAGGCACTTTATCGAACCAGGCCAACTCGTCGCGCCTGGTAACCGAGCTTCTGCAAGCCTTCACGCAACTCCGTTGATCTCGAAACCCTTGACCGATCAAACCGCAAAGAGAAAAACTGTGACTACGACTCGACGCGACCAAATTACATTCGCACTGACATCCATTCTAGAGAAGACATCGGGAATCGAAGCGACTGATTTCGATGACGATTGCTCGTTTCTTGAAATGGGAATGGATTCGCTGGTTCTGACACAGGCCGCTGCTGCTATGAAAAAGGAATTGGGCATCAACGTGTCTTTCCGTCAGATGCTAGAAACGACACCGACCGTGTCGTCGCTGGTAGACTTTTTGGATGCAGAGCTGCCAGCCGAAAAATTCACGGATGTGGTCGAAGAACAGATTGTTCAAGAACAACAGGCGATCGCTGAACAGCCTGCAGCCTTTGCGGGCACTGAATTCACACCCGCGACGTTAGGGCAGTTCTCGGGAGGTGAAGGAACCGGTGTAGCTCAAGCGATTATCCAAAATCAGTTGCAAATCATGCAGCAACAATTGCAAGTCCTTGCAGGTTCGGCACCGTCTTCAGCCGCCGCCCCAGTCGCTGTGGGTGCTGTTCAAACACCGGCTGCTATCGCACCCAAGCTTGAACCTAAAGCGGCTACTTCGCAGAGTGAACCCAAAAAGAAAACGTTTGGCGCCGGAGCACGCGTGAGCTTGAGTTCTGACAAGCTAGACGCAAATCAACAAGCGATTCTGGACAAATTCATTGAGGAATACGTCAGCAAAACACCAAAGTCTAAATCAAACGCGCAGCGACATCGCAAATACATGGCCGACCCGAGGACGGTTTCCGGCTTTAAGCCACCTCTGAAAGAAATGACATATCCAATCGTTGTTGAGAAGTCTAAAGGAGCCTATCTGTGGGATATCGACGGCAATGAATATGTCGATGTGACCTGTGGATTTGGTTCGAACTTTGTTGGTCATACGGCCGATTTCATGGTCGACGCGATGACGGAGCAGTTGAAGCTGGGCTATGAAATTGGGCCGCAAACGATGCTTGCCGGTGAAGTGGCAAAGTTGTTCTGTGAGCTGACCGGCGCGGAACGTTGTGCTTTTGCAAATACAGGGAGCGAAGCAGTTCTTGGAGCCACCCGTTTAGCACGTACAGCGACAGGCCGAGATCTTATTGTGATGTTCACTGGCGACTATCACGGCATTTTGGATGAAGTGATCGTTCGTGGCAACAAGAACGGCAATGGGTTACCAGCAGCGACAGGCATCCCTGGTTCTCATGTCGAGAACACGTTGATCCTTGAGTATGGCACGGACGAGTCGTTGCGAATCATCGAAGAACGGTTGGGTGAAGTCGCCGCTATCGTGGTCGAAACGGTGCAAAGTCGCCGACCTGAGTATCAGCCGAAAGAGTTTTTGCAGAAGCTTCGACGGCTTACGGAAAATGAAGAAACGGCCTTGATCTTTGACGAGGTGATTACAGGTTTCCGGATCGCCGCGGGTGGTGCGCAAGAGCACTTTGGTGTCAAAGCGGACCTCGCGACCTACGGCAAGATCGTGGGCGGCGGCATGCCGATCGGAATGGTAGCCGGCAAGGCAAAATACATGGACGGTTTGGACGGTGGATTCTGGGAGTTTGGCGACGACAGTCTGCCGGAGGTGGGTATGACGTACTTCGCCGGCACGTTCGTTCGCCACCCTGTCACCATGGCGGCGGCGAAGCGCATCCTAGAGTTTATCCGCGACGAGAAGGATGAAATCTACGACCGTATCAACGGGCTAACCAATCGTCTCGCTAAAGAAGTTAACGAGATCTTCACGGCTGAAAAACTGCCGCTGTTCTTCGCACATTTCGGTTCGCTATTCAAAGTTCAGTTCGAGCACGAGTTGCCCTATGGAGAATTGCTTTTCGCTGCTCTGCGGCATCGCGGCATCCACATCTGGGATCACCGACCTTGTTTGTTGACACTGGCTCACACGGAAGCCGACGTCGATGAGATCATTGCCGCGTTTCGGGAAGCGGTTACGGAATTGAAATCACACGGATTCTTACCGACGGCGGATGCAGGTAACACACCTGGCGACGAATCATCAAGTAGAGACGACTCAGCGAGCAGTATCTGTAACGCAAATGCGAAGCGTGGCAAGGATAAAGATGGCAAGCCAGGCTGGTTTGTTCCCGATGCTGCGAATCCTGGGCAATACATCCAAGTGCCTGCACCAAACTAGAGATTGTTGAACTCGGCCCCAGAGAGGCCGATTGAAATTGGCTTGAATCCGACCTGCATTTCATTTGACGCACTATGAATAATTCCACGCAAGATAAAAACGTTTCCTCATACCCCGTCACGGAGGCTCAGCTTGAAGTCTGGCTTTTGAGTCAGGTCTCTGATGAAGCCAACTGTGCCTTTAACGAAATCGCGACGCTGAGGCTAACTGGTGACGTAGACGTGGACGCGTTGCATCAGGCGCTCGAGCAGGTAGTTCAGCGTCATGGTCTACTGCAGGCAACGATCAACGAAGAGTTGCGAGCCATCCAGATCAATAGCGATGTGAAGCCGAAAGTTATCAACTCGGACTGGTCTACGTTCTCGGTTGAGGATCAGCAACAACGACATGAAGAACTCATCAAGCAGGAAGGCACAACGCCTTTTGATCTTGCGAACGGCCCCTTGTTTCGCGTCCATATCCTCAAGTTGAACGAACATGAGTATCAGCTAACCTTCACCGCGCACCACGTCATTATGGATGGTTGGTCGTTGTGGGTGTTCTGCCGTGATCTTGGTCATCTTTACTCTTCGGAGTTGGGGCTTTCTGCGGAGCTGCCGGAGGCGGACGTGTATGCAGAGTACGCAGCCAAAATGGAGGAATACCATGCCAGTAACGAAGGGATGACGGACGAAAAGTTCTGGGTCGAGCAGTTTTCAGAGAGTATCCCCGTTCTTGATCTACCGTCTGATCGTGTACGGCCTGCGCTCAAAACTTTCGTCGCCGGGCGGGTCTCACACTCGATCGATGCCGAGTTGGTTGCGGAGATTCGAAAGATCGGTGCCAAGAAAGGCTGCAGTCTTTTCAACACGATGCTGGCTGGCTTTCAAGCATTTCTATCTAGAATCACGAACCAAGAAGATATCGTGGTCGGCATTCCTTCGGCAGGACAGGCAGCCATGGGGCAAGAAAACCTGCTTGGCCATTGCGTAAACTCGTTGCCTGTTCGTCAGTCGGTCAAGAGTTCCGAATCGATGTCGGCGTTCATGCAACAAGTACGTTCAACCATGATGGATGCCTTGGACCATCAAAAGTATACGTTCGGTTCGATGTTGCGAAAGATCGCACCGCCGCGCGACCCAAGCCGTCCGCCGATCTTCTCATTAATGTTCAATGTCGATCCGGCGATCAATACGGGCGAACTAGGCTTTGGCGATCTAAGCGTTGCGATCGATATCGAGCCAAGAGCGTTTGAGAACTTCGAGCTGTTCATCAACGGCGTTATTCAAGCTGACAGCAGTGTTGAATTCCAGGTCCAGTTCAACACGCAGCTGTTTGACGCTCAAACGGTATCGGAGTACTTCGAATCGTACGAGGCTCTGTTGCGTAGCTTTGTAGCGACTCCAGAAGCTCGTATCAAAGATCTTTCGCTGCTCACGACTCGGCAGAAGCAACTTCAAATCGTTGATTGGAATAGAACGGAACTAGACTATCCGATCGATTCGTGTGCGCACCATGAAGTCGAGAAGCAATCTCAAAGGACACCGGACGCAGTTGCTGTTGTCTTTGGAGATAGCACGCTCACTTACCAAGAACTCGACAAACAGTCGAACCAAGTTGCACGCTACCTACAAGACGAAGGCATTTCATCTGGAGATTTGGTTGGAGTGTGCCTGGAACGCTCCCAGCAAATGCTTGTCGTGCTACTCGGGATTTGGAAAGCAGGAGCCGGCTACGTTCCCATGGACCCTGCGTATCCAACCGAGCGGCTTGCTTACATGTGTGAGCAATCACAGCTTAAGCTCGTAATAACGCAAAGCGAGCTCGTTGACCGAGTGGCAGCTTTCGAGAAGCCGACCCTGTCCATTGACCAAGCAGACACGGTTAAGTCGCAATCCGATAAGCCAGTCGCTTGCACCGTTGCGGCCGAGGACACCGCGTACGTCATCTATACCTCGGGTTCCACGGGCAAACCGAAAGGCGTGCAGGTTCCACATGGCGCAGTTTTAAACTTTCTGTTCAGCATGCGAGAGCAACCTGGTTTCACGCAGGATGACACGCTGCTCGCCGTTACGACACTATCGTTCGATATCGCTGTTCTCGAGTTGTACCTACCACTACTCGTTGGGGGAACTGTTGTCATAGCGGACACCGCGGCGGCATCTGATGGCTTCAAGATTATCGATGCGATTAACGAGCACAATGTCAGTGTCTTGCAAGCTACCCCAGCAACTTGGCGGATGTTGATTGCCGCTGGTTGGGAAGGCCATGACAGGCTGAAAGTGCTTTGCGGCGGCGAGCCAATGCCAGCGGATTTGGTGAGACCTTTGCTCGATCGCTGTGGGCAGCTTTGGAACATGTACGGTCCAACGGAGACAACCGTGTGGTCGGCTGCGTTTCAGATCGAAGATCCCGATGCTCCGATACTGATTGGTAAGCCGATTGGGAACACGCAGATCTATATCTTGGATGAAAGTCTGCAGCCCGTACCGACCGCAGTTCCCGGGGAAGTCTACATCGGGGGAGCTGGGGTGACACTGGGCTACTTACACCAGGCCGAGCTAACCGAGGAACGATTCGTTTCGAATCCTTATTTCGATCCGTTTGCAGACTATGTAAGTAGTCGACTTTATAAAACGGGAGACTTAGCCCGCTTTTGCTCGGACGGCAATTTGGAGTTTCTTCGTCGCATCGATAAGCAAGTGAAAGTTCGAGGTTACCGAATTGAGTTGGAAGAGATCGAAAACGCATTGTCGAACTACTCGGCAATCAAGCAATGCGTCGTGATTGTTCGTGAAGATACGCCAGGAGACACTCGTCTTGTCGCTTACTTTATTCCGCATGATTCTGAAAACGTAACGGCATCTGATCTTCGAAAACACCTGCGTCAGACATTGCCAGCGTACATGATTCCGCAACAGTTCATTGAGTTGGAAGCGTTTCCTCAAACGGACAATGGCAAGATCGCCTACAAAGAGCTGCCCAACCCTGATTCCACCAGTGCAAACGAAGTCGACTTCATTCCACCAGAGACAGACGAAGAAGTGTTTGTTGCGATGGCGTGGCAAGAGGTTTTGGAAGTCGACAGCGTTAGCGTGAATGACAACTTCTTCGACATTGGTGGGCATTCGTTGCTTGTGATGCAAGTCATCTCTCGTATCGAGAAGCAGTTCGGCGTACGTGTCAGTCCACAGGACTTCTTGATGGGTACGTTGGAGACACTGGCTAACCAGATCGGCGACGAATCGGCGGGAGGTTTGCAGCCTGAGGTTACCAGCACGGAAAACGCCTCGCCCGGCGGAGTAGTTGCGTCCGAAGAAAAAGCAGGCACTTTCGATCGCCTGAGGTCGTTTCTAAAATCGGAACGCGACTAAGTGGTGTGGTGTTACCCGGAGGTTTGTACGGTGAGTTAGGCAAGACAACGGCTATCAGTTGACTTGTCGCGCACATTGAGCAAACGAAGCTATCGTCACAGATGTCTCCTTCACAAAAACTCTGCTACTCGGCGCGGATAGCCTTTGCGGCCCATGATTTGGCCTTCTCAAGTTCGCCAGTTGTGTGATAGCTAGTCGCTATCATCTCCGCAATTTGCTTCGCTCCAGACAGTTGGTTACTTGAACTGTACGTGTGCTCTAGAAGAACTCTTCCTTCTTCTGTGCGTCCCTGCTCAAGGTAACTCAGGCCGAGTCGTACCTTCGCCGACAACGTCGTGGGATGGTCGGCGCCGTAGAACGCTTCAGCTACTTCTAATAATCGCTTGTCGAGCGAAGCTGCGTCGTTGAGTTTACCTAGCTGATTGTAGGCGATCGACAAGTTACCCATTATCTGAATTTTCAGGCCCTCCGATCGTGTACTACCAACGCTCTCGTAGGCTTCTTTGAGCTTATGTTCAGCGTCTGCAAAACGAGACAGACGGAGATACGTCCAGCCAAGCACGTTCAGGACGGCCGCCTTTGCTTCCGTTTCTGGTAAGTGTTTTTCTACCTCTTCGAGTAGAGGAATGGCGGAATCGTAATCGCCTAACTCGTTGAATGCGTGCGCGAGGTGGAGTTGCATGTCTAGCGTGGGCGCGGCATGGGGGCCGCGGTCGCTGAGGAAGAAGTCCAAGCTTTTACTTAAGAGTCTGGTGGAATCCGAAAAATCCTCAGGCTGTGTGTCGGCAGCTTGTCTGCAGCGTTTGAGGTAGCATTTGCCCAAGTTGCCGCGAGCCACGGCCACGCGGTAGTCTCTGTGCGTATCAGACTTTGGTTCTTCCGCCTTCAGCACTTCCATGTGGAGAGCCTCGGCCCAGCCGAACTCCTGGAGAGACTCGAGCACATTCGCAAGACTGCTTTTGGTCATCAACGTTTCGTAATGGTCTTCTCCAAGCACCTCCCGTTTGATGTCGAGACATTTTTGGTAGACCTCCACTGCTTCGTTAAACTGCCCTTGCTTATGAAAGATCGTTGCCAAGTCATTCCATATCTGCAGCGTCAACGGATGTTCGTCACCTAAATGACGACCGTCCTCCAAAGCCTTCTCACATTGCTTGCGGGCGTCGCCCCAACGGGCTGCATCGATGTAGCTCTTTGCGAGCATCGTTCTCACCGTAATCGTGCTAACGTCACCTGGATCTTTTTCCTCCTCCAAGCTTTTCAGCGTTTTCTCGTACAGCGTTGTTGCGTCCTCGAAATCACCGAGCCTGCTGAGTGTGGTTGCGAACAACGAGTCCAGTTCCCTGCTGATCTCCGGAAGCTCCGCGAAACGTTGGTCCGCGTCGTCAGCTGCCTTTTTGAAAAAGCTAACCATCCACACGCTTGGGTCCGTATCGGACAGTTGCGCCTTCGAGTCCACGAGTCCAAACAAGAGTTCCTTCACATAGCCACTCACCTCCTCCGCCTTGGCCGCATTCGCCTCGGACTTCATTTCGGCCTGTGATGCGCGCATGGCTTGCCATGACGTGCCGATGATGCCTAAAACCAGCGAAGCACAAACCAGCGCTGACGTCGCGATTGCTACTTTGTTACGTCGAGCGAACTTGCGAAAAAGATAAACAGCAGACGGCGGGCAAGCGGCAACGGCATCTCCTCGCAGGTAGCACTGGATGTCATTAGCCAAATCATTGGGGGACATATAACGGCGATTGTGGTCTTTCTCCATCGCCTTCATGACAATCCAATCCAGCTCGCCGCGAAATTCGCCCGCCCGCGAAAACCGAGCACTTGGACGTGGAGGATCTTCTTCGCGAAGGATCCGTAGCATCTCGTCCCAATCAACCGAACGAAGGCGCTCCCTGTCGAATGGTGGACATCCGGTGAGCAATTCATAGAGCACTACGCCCAGCGAATAGATGTCGCTGCGCGTGTCAACATCTGACTGATCCACACGAGACTGCTCTGGGCTCATGTACTCGAACGTTCCCACGATCTGCCCCACACGGGTGAACGCCGTTTGCTCATTGAGTGGCTGGTTGATTGCTTTGGCCACTCCGAAGTCGATCACTTTTACGACTGATCGCTGATCGTATTCTGCCACAAGGATATTCGAAGGCTTGATGTCGCGATGGATGATTCCTTTGTGATGTGCGTGTTGGATTGCGTGGCAAACTGGCAAGAATAACTCTAGCCGCTGCTTCGTGGTGAGTCCGTTTTCTTCGCAGTGGTTCGTAATGGGAATTCCATTGACGATTTCCATGACGAAATAGGGACGGCCCAATTCCGTGGCACCAGCTTCTAGTACCTTGGCGATATTGGGGTGGTTCATCATCGATAGGGCCTGTCGCTCGGCATTGAATCGCTCAATGACTTCGCGCGTGTCAACACCCGGCTTGATGACCTTCAGTGCGACAGAACGTCGTACCGGTTCAAGTTGTTCAGCCTCGAAGACAACTCCC
>CAYNJG010000264.1:0-10012 GCA_964397295.1 uncultured Pirellulaceae bacterium
GTGCGCCAGGTGCGAACTAACACACCGCTACATGCTTTGAATTTGCTCAATGATGAAACCTACGTCGAAGCTGCCCGCGAATTAGCGACGCTTGCGATACAGGAAACAGAACCGGTTGACGATCGCATTCGACTGATAGTCCGAACGGTTTTATCGCGTGAGCCAAATGAGGAAGAGATGCTCGTGCTACGTGCTCAGTTGCGTGCGGTATCGAAAGTCTTTGCGAAAGACGAGCGAGCGGCCGAAGCCATGCTGCGAATTGGGCAGTCACCGCGACCGCGTGGAATTTCAGCGAAAGAGTTAGCTGGCTACACAACGATCGCCAGTTCGATTTTGAATTTGGACGAAGCGATCACGAGAGAATAACTCCATGAATCACGAGCTCGACCGAATTCTGAATTCGACCCGCCGCTACTTTCTCGGCCAGGCAGCTGGAGTTGGGTTAGGTTCGATTGCGCTGAACGGCTTAACCATCAATCCAACGAACGCGGCGACGGTTAGTCCACCAACGAAGGCCAAGGCAAAACGTGTGATCTTGCTCACGCAGTCGGGCGGACCATCGCAGATCGAGTTGTTTGACTACAAACCCAACTTACACAAGCTCGAAGGTACCGAGCTGCCGGATTCAATTCGTCGAGGGCAACGCCTGACGACAATGACGAAGGGTAAGCAGCAACTCGTGATGTCGACGCGTGCAAAGTTTCGGCGCTGTGGCGAGTCGGGAGCCACCGTGGGTGAGTGGCTACCACACATTGGCAGCATCGCGGACGACCTGTGTTTCGTGAAATCGATGCACACCGACTACATCAACCACGCGCCCGCGATGACGTTTTACTTAACCGGGAATCAGATTCCTGGTCGTCCAACGATGGGTGCATGGGTCAGTTATGGTTTGGGCTCGCCAAATGAAGACCTGCCCGAATTCATCGTGCTTGTTTCGAAGATGCAAAGGCCCACGGATCAGCCGTTGTACGAATATTACTGGGGTTCAGGGTTCCTACCGACTCGTTACCAAGGGGTGAAGCTGAGATCTGGTAGCGAGCCTGTTTTGTATCTGAATAATCCGGAAGGCGTTTCGTCGAAAGTCCGACGTTCGATGTTGGATAGCATCGTCGAGCTGAATCGAATGAAACACCAAGCGACGGGGGATCCAGAGATCGACACTAGAATTCGCCAATATGAGATGGCCTACCGCATGCAATCGTCAGTCCCCGATTTGGTGGATCTGTCGGACGAGTCCGAATACACGTTCAAAATGTATGGCGAAGACTCACGCCGGCCGGGCTCGTACGCGGCCAATTGCATTCTGGCGAGAAGATTGGCCGAACGCGATGTGCGTTTCATTCAGTTGTTGCACCCGGACTGGGATCATCATTCCAAAATCACCGCGTGGTGCCCCGCTCGCTGTCGCGACACGGACCAAGCGACCGCAGCGTTGATCTCTGATCTAAAGCAACGTGGGTTACTCGACGACACCCTTGTGATTTGGGGCGGTGAGTTCGGCCGAGGCGTAGCGGGGCAGGGCGATTTCAAAACGCCTGAAGCGGGACGCGATCATCATCCCGGTTGCTTCACCATGTTCATGGCCGGCGGCGGAGTCAAAGCAGGAACGACTTACGGCGCGACCGATGATTTCAGCTACAACGTGGCCGAAAACGGAGTCAGCGTACATGACCTACATGCAACAGTGCTGCACCTGTTAGGAATCGATCATCGGAAGCTGACGTACCGGTTTCAGGGGCTCGATCAGAGGCTAAGTGGTGTCGAACCGGCAAGCATTGTGCGGGGCATTTTATCTTGAAGCGTATGTCAGAGCTTGGTTCGTTCAAACCTGGGTAGGTGGACTCGCTAGTCGTTGCCAGGAGCCGCTGCATAAATCTTGCCAGGCGGCGGTGATACGCTTACGAAAAAGTCGTTGCTTCCGTCGTCATTGGGGCGAGCGATGGTTATTCTTGCACCACTGGGGAGCACCGTCGATGTGCTCAAAGCTGTCTTCTCAAGTGAAAACCATTCAATCAACGCATCGGTACGAAACAGATAATTATCGTACTGAGACAATGTCTTTGGTCGAGGTGGCAATGTCTTGGCTGAAACTGGGTCGCAAACTCCGCGAACGAACAGAACACGGTCTTTCCCTCCCCATATCCCGACACGTTCAACGTCAAATCCCTTCGGCAGCTCGAGGATTGCCCCAACCTCATCCGAAAGTGATTGCGTGAGCTCCCAGTCTTGAACACTCGTGTACGTATATCGACTACAGACCGCGAAGACGCCGGTCAGAATCAGGGCTAGAGTCAAGATTGAAATCGCAATTCTCATAGTTTGCTAGTGTGCTTCGAGCCAATTCGTCCCGGTACCCATCTCAACCACGATCGGCACTTTCATGGGCAATGCTTCTTTCATGCAGCGTTCGATCAGCGGGATGACGGTCTCTTTTTCTTCCTTGAATAGGTCGAAGACAATTTCGTCGTGTACTGTAAGCAACATCTTGGTTTTGAACTCACCGTCGGTGAGTGCTTGGTGAACTTTGATCATCGCCAGCTTCAGCATGTCGGCTGCTGTGCCTTGGATGGGGCTATTCATCGCGAGTCGTTCGGCTGCGTTCTTTGCGGTGCGGCTGCGTGAGTTGATGTCGCGGATGTAGCGGCGTCGACCGGTCTGCGTTTTTACGTATCCATTCTCTTGTGCGAATTCGATCGAGCTATCGATGTACTCTTGCACGCCCGGATACTTTTCAAAATAGTTTTCGATCAGCTGACTGGCTTCCTTGCGCGGAATGTTCAGTCGCTGCTGTAAGCCAAACGCGGAGATCCCGTAGATGATTCCGAAGTTCACGGTTTTCGCTTTGTCTCGCATCTCGCGAGTTACTTCTGCGAGATCGACTTTATAGGCTTGGGCGGCAGTCACGCGATGAATGTCGGTGCCGGATTCGAAAGCCTCAACCATCGCCTTGTCACCGCTCAGTTCTGCCATAACTCGCAATTCGATCTGCGAGTAGTCCGCCGACAGGATTAAGAAGTCATCGTTGCGTGGGACGAAGGCGGCACGGATTTCTCGGCCGCGTTCTTTGCGAACGGGGATCGTTTGCAGGTTCGGATTCCCAGATTGCATACGACCCGTTGCTGTCCAAGCTTGGCTGTAGTGCGTGTGAAGTCGCCCAGTGTCGGAATTGATCGAATTGGGAAGCTGGTCGACGTAGACGCTTTTCAACTTCACTGCGTTGCGATAGTCCAAGACGTCACGGATGATTTGGTGTTTTCCCGAGAGACGCAGTAGTTCAGCCTCACGCGTCGAGTATTGACCAGTCGCTGTTTTCTTTGGGTTCGCCTCGAGTTCTAGTTCGTCGTAGAGAACCACACCAAGTTGTTTGGGCGAGTCGATGTTGAATTCGTGACCAGCTTGTTCGTAGATTCCATCACGTAGTTTTTCGATGTCCACCGCTAAGCGTTCCGAGAACTCACCCAACGCATCGCCGTCCAGCTTGATGCCTTCGCGTTCCATGTCGACCAGCACTGGCACCAACGGACATTCCACGTCGTAGCAAACTTGTGCGACGCCTCGGCTTTCGATGTCTTCGCTGATGGCTTTCGACAATTGCAACGTCACATCGGCATCTTCACAGGCGTATTCTGCGACGACTTCGACGTCAATGTCAGCCATGTTTTTCTGGTCGTCGCCGCGTTCGCCGATTAGGTCGCTTGTCGCGATCGGTTTGTATCCCAGATAGAGCTTCGACAGATAGTCGAGCCCGTGGCGCATTTCGGGTTCTTTCATCGAATGCGCCAGCATCGTATCCATCAGTGGGCCACGGACGATCATGTCGGCCTGCCACTTCAGCAGCGTGATGTCGTACTTTAGGTTGTGTCCGATTTTTTTGATGTCGGCGTCTTCGAATACGGGTCGAAACTCTTGCAGTACGCTTTTGGCCTCTTCCACATCACGTGGGCAGACAGCGTAGTACGCTTTGTGAGGTTCGAAGGAAAACGCGATTCCCAGCGGAAGAGCTTCACGAGGATCGCGACCGGTGGTTTCGGTGTCGAAGCAAAACGCCTTCTGTTTCGCGAGCAATTCGATCAGGTCCGCGCGTTCTTGCTGCGTTTGGACCACGACGTATTCGTGCTCGACATCCGCCAGCGTTTTTTCTTCTTCGATTGGTTCATCGAAAAGCGATTTTTGGATTTCTTTTTCTCGCTTTTCACGAATCACATCCGAGCGTTTTTGCGCTGAGGAAAAGCTCTTGCCGAATAGCTTCTTACCGAGATGGTCGAATTCGAGTTCTTCGAACAGCGATTTGAGTGCCTCTTCGTCATACTCTTGGAAGAGCAGGTCTTTCTCGATTGTGATTTCTTCGACGGGAATATCGCGAGCGATCGTAACGAGTTGCTTCGAGAGCATCGCTTGTTCGGAGTTCTCGATAACGCGTTCTTTTTGCTTCCCCTTCAGCTCATGCGTATTGTTCAAGAGCTCTTCGACTGAACCGTATTTTGCGATTAGCTTTTGGGCCGTCTTTGGACCGATGCCCGGAACGCCGGGGATGTTGTCGCTGGTGTCGCCCATCAAGCCGAGTATGTCGATCACTTGGTCTACTCGCTCGATTTCCCATTTGTCGAGCACTTCTTTCACGCCAAGGATTTCGAATTCCGAACCTTTGCGACCGGGTTTGTAGACGATTGTTTCATCGCTGACTAATTGGTGGTAGTCCTTGTCCGGCGTGACCATCCACGTGTTAAATCCTTGGCCTTCCGCCACACGGGCGAGGGTACCAATGATGTCGTCCGCCTCGAAACCTGGCTTGCGAATGACGGGGATGTTCATCGCTTCGAAAAGACGTTCGACTAGCGGGAACTGTTCGGACAAGTCTTCGGGCGGCTTATCTCGAGTAGCTTTGTATTCGCTGAATTGTTCGTGGCGAAACGTGGGTTCCGGCGTATCCATCGCGGCGGCGATGTGGGTCGGTTTCTGCTTGAGAATATCGAACAGCGTGTTTGAAATCCCAAAAACCGCGTTGGTACAAGTACCAAACGAGGTGAATCGAGGGCTACGAATCAGCGAGTAGTGGGCTCGGTAAGTGAGCGCCATCGCATCTAGCAAAAACAGTTTCTTTTCTGAGTCGAACAGCATCCAGCTTTCTCCGTGGTTGGAGCATTGTGGCATGTTCGTGAAGAAGTGGGGAGGCGTCCAAGCTGTGTGTACCTTCGGTAGTATCGCAGAGTGACGACGGGTTGCCGAATGTTGCGATACGTCCTCCCACGTGAGATATTGTTAGCCATATCGGTGAAACACGAGTAGGAGGCTACGATGAGCACATGGAGCATTTGGCTCGCATTCGTACTGGTGGTGGGCTGTCATCAGCTGAGCGCGGCCGCTGAAACGTTTGCCATCATCTCACTCAACCTAGACGGCACCGACGTCGCGGTGCTTGCTGAGGACCCAAATGAAAGCTATGGGTCCGTAGATGTTTCGAACGACGGCGAAATGATTGCGTTTGACGGTTGGCCGTTGCCGACGTTTGTGAACACGAATCAGTGGACTTTCGTCGCGTCTGTGGATGGCAAGAACAAACGTAAAATCATCAAAGGCGGGATGCCTAAATGGTCGCCCGATGACAAGCTACTTGCATTCCAAGACTACCGTAACGGCGTGGCAGTGGTGCAACCAGATGGCCGCGGAAAGGAACTCGTTTCGCCTGGAAACGGCAGCCCAAGTTGGATTCGCGGAGGCGATGGATTGGCCGTCTTGGAATGGGGAAGAAACATTCAGATTGTGGACCTGATTGATGGTGGCTTCCGGCGATTGGACAAGAATGGAATCCCAGGGGTTCTTTGGGGATTCGCCGTGTCGAAGGATGGGAAGAAAGTTTGCTATTCGCAGCGAACATTGAAACCAGAAATCTATACCATCGTCGTCACGGACTTGGATGGCTCGACAAGACCGAAGACTCTACATGAAGGCGAAGTTGGTATTGGGTTTGGCTGGCACCCAGATGGCAAGCGAATCATATTTTCGGAGGGTACGAAAGGCGCCCAGCTTTTCATACTCAACATCGAGACTGAAAAAATAGTTGAGCTGCCCGGCGATAAAAACGAAGCCTACGTCAATCCGTGCTTTTCACGCGATGGAAAACGGATCTTTTGCAGCAGCACCATTCGGCTCAAAAAGTGACACGAAGGGAATGAAAATTGGCCAAGGTCCACGCCCCACGCTTCAGCTTGCGCCTATTAATGATCGTGGTTACCGCGGCGGCAATCCTCTTGGCCGGCTGGTCCACACTTATCGAACCTTACCGCCGTCAAGCTGCTGGGCTTGATCGGCTCAGCGACTTGTATCCACCATCTGCCTCGTTCGCGACACCCTCTAACTCAATCGAAGATTCATGGCATCGCATTCTCATTGAGTTTGCTGTTGGCGAAGAAGCTGCTCTAAAGATTCGGGCTATTCAGATTCCCGGCGGAACCAACGAAGAAGACGCGAGATTCATACTCTCGAAGATGAGGTTCCTATCCAGCGTCGATGTCAGCGAAACTAATGTCAGTGAAGATGTAGCGAGGATACTTGCCGGAATGCCGGAACTCACAGAGCTTTTTGCCGTTCGGTCGAACATTGGTGATGCTGCAATTGCAGAGTTGTCGCGTTCTGATTCGATACGAACCATGAGGCTCACGGCAAATCCATTTGGTGATGAATCCGTTGTTTCGCTTGCCGGGATGCAGCAACTAGACGAGATCTTTCTTCGCTGGACAAAGATCACTCCAGATGGCTTCGAGACGCTGCGTGGTGAACTTCCTGACTGTGCCATTTGGTTTCAAGCTCGTGCACCACATTGACCGCAATCGGCTACGAGTTGGACATTTCAACTCCCGGTATGGCGCGGTCACGTTAACTCTTACGGCGTTTTGTGGCCTGCTTGTAAATGTTCTGTAAGTTGCATGACGCAACCCTCGACTTTTGGTGCTCTCCGAACCGATGTCTTCAATGTTGAAACGTGGACCCGTAAATGTGCCTTTGAGCCGCTGTTTTTCGACATTGACATAATGTCTGATTCTCCTGTCAAGCCACTCTGTTGAGTGTCTGGATGGTGATTTCTTCGGGTGTTTTGCCTCGAAAACAAAATTTGACAATGCTAATGCTCCCTGGATAGAGTTTAATAGGAACAGGAACTCTAACCGTTGGTTGCATGTGACGAATGGATGGTGCGGTGCCGCACTCGTGCAAGCTCTCATCTGCGGTTTAGAAGTCAGCAACTCGAGTTAGGAATAGCATGGCAAAAGGCAATGCTGTTTGGGGCATCGATATTGGTCAGTGTTCGCTGAAAGCGCTTCGCTGCACCTATGATTCGAAGTCTCAAACAATCGTCGCAGATACGTGCGACTACATTGAATACGAAAAGATCCTTTCGCAACCCGATGCGAACCCAGAACAATTGGTTCGCGAAGCGATAAAGGAATTCCTCTCACGCAATTCGGTGCGTGGCGATAGCGTGGCGATCTCAGTCGCTGGTCAGCAGGGCTTGGCTCGCTTTATCAAGCTGCCGCCCGTGGCTGCGAAGAAGCTGCCGAAGATCGTTGAGTTCGAGGCCAAGCAACAGATTCCTTTCGCGTTGGAAGACGTGATTTGGGATTACCAGATGCTGGTCGGCGGAGTCGATGCGGAAGGCATGGCTTTGGAGAACGAAGTCGGCCTGTTCGCGATGAAACGTGACCAAGTCTTTCGTGCGATCCAACCGCTGGATGATGCTGGAGTCGAGCTAGACGTGATTCAGCTGACGCCCGCTTGTGTCTTGAACACGGCGGTCCACGACGTGCTCGGCGAGATTCCGCCGCTGTCGGAATACGACCCCGAGAATCCACCAAAATCGATCGTCGTTTTGTCGATGGGTACCGATACCACGGACCTCGTCGTCACCAACGGCTATCGCGTTTGGCAGCGAAGTATTCCACTTGGCGGTAACCACTTTACCAAGCAGCTAACGAAAGAGCTCAAGCTTACGTTTAGCAAAGCAGAGCATTTGAAGAAGAACTCGCACGAAGCCGATGACCCGAAGAAGGTCTTCCAGGCAATGCGGCCTATCTTTAACGATCTCGTTACGGAAATCCAACGCAGTATTGGCTTTTTCGAGAGCCTCGATCGCACGGCAACGATCAGTCACATCGTCGGCATGGGCAACGCGTTCAAGCTTCCTGGTTTGGAGCCCTATCTCGAAAAGAACCTTGGCCAAACGGTTGATGTCCTTGGCAAGTACAAGCGTCTGACAGGTGACGTGTTAAAGGACCCGAAGTTCAGTGCCAACACGCAATCGATGAGCGTTTGCTATGGTCTCGCACTGCAAGGACTCAGCAAATCCAAACTCAAAACGAATCTCGTTCCGCGTGAACTTGTTCGCGCACGCATGATTCGTCGAAAGAAACCTTGGGTGCTCGCAGCGGCTAGTCTGCTAATGGCGGGACTCGGTTTGAACTACGCGATGCATAGCTCTCGAACTGGCCAAGTCGATGCGGCAAACTACTCCAGTCATTCATCGCAATTGAGCAGCGTTTCTAGCACGAGCGGATCGTACGTATCGACCGACCAGAAGTACCAGACAGACTTTGAAGCGTTGCGTACCGTCGGCAGTCAGGTCGTTAGCAATAGCGACAGCCGTACGCAAATGTTGGAGTTGATGAAGGCGATCGAAACGGCGTTGCCAAAGGAAGAAGGTTTGCAGCCTGGGCAGCCTAGCCAAAAGAAGATTGTGCCGAGCAACCCTTCCGAACAACGTGTGGATTTATTCATCGAAACGATGGATATGAAATACTACGGTGGTGAAGAATCTTCGCTCACCGATTGGTACGAAGATGCAGCCGCAGCTGCTTACGCGGACACACTGAAGACGTTGAAAACTGTCGACAAAGGTGGACTTAATCAACCGATTGCGGAAGCTCCTGTTGATGGAGAAGAAGCCGAAGAAGACACGGAAGAAGCCGAAGAAGACACGGCAGCGGATGGCGAAGAGGAAGCCGCGGTCGAAGGCAACGGATGGGTGGTCGAGCTTTCGGGCTATCACTTCCATAACGCAGATCCTCCGCTGACTGGCTCGGAGTATGTGAAACGAACGCTGGTTCGTAATCTCATGCGTGGAAAGGTCAGACTGCCTGTTGGCAACACGTTCGAAGAATTCGAGATGAAAGAGCTTGGTATCTCGCATGCGTTAATCGCTCATGATGGAACGATAACGAGGGACATGGAGATTCCGAATCCGGACTACGTAGAGCCCGACCGATACGCGAACGAAGAATACTTGGACGATCCAACTGCACAGCGAGACCAAGTCTTTGGTGCTGGCGGACCGGCTACGAACAAGGCACAAGAGCCTGAAGTGCCGAAGGTCCTGAAACCACGAGTGCACAGATTCAAAGTGCACTTTCTCTGGCGCCCGATTGGGTTGTCGCAACGCTTAGAAAATCGAAAAAACAAAGCCAACGGTACAACCGACCAATTAGCTGAAGGAGACAACTAAGATGGGTGGATTCATACGCTTCATAAAGAAACAGTATTTTTGGCTGATCGTTCCCGTATTGCTCGGTGTGATGATTGGTACGTGGTACATAGCTGCAAGCGATCAGATCAAACAGTTTGACTCGCGAGTCAGTTCCATCAAGGGCGATTTCTCGTCCATGGGTAACGTCAAAACCATCAGTCCGCATCCGAATACGGCTTTTCACGCGGGCATGGAAAAAATGATCAAAGCTCGCGCCAAAGATGTAGAGCTTGCCTGGACGACTCAATACAACAAGCAAGTAGAAGTGATGAAATGGTCGAACCAGATGAAGCCTGACTTCATCGCACTCGTCGACCAAATGCGACCGATCGAGAAATTCGCCGGCGAAGAAGAAAAGTCACCCGAGGTTCAGGCGTTAATGAACGACGTTTTGCCATGGATGAAGCAGTCCTATCGTGACTTCATTACCACCAAAGAAATGGTACGTCTTGCTGACATCATTAGCGCTGAGTGGAACGTTGACATGACGCCAGGCAG
>CAYNJG010000265.1:0-9941 GCA_964397295.1 uncultured Pirellulaceae bacterium
GCGTGGAAAACACCTCTAGTCGGCGGTGGCCTCCGCGACGAGGCCATTCCAGAACTCGTGAGCGAACTTCTGCTGTTTGATTCGATTTCGCAATTCGTCTTTGGGCAGCTTCATTTTCCGGAGTTGTTTGGCTCGTTCCAAAACCCAATCTGCAAAGAACTGTGCGGACTTCTTGCTTACCCGTGTTTGTTCATGAAGTTCCACGAAGAAGGGAGCTGTAACGGCGCAGCGGTAGTTCTCTTCGGAAGGAGCATAAGCTCTCACCAAACACCATCCGCTTTCTTTGAAGGTGATCAATGGCAGATGGCCACCGGCTTTTGCCCATTTGTCTAGTCGAACCTCTTGGACTGCACGCCCGTCTTTCACGATTTCTAAATACTCGACCTTTTGCCGCGTTGCCAAATTGGCCGTCAGCTCGAGGGTAAATTCATCTGCATCGCTCTTGAACACGTGTCCGGGTTTTTCGCCGTTGGCGAGTGCTCGGAGTACGGGCCCGTTGGAGACGACACTGTTACCAGTCGCGAGATTCTTCCACCACGTCTCTGCTGAAAAATCCTGGCCGCAGGAAACGTAGACGCGATTAAAACCAGGTGGATTCTTGACGTCACCCGAGTTGCTAAACGCAGAAGGTGCGATCTTGATACCGCAGTTGAGCAGCTGAAAGAAAATATGCTCGGCGTAGCGCCCCGCGGCGTGTTGGCCTTGGAAACGAGAACTGTCGAGCACGTAACCTTGGACACTATTCTTGTCACCGTCTAGTCGAAGTGCGTCGCCCATGATTGCGATCGAGTCGACATAGCCGTGAGCGACCAACAACGGTGTGTCCCAACCCCACGGATCAAGCACTGCGAGATGGGTATTCGAGATTGCTTTCGCTTCCGTTGCGAATGCGAGTGGACCTTCGGCAAAGTCCGTTGGAACAATCGGTGAAGGCACATTACCTAGCAAAAGACGGCCCCCGTCGCTTTCGAGAAGCGTGGCCGAATAATCGCGAACGGTCTCTTCGGAATGAACAGCTCGATCTCGCTTTGCGGCGATCGAGCTGAAGGCAACACCTGGTGACCAACTGGGTCGAGCTATCATGTCGAGGTCCTCGACGTTCATGAGCAACTCAGTGTCCTCTTGATCGCGAGTGATCAGCAGGTCGCCACTGAAGTAGCCTTCTTCCTGAACGTTCACGAACCGAGGCAGGGTGACAGTCTTTTGGTCAAAGCCATCTCGATTCACTTCCAGGCGACCGACTCGCTGCTGGTAGTGGGGACCGTGGTCAATGGTAAAGTGATAGTGACCCGGTTTGAGTTTGAATGTCAGCGTATCGTTGAAAGAGACGTCGTTTCCCAGTCGCGGTACGTCGCGGATCCGGGGTGGGCGGCCTCGCGAATCACTGATCCGCAGACGCGCTGCAATCGTTTCGTTCGTCTCGGCGTCAACGACCGTCAGATCGATTTCTCCCAGTTCGACGGCTATTAATACCGGGCAAGTCAGCGACAATAGAAGCAGTGTGCCAACGAACTGTCGAAGTCGCGGACTCGCGTTTAATGTCGGTTGTCGCACGCGATCTGCGTACATATTGATTGCCGCTTGAAGAATCGGATTCACTACTTCTAGAATAAAATGCGAAAAGCAGAGGTTGCAGAGTGGAGCAGCCACTCACTCTAGAATAGCTTGGAATCGGCCATTCGGTCGCTAACACGGACATTACCACGGCAAAACGATACATGGCCAAAGATCTGTACAAAATACTCGGCGTTCCTCGCGGTGCGTCAGCCGAAGACATTCAGAAGGCTTATCGCGAATCGGCGCGAAAGTTTCATCCGGATCTGAACCCCGATGACGAGTCTGCCAAGAAAAAGTTTCAGGAAGTTCAAAGCGCCTACGAAATCTTGAATGACGCCGACAAGCGAAAGATGTACGACCGCTATGGCAGTTCCTTTGAACAAATGAATGGCCGCGGAGGTGGCGCTGGGCCGGGTGGCCCCAATCCGTTCCAAGACGTCGATCTGGGTGAGATTTTTGGTAGTGGGCAGGGAGGGGCGTTCGCCGATCTGTTCAAACATTTTGCCGAAGGCGGCGGAATGGGAGGTGGTCCGCAGCAACAACGCCGATCACGCAGGCAGGCGCCAGCAAAGGGACGCGATCGACAACACTCGGTGATGGTCTCGTTCCACGACGCTGTGCTTGGCGGCGAAGTGCCCTTGCCAATTATTGATGCTCAGGGCGACGGCAAGACGTTAAGCGTGAAAGTTCCGGCTGGGATTACTACTGGAAAGAAAATACGGCTTCGCGGACAAGGCGATCCAGGGGCACGCGGTGGAAAGCCTGGAGATTTGATTGTTGCAGTGAAGGTTGGGGCACATCCTTTCTTCCGTCGCAACGGTAACAATCTAGAGATCGACATTCCCATAACGCTGATCGAAGCGGCAAAAGGCGGTAAGGTGGATGTGCCGACGCCGAAAGGAACCATTTCGCTAACGGTTCCAGCGAACGCGCAAAGTGGACAGCGATTGCGTATTCGCGGAATGGGGGTCGAAACGGCGGCTGGCGAGAAAGGCGATCTGTTTGCGGTGTTGCAAATATCGATGCCAAGTGATTTGAATGAAGAACAGATCGAACTTGTGAAACAAATTGAAGCTTCGCGAGACTCCGATCCGCGTGCAAAACTGAAGTGGTGAAATTGTGTGTTGTTGGTTGGACATAACGCGTTTTCCATTGTTGTTGGCCCAAGTCGACGAGCAAAAAACGATGCTCGAACAGTTGACGCCGATCAATCAGTTGCGCGTGATCATGGGGTTATTCGTCGTCCTGTTTTTGGGGCTCTTCCTATTTCTGGTCATCAAAGCCGGCTCGCACATGGTGAAGGGAATTTCTGCGCCAGCGAATCGATTGCCGGTCAACACGCTTCCACCTGAAGACGATTGGGCAAAGCGGCCACTCAATGAACTGCCTGAAGCCGATGACCCACCAACCAAGTAGACGCTTTCCAAAGGCGGCCCGCCTGTTGTCGAGTCCGGATTTCCGGCGCGTTTTCGACGCAAGGCAGAGCGTGGCCGATCGTGTACTAGTGATCTATGGGCTTCGCAATGATCTGCCCTTCAGTCGCCTAGGACTCGCGGTTTCCAAGAAGTCTGGGAACGCCGTGGCTCGGAACGTTTGGAAGCGTCAACTGCGCGAGGCATTTCGTCTGCAACAAGAACACCTGCCCGCCGGATTCGATATCGTTGTGCTGCCCAAGCGGGGAGCAAAGCCGGAACACGATGCCATTCAGGAATCATTGTGTGATTTAATGCAGCGACTGGTAACGAGCAAGCAAAGGCATCGTAAGTCGGAAGGGCGAAACGCATGAGTTTCTTGCGGAAGCTAGGAACGCCGTTTGGCTACGCCATTGTCGGAAGTATTCGGGCTTACCAATATCTTGTCAGTCCGTGGCTTGGACCTTCTTGCCGTTTCAGTCCAACATGTTCTGAGTACTGGATTTTAAGTGTGAAGAAGTACGGCGTTGTAAGCGGTTGCCTGCGGGGTATGTGGCGAATAGCACGGTGTCACCCTTGGCATCCCGGCGGTCACGATCCTCCCTAGCTGGTATACAGCGGTGGTAACGTGGGCGGCAACGAAAAAACGGCGTGCTCTTTCCCGTTCAGATCGTTAAACTTGGCCGGCTTCTTGAGTCCGTTTTGACCGCCGCAGCCAGCGAGCCGCGGGGCTTGCCGAATCGGCATAACGGGCTGGTGTCAACCGAGAGGCCCCGCCAGTCGAGGAATGCCATCTGAATGGCACGGGACCCTTCCAAAGCAAGTCCTGCTATTATTGTTCGTACTTCTATTCGTAACTCCTCCTGACATCGAGGTTCGCATGCAAGGCACGCTCCGAACATTGTTTTTCGTTTCGATCATTTCCGTTTGCATAGAGAGCCATGGCATTGCTGAGGCCATTGGCGTTGGCTCAAAGCCGATCGAGGGAGCAGAGTTGATCCTCGACGGTTCGCGAAAGATGCTGGATGAAAAATGGACCTATTGGGAAGGGCCACGCTTCGCAAGTTCGTTACCCATTAAATGGAAGGTCGTCGATGATCCGGTCGACGACGGCAATGTGATAATGACCGACGACCCTGCAGCAGCAGGTGGTAAATACGGAACTGCTGACATCGTCACTAAAAAGAAGTATCGCGACTTTCGTCTACATGTCGAATTTCTAGTTGCAAAGCCCGGTGGAAACAGTGGCGTTTATCTCCAGAATCGTTATGAAATTCAAGTTCTTGATGGAGACAAGACTAAGCACGGCATGGCTGCGGTTATCAACGAAACGGAATCGCCATACAAGTTGTACAACGGCGCAGGTAAGTGGAACGCGTACGACATCAATTTCCGTTCAGCTCGATTCGCTAACGGCAAGCGAACCGAGAAAGCAATAGTGACGATGTACTTCAACGGTAAGAAAGCCCATACGAACGTTCCTGTTACGAGAGTTTGGGGCGGGCCAAATTCGGGTCTCGATGGCGACAATGACAAAGGGGGAACGGGCATCAAAGACACGCCCGGCGGTCTTAAGTTGCAGTGTGAAGGACATGATGTCCGCTATCGCAACATATGGATTAAGGAAGTCGAGTTCAGTGAACCTAATACGGACTTTGAAGCGACTCCCAAGAAACGCAAAGCATCCGCTGCCGTGGCTGAATAGCTCGTCGGTTCTAAAACGCACATGGACGGCGAGGGAAACGGGTTTTCGGCGGAAAAATCGGAGGAGCCAAGCCGCCACGAAATGCGTATAATGACGCACATGACTTAGTTCATGCGTCAAACGGAGAAGTACGCCATGGCACGTTTCTATTCGAAAGTAGTAATCAGCGTTGTCATTGCCAGTTCGCTGGTAGTGGACGCTTATTCGCAGCAGCAGGTTACCGTGGGAACTCCGTTTCACAGTTCTAGTGGCGGTTACTTCGAGCACTTTGGTGTCGGGTTTGGATTCCAGCACGCGTCGCCCGGTGGCTGGCTATTCTTTAACAGCGGCAATGCTATGTCCGCGACTCCACCCTTCGGCGGGTTCGATCCAAGTTCGGTATCTACGTTCGGAGTCGGCGGTCGAAACGGGAATTCCGGTTGGAATCTGAACCTCTCGGCGGCACAAGGTTACTCTCAAAGTTCCGCTTCAACGACACCATCGCTGACGTTACCCAATGGAGGATTCGGCTTTATCAACAGCACGGTGCAACGCCCGTTTGTTGTCGGATTCGTGCCGGTCGTGAGCGAAGAATCGCAAGCCGATCGGCTGAAGCGAATGCGGCAGTACGACCAAGCGGCGCAGAACGTTATTAGCGAAGGTCTACGCAGAGACAAACGCGACGAAGCAGAATTCAAGGAGCTGCAAGCTGAGGCAAAACGGAGCCTCGCAAAATCGCGACCGAAAGAAGAGGATCCACCGTTGATTCTTGGTCGGCCCAGTTTTGAATATTGAGTTGCACAGAGGTCATGGGTGCTCATTTGTGTGAGTTTGGGTGCACGACAACCGTCTTCCTACGAAAGGGGAGAGTATTAGTTGACGTTGGTATGGAGTTGTTATGGCCATCTATTTCTTGGGTAACACCGACTGGTCCAGCGACGGCATCGTGGGGCGGTGTTTCTTTCAGTTTCCATTTGCAATTTTTCGACCATCCACCGAGAAGCATGTCGCTCTAGTTGACGACCTAAAGAATTGTCGTTTCGAAGACCTGGGTGACAATTGGCTACTTTCGTTCTCATACATGGGTTACGACTTCTTCATTGACTCTCACTCCCATGGCACGACTACGTCATTTATTGCCGTCCAGCCAGATTGTCCGGATAACGTCTTGCTACAGATAATCGGACTCTTTTCCGATCCTATGAAAATATCAGCGGACTACAAACCAAGCTGTCCCGTTTTGCTTGCGTGCCCGGACGAGAGTTTTCCTGGTCGCTATTTTCAAAGTCGGTACTTCAGGACGATAATGCGAGTTGTTGCCGTTGCTCTTATAGCGTTTGCTTTTTACAGCTTCTTCAAAGGAGACTACGAAAACGGCGCTATGGCCGTGAGCGGAGCGATATTTGTTGGTGTCGCGTCTTCTTGCTCTGACTTCGCACCGGTTTAATCATCGCCAACGTCGTTTTTGGAAAACTCCTTTGGGCAATGCGTAAAGTTGGATTCTTCTTTTCGTTGGGACTGACTATCCCGTAGAATCAATGATACGTGTCGAGCACCGATCCAAAAGCTCTAGACGAAAAAACGACTGAGTGCGGAGTGCTTGAAACAATCGTGCGTAGTAGCGGGTTCACTGTTCTGGCAACTCACGGCGTCGTTGTTGAAAAGGTGGCTGGTATGAAGACCGAAGCGGTTTCCGAAATAGCTGTTTATTTGATGATGTTGGTGGGTTTGCTGCTCTGCATGGTCGTGTTTTTCGGTGGTGCCATCATGTTTTCGCTCAATGGCGGAGAAATGACTCTCGTTGTCTTGGGATTGGCGGCTATAGGTCGCGTGCTCTTAAGCAGATGGCGCCCGTTGTCGGTTGACCGCCGAAGGCATCTATTAAGAATTGCGACTACCTCGGCCACGATCTTCTTGGTTTTACAGTTCCTAAAGTAATTGTGGTGTTTACCGTGGTAGGCGTAGTATCGCTCGTGCCAAACAAGGCTTCCTCTTGGCTGGATGTCGCTACTGTGGTGCAGCACGCAAGCGACGAGTTCGAGTGTGTTGTTGTCGACCATGCGCGTGCAATGAGGTACCTTGCCGACCAGATAGTTTCCGTAACGCCAAACATTGATCAACAAACTGCAGACGGATACTTGCAACCACTGGTCGACTCTGTCGAAATGATCTGTACAGATGATCGTTCTTCAGAGGATCAGTTTCTCAGGTGTATCTTGATGCCTGAGCGACCAATCGAAGTCGTGTATCATTTCGAAGGGCACAGAGAGTCTGCCGCTGATTTACTTGAGCGATTTGCGCACGTTCTCGGCTACAGCCTTGTGGGATGAGTTTGACATATCGTTCAGCAATTGCTCGATGCTGGTGCCGATCGCAGGATGACTAATGATCTTGGTGAAACTGCGTATCACTGGGCAATGCGATACTCTGCGCCGCAGGAGGTCTTTGAGCTTTTGGACTTTGAAGGCAGGGCTTAACCAAGCGGATTACGCTGTGACGTTTGGTAGAACCATGAAAGCGTTGAGAGAATGAGAGACGTCGATATTCGGCCTCTTCGTCGAAGTGATTGCGACAAGATAGGGCCGCTGCTACGAGAGATTTGGCTTGATGCCTATCATGGCATTCAAACTGACGAAGAGCTACTAACGCGATCGCACGAGGTTCATACGCCCGAACTGATTTCGTTGGAGATCGACGATCCAAACATGCATAGTGTGGTTGCGGTCTGCGGCGATAGAATCATTGGGCATGCACGAAGTGACCGACACGGCGAGATTGTGGACATCGCCCGGCTCTATGTGTTGCGTGAGTTCTATGGGCAGGGCGTTGGCAAGGCCCTGCTTACAGAAGTCGATACGTACTTCGATCCCAAATACGATGTATGGCTCGAAGTCTACGAGGACAACAAGCGGGCTCTGAATTTCTACCTTTCGCAAGGATATGAAATCATGAGGCGCGCCACAGAAGTGCAGACGGAGGGCAAGGACGTCTTCGAGTTCAAGATGCGCAAGCAGCGAATGGAGCCAACTAGCCCCGGCTAAACCACCCTCGCTTCAACGGTTGATAGTCCAGTCGCATGACTTGTCCTTCATGGCCAAACGAGGAATCGGCGTAGTTGACCTTGATGCGTTCTTTCGCGTTTTCGCCAACCGTATCGCCATCTTTGATCACCGGTCCGTTTTCTAGCAAGTATTCGATGAGTCCCTCGAAACGACCGTGAAGTTCTTCGGCGGACTCGGGTGACGTCTCGGTTTCGAGCTCCATGAGGCCCAAGGCTTTCATTCCATGCGTGAAGCCCGCCATTTTCCCGTCCTCGTTCGGGCCGATGCGGAAGTCAACCCAAATCGGAATCGGTGGACCTTGGGGAAGGACGCGAAGGGCGAACTGGCGAAAGACTTTCGGCTGAACAACGAGTGTGGCGTTGCTCCAGTAGACGCCAAGTGCGGCGTCCGTCGTTTCTGCTACCGCCGACGTGACTTGAGTCAGCAGGTTTGAGCGTTCAACCGGATGCATGGCTGATTTAAACATCAACGTCACCAGCATGTGAGCTGTGTGCTGTTTCAAAACCTTGGCGGCATCTGGCCAGATGGCACTCGTTGCGCATGGACCTTCAAGATCGCTCCATGGTATCGGCGTGCCGTTGAGCTGAAGAATGGCCAGTGTGTCTTGGCCGATATCAAACGAGACTTGCCCCTTACCACCCTTTTCGACTTGTCCGAGCCGAGGAAAGTCTCGCCAAGAGTTTGTGAGATCCTTCGTGATTGCAGATGGAGAAATCTTGGGCTTATCACCCAAGCAGACCATCGACAATGCAAACGAATCGTTCGTTTCTGACATCTGACTGCGCCCCAGGGTTGTCGTTCGTCAGACGTATCTTAGCAGTTTCGTTTTAAAATTGCTTTGCGATTTTTTTGCGGGAAGCTATTCCTGATTGGCCATCTCTTCTTCTTCCGCTGGCTTACCGTCGCCAATCACGGGTTCGTAGCCGTCTTCGACGACGCTGCCATCGAGCTTCTTAATTACTGGGACAGGATGTGCCTTCGCCCACGCCTTCCAAAGTTTTTCAATTTCTTTTTGCTTATCTTCTTCAAGCTTGCTGAATCCAACTCGTCCGCGACATTTGGGGAAAGTTGAGCAGCTTAGCCAAAGGCCTCGCTTAGACTCGCGAACGTACAGCGTTGCTTCTTCGCACTTTGGACATTCGAGATCGGACATCATCGGGTCGGTCTTGGGGAGCACGACTGTTTGCTTCTTCGGATCCAGCTTCAAAATGAACTTAACTTCGGGATAGTTTTGGCTGGCCAGGAACGGACCGAATCGCCCCGTACGTTTGATCAGTTGTTTGCCGTCTTCGGGGCAAAGGATGTCGGTCAGTTCAGGCTCCATGGGGTTGCCTTCGGAGTCGATCGGTGCCGCGTAATCGCAGCTAAAGATGCCGTCGGAAATCTCAATGAACTTCGCATGGTCAGACTTGTCGAGCTTCCTCCAGCCGAGTTTCGCTCCGGTGTCTTTGTCGACGATTTGCGGCTTCGCTTTTCCTTTCGCCTTGAAGAGCTGGTAGTTCCCTTTGTGCCCTTTGGGTTTTACGTCCACGGGCGTATTGAACTGTGTGCAGCTAAGGAATCGCCCATTGCGGCCAAATCGATAGCACGTGGCTGCCTCACATTTTGGACAGATGTGATCCGCCGGTTGCATTTCCGCTTTGGCGTGGGAAGTATTCTCCATCGCCGATTCAAGCGCCACCTTAAACGGATCGTAGAATCCTTCCAGCAAGTCTTGCCACTGTTTTTGACCGGATTCAATTTCGTCCAAGCCCGCTTCCATCTGTCGCGTGTATCCGACGTTCATGATCTCGGGAAACGCGTCGACGAGTTTGTCGGTAACGACTTTGCCAATGTCCGTGGCACGCAGTCGTTTGTCTCGAGGGTAGAGAGGCTCGACGTATTTTCGATCCTGAATCGTGCCGATGATCGCCGCGTAAGTGGAAGGTCGACCGATGCCTTCTTCTTCGAGTTTTTTCTGCAGGCTTGCTTCGGTATATCGTGGCGGAGGACTGGTGAATTTTTGTTGTGGGTTAATTTCCACGGCGGCCAAACCTTGTTCCTCTTCAAGCTTTGGAAGCACAATGTCATCGCTAGTGGGAATGCCAGTTGCTCTGTAAAAGCCATCGAAGACAAGTGTTCGACCGGTGGCACGGAACACTGCGTCTACGCCATCAGGCTTGATTTCCACCGACGTTGAATCCCATTTGGCCGGGAGCATTTGGCAGCCGACGAAACGTTCCCAGA
>CAYNJG010000266.1:0-9873 GCA_964397295.1 uncultured Pirellulaceae bacterium
GAATTAAGTACCCTAACTCGTTGTACAGTAGTGTGGTTTCATTGCCGTTGGGATCCGTTGTGCTCAGAAGTCGTCCTAGTGAGTCATATTCCCAAGTAGTTTCCACCACCTGACCGCCTGCCAAACTGCGTTCTGAAACGGTTCGCCCCAACGCGTCGAAATCAAACTCACGTGTTCGTATGGAGGATGTTTCTCGAACAATTTGGCCGAAGCCATTGACTTCAAGGTCGTACGTAATGGCATCGTCAGCTTGAGCGCCGACGGTTGTCTGGATGACTTGCCCGAGGTTGTTGTAGGTGTTCCGTGTTGTTCGCCCTGCTTCGTCAACAAATTCGATGACATCACCGAACGCGTTGTACGTCGTCAAGATCGTGTTCAATCCTTCGCTTCTGCTTGTGATTTGCCCCGCATCGCTATAGCTGTAGTTGGTAACGATAGGTTCAACGTCACCCCCTGAAACAATCTCTTCCGTTAGGCGGCCGAACGTTGCGTATTCGAACGTACTTGTTCTCTCCGCTTCAGTCCCCGTGAATTCGACCTGTTCAATGAGGTGGCCAAAGACGTCATAACGTTTGTCCAGGCGACGCGGATCGTCCCCTTCAAAGTACTCACTAGATTGTCGAACGTCGTACTCGAAGATTCTGGTTCGCTCTTCCGGAAGCCCCAAGGCCGTTGTGACGGAAGTTGTTCGATTTAGAGCGTCATATTCAGTTTGTGTCGTGTATTCGAGACTTTCTCCGGCATAAGCAGCCGTGACCGACTCCTGCGTAGGACGCCCGAGTTGGTCATAATCGAATGTGGTTACACGTTCGAGGTCAGATCCAGCTGCGTCCGTCCTTTGTATCAGGAATCCAAGATCGTCGTACTCGTACAGCGTGACGATACTCTGAGTGCCGTCAGCAACTCGGTTCCCGAGTGTGGTGCTGGTAATTCGGCCTAGTTCGTCATAGGTATACGTTGTTGAATGTTCCTCGGGAGTACCCTCTGCGCGGATGACTTCCGTCACCTGCCCGAGTACATCATGAATGTATCGTGTGGTTGCACCAATTGCGTCGGTTTCAGAGATCAATCGCCCCGCCAAGTCGTATTCATAAGAAACGATCTGCGTGCCAACTCCTGAACCGCCCCTCGTAATCTGCGTCACACGTCCCAAATCGTCGTAGTCGTAGTCGGTGGTTCGACGCTCGCCACCGGCGATGACCGTCACTACGTCATGGCCACCATGTTCGTCAAACGTATAGGTGATTCGTTGCTCTTGATCGGTGCCAATATTGGCCCGCAGTCCAATAATGCGTCCAGCATCATCGCGATTGACTACCTGTCGGAGTCCGTTGAAGTCCGTAACTTCCGTCTCGTTGCCAACGCCATCGCGTTGACTTGTTCGAGTGTAAGCGTCGTCGTCGCCAGCTCGAGTTTCTGTGAGAATCAAATTCGACGTTGTGTAGGCAAACGTAACAACTTGTCCATTCGGATCCACTCGCCGTAGTAGGTTGCCGGCATCGTCGTAGTCGGTGTATTCCGTGGTTGATAGCGTTTCACCGGCAGCATTGGTAATTGAGTATCTGGTCAGACGGCCTGCTAAGTCCAAGTCGTAACGCTGTACGGTACCGATCGCATCAGTCGTGCTCAGGAGACGTCCTTCGCCATCGTAGGTGTAAGATTCAGACTGCTGCTCGTTTTCAGGTAGATCAGCGCCGTAGATGACTTTTTCTAAGAGGTTGCGATCGTTGTAGGTCCACTCGGTAACGCGTCCGTCGGGATTTGTCTGGGAGACAAGTCGACCTCGCTCGTCATAGGTTGATAGAGACGTTCGGGTCAAAGCAGTTCCAGCGGCGACCGTTGTGCTGACACGCTGATCTCTCGCGCTGTACACGTTGGTCGTCACCAGATCACCCTCAGGTGTTTCGATGGTGTCCACCAAGACATTGCCGTTCGCATCACGTTGGAACGTCTGCGTAGCTTCGAAGGCGGTTCCAACCCCTGTCGTGATCGAAACAACCCGATCGAGCCCGTCATAGCCGAATCGGGTGGTGATTTCGTTTTCCGTCCGAGTCAACACACGGCCAAAATTGTCGTACGTTAGGCGAGTTTGTCGTCCCTCTTCATCAATCACAAGCGTCTCTTGCCGACGAGAGTTGTAACTGGTGGTTGTCGTTCGACCGTCCGCATCAGTGCTTACATTTTCATTGCCGTCTGCGTCGTAGTCGAAATCCGTAATTCGATTTTCCGGCAACACGATGAAGTCGATCCGGTCGATATTTATTCCCGTCTCGTACACATAGTCGCTGATGATATTTCCGCGGCCATCAATGCGTTGGTCTAAGCGCCCCAACGCATCATGAGGAGTTTGGGTTACAACGCCCTCGGGATCGACCTGCTCGATCAAGAAATTGCGGACATCGTACTTGAGCAACGTGGTTCCGCCCGCCGCATCGTTGAGGATCCGCAAATTACCGGCGGCATCGTATTCGTACGAAGTTGTAAATCCATCCGGATCACGTTGTTCTGTGATGCGATTTAGTCCGTCGTAAGTACTCGTCCATTCGTTGCCACTCGGATCGGTACGGACTCTGACAAATCCTGTCGGATAGAACTCATAGCTCTCCGACGCGGGAACTGTATTATCGTCGGTTGGAAACTCAATTCGCTCAGTATTTCCTGTGCTTGCGTCAAACGCGTAAGTGAGTTCGTTGCCCAGTGGATCGATCAAACGAGTCAATCGCCCATGCTCGTCGAACTCGCGAATGTGTGTCACCTCGTCGTATTCTGCCGTTGAAATTGTTGTGCCTTGGCGTCGTCCGTGATCCTCCCAGATGTGTTGGGTTACTCTGCCGAAAGCGTCAGTCGAACTCGTTCTCGCAAAGTAGTAGAACCGCGAGTCTTGCGGATGGGTTATTCGCTCGTAGCTGAAGCGAAGCACGTCCCCGTTTGCCTCCGTAATGGCAGTCGTATTTCCAAGTTCGTCGTATTCGTGAGATACCGTCTTGTCGAGGTCGAACTGCCCATCACGAAACTTTTCGCTGACGATGCGGTTGTTCTCGTCTCTGGTAACGTCGCCTGGCCCTACTCGTCCTGATTGCGTTTCGTCTGTACCGACGTAAAGGCCGAATACATCGATCTGTGAAAACCACTCTTGCCCGATTGCGTCCGTGTAACGAGCAGAAGGCGGAGACATATCGACCAAAGGTTGCAATATCCCGTCCGGATCCGTCGTATCCTCGATTTCGTACAGCCCGTACATTTGAGCTGGATCCACTTCTAGCGTTACATTGTCGAGGCGGATGCCCTGATCAATTCGCCCAGCAAACGTGTATTCGATCGAGTCGGTGAAGTTAGACCCCTCGGTTTCAGCAACGCCAATGGATGGATTCCCACGCTTTTGCACGATGCTCGATAATAGGCCTCGTCCATCACCGTCGTAGCCGAACCGCCGAGCGCTGCTATCCGGATCGTCGATTGAAACCAGCAGGTCTCCAGTGTAAGACAGCTCTGTTTCTCGACCGGTATGATCCACGATCTTCGAGATCTGCTCTCCGTCGTATTCGAAGCTGTAGAAGCCCCCAAATGGGTCTTCAATCCGTACAAGGTTTTCACCATCGTAGGTGTAGGTTGTGGTGCTTCCCAGCAACGTGGTGACACTTGTCATCAATCCGTCGCTATTGAATATCCGTAGCGTTCCATCTCGTTCCGCCAGCGTGAACCCTCCGTCACTGTTTCGCCGCAATGAGCTGTAGTCGCCTTGCTCCGTACCGAATTCAGCCATCTCGATTCCGAGCTCTTCCACTGCGTCGCCGGTTGGATAAGTGCGGAGTGATTCCGTGCCGTCACCGTTAACGACAAGTGCCGCACCGGGACCTCCATCGTAGATGCGGTAGACTCCTTCGAGTCCCCAACCGGCCCCCAAAGCCCCTTCGTGGTCGTTAACCACTGGCAGCAAACCGCCGAAACTAGAAAACTCACCCACGAATTGACCATCGCCTGTGCGACGGAAGATGCCAGCTTCCAATTCGTACTGATAGACTCCGGAATCGGCGTCGCTCAGATCAATTTGGATAGCTGCGCCTAAGTTGCCTCCTGCTGCCGGAACCGAGAACAGATGATCGTGGTCGTGCAAACCACGATCACGCAACTCACTGTCCAACGTGAGCCCATCCGCCCAGAACTCGACGCTGTCGTTGAAAACGCGAAGCCTAGCAATGGCGACGCGATCGTCTCCGCCCACCGGCAGATCGGGAAACTCGAAGTGAATAATTGGTTGTGGGTCGGCTCGTAGAGAGTCGTAGTGGAGCCGCAATCGGCGTTCGACGTCGCCCGAAACGTAGAACGCTACGTCATGCGTTTCGTGTACGGCACCCGAATGCAGCTCGGCGGTAGAACTGAAGGTAACGGCTTCTTCTCGAGCGCAATCAAGAGCACCGGACTCACAAAGGTTAACCCGCTGATTATAGGCGTTGTCTTGTGGAGCAACGACTTCGCTGACTTGCGTTTGCGCGACTACGGCTTTGACCAAAGATCCGAGCGCGATCGGCGCTTGTGCGTTGCTGCCATCGGTTGCCACTAAGTTGGGAGTATCTGGTACACCAAAGACGAGTGTTCGCGTGTTGCCACTTTCGTCAATCTGATCGTTTTGCTCTGGTGGTACATCTTGTGCGAATAGGCGGAAATCGGCGGCGATGTCGATCGTACTCAGTAAGTCATTGATCGGAATCGATTGGAGTGGATCCCCTGGAAGACCTTGTCCCAGGATATCGACCCGCCGTGTGTCCGTCGTCAGGCCTTCAAAGAACGGTTCGCCTTCGGTAATCGTTCCGCCTTCGATCAGGTGAATAATCGAGGGTAAGTTGAATGCCCAGACGCCGTCGAGACCCTGGGATGCAGCCAAGACCAAGTTGCTGGAAACGGTGACGCTTTCTGGAAACGCGTTTGGAGTCGTTCTCGTCCCAGCCACGATCCGCGGTTCAAAAAGATCTGGATCTTCGAGGTCGGGTAGACGAATAAACGCCACATTGCCGCCGGCCACCTGTGGAAACGGTTGTTGTACGAATCCGTTGCCCAGATCGATCTGCGCTCCCGGATGACTAGCGAGTGAAAGGATCGGGAAATTCGGATCACGCCGCGAGTCCAACTCGATTGCTCGGTTAAAGCCAGCGATGACCGCATACGGTGGATGCCCAATTTCCTCGCCATCACGAGTTCTAGGGAAAGTGTCGGCCGGAATGTAGGCGACGTCGGAAGCATTGAATACTCCAAACGCCGGAATCAACGGTTGGTTAAGTTCATCATTGCCCAAGGGAGCGAGACTGATGAATTCGACCTCGTGCGATTCGACTGGATTCTCAGGATCGGCTTCGTTTTCGACCTCTGTGCGACGAATCATTCCAAGTCCTTGCTGCTGACTCACTCGATCCGTTACAAGAATCAGGTCGTTCTCGGCCGTGGCTTGCACGTCATAAGCGGCCAAGCCAACCTCAACTCTTTCAGTCAAAATTGGCTCTTCGACCCTCGTGATGTCGAAGACGTGGACGAAACCGCGATCTGACGCAGTTCCACGGAATAGGTCTTGCCCTGGAGCAGCGGCGTAAAGACGCTCGCCGTCGTTGCTGACCGCCAAGCCGCGGAAACCCAACGGAGCATTGAAATCCTCGACAACGATCGTTACGATCCGCTCATGGAACGTCGGGCTATCGTCATTAACGTCAATGACGTAGATGGCTCCTCGGTTTCGGTCACTAACGAACATATATCGCCCGAAGGGATCCGCTGCGATGCGAAACGGACTCGCGCCGGGAGGCAGTGGAATCGTGTTTACTCCAATGGATTCTTCATCAGCCGGGTCATCGTAGATGGCGTCCACTTGCTGCAACGCCACCGCATCAAAGACGATGATGCCATCGTCGCTTGTGGCATAACCTCGTGACTGATCTGGCGCTAGCGCGATCTCAAGTGGTGACACACCATGGTCACCGTTCACTGCTGAAATCCGTGCTGCTTCGCGCGGGTCCGGAAAAGCCGCAATCACTTCCCCGGAAGTTCCAACCGTCACCCGCTCTGTCGTGGTGTTGGAGATAACGGAAATCGCTTGGACTTGAGGCAAAGTTGCAAATGAAAACTGTCCGCCGCCTGCCGTCGCTCCACCGCTGAACAGACGCGTTTCATTGCTGGTACGACGATCGATCTGTCCGTCGAATGTCTGTTCGCGTACGACCGAGACGACGGTGAGGCCGACAAGCACGTCGTTTGGAATACGCACGCTGAGCATATTTCCGTTCAGTTCAAGTCCATCATCCGGTCCTGTCAGGGTTACGTCTCGGCCGCCAAGCGGAAGGATGTTGCCATCTTCGTCGAGTGTATCGACGACGCCAACGACGAATCGAATACTCAGGTCGTCAATCGTTGGCTCGGGAGCAAACGGACTTGTCGCCAAGAAGTCTCGGCCTGTGAGTTCCAAAGTTGGCGCTGGATCAGACGAATCTCCGAAAGTGATTCTTGCGTCCTCAATTATCGGAGTACCCGGCCGCCCTAGTGCTGGAAGCGGCGGTGTGACGACTAACCCAAGATCGGACACGGAGTTAGGGTCCACCTGAACGGTTGTCGAATCGCTGACTGACACAAGTCCGCCCGGCGCATAGGACAAGAAAGAGATGTCATAAGGGACTGACGCGGGGACAGGAATCACCACATCGCTAAACCCACTTGATGCGACCCAGTATGTGTCGCCCTCCTGGCTAACAACTTCGGCCGCTCGCGCTGGGCGTTGAGGATCGGATTTCGCACCGACCGTACCTGAGCCACCGCTCGTCCAAACTGACATGCGGTAACCAATGCCCGTTGCAACAACTCCGGCAATCCCGCCGGAAGCGAGCGTACCTATGCTCGGTCCGAGAAAGCCTGCAGACGCTGTGCGGATCGAATCTTCGCCAGCGATCATGTGTTCAACGATCACCCAGCCGATTTCGATGGTGCCATCCGAGGTCAGGATTTGTGCTTCCTGAGCGATATAAGCATCAGCCCCAACAGGAATGGAATCTGGTCGTGGAATGTCGATTGCAAACGCGGCGTCTTGCTGGAACCCTGTTTCGACGATTCCAGCATCGATGGCAAAGCTGCTGATGCTCTCCCAGCCACTAGGAACCGGAGTATCGATCGAAGCTGGGTCCAGTGCCACGATGGACAGTGGCGTTCCCGTTGGCAGACCGCCCGGCCCCACCGTAACCGTGTATCCTGATCCGTTGGTCGCAGAGGCACCGCCTTCATCGACAAACGTCATGCCGACTTCCGGTTCCCGAACCGAGATAGGTACGTCGATTCGTTGTGAACCATGAATGACGCTGACAAATGTTTCACCGAACGAATTCGCTGCGAGCAGACCGTTTTCATCGATCTCTGCGATGTCGGAGTTGTTGACGAAATAGTAGGAACCGTCATCGCGGCCAGTTCGATCAACAATCTCAGCAAGCGTGACGCGTTCGCGCACGGTGAATTGTCGAGTTTGGTCGAGGCTATCGAGCGTGTAACTAACGGGGAAGATGTCCAAATCCTTCGTTGGTGATTGCCCTACCGTTACAGGGACGGCAGCAGTAAGGCCGTCGAATGTCGCGGTAACAATGGACGTCCCAGCAGATTGTGCGACCACAATGCCCGTATTGGTGACGAACACGGAGTCTCCAGCAACGACAGCGAATTGCGGCTCTGTCGGTAAGGCGCGCCGTTGCGAATCATCGGATTCGGTAATGGTTACATCTAGCTGGAAAGAACCGCCGACACTAACTGATGGCGTTGAATCCAGCTCGAGTCGCGTCGCCTCGGCGATTTGGATTTCGACACCAGCGGTGACAACTTCGCTAGTTAGCAATCCGTCATCCACGATGAAGGAAAGCTCAGTTTCTCCCTGATTGGCTGGCAGAAAACGGAAGAAGCCGCCGCCGATCGCGATGGCTTCGCCATTGCTCACCGAAAGATTCCCGATGTGCAATGAGTCTGCTTCGGCATCCGATCCAAAAGCTCTTAAGTTCGTTACCACCGGCAATCCGTTACGTGACGTGATGATCGGTGTCGATGCCGCGGGGCGGGTGTTCGCAATGAATCCAAGCGACGCGCTAATGGCCGCTAGGTCCTGATCATCAATACGACCATCGCGATTCGCATCGCTTTCTTGGAGATAGCCGATGTCGCCGCTCGCGGTTCCCAATGCGTCGCTGGCCAGTCGCAGATCTGTTGCGTCTGCCACAAAGTCCTGGTTTGCATCACCGGCGAGGTAAGCGTCAACGGAATAATCGACGCTGCGATCCCCGGAGACTTCCAGCACGTAGGTTCCTGGTTCTCGGACGGTAAAGACCGACACCGTGCGGCCTGCTTCCGAGAATTCGGAGCTTGGCGAAAGCCCTACGACCGTTGCTAGATTTGGCTGAGCATTGGAGCTCGATACATCGAAGCCAAGGCTCAAAGATTGGGTGGGGCTGCTTCGAAGCTCGCCTTCGGTGATCGTAAAGGCAAATCGAGCAACAAGGTCTTCTTGGAGACTGACATTCAATCCTTCAGCAAGGAACTGTCTGGTCCCTCCGATCTGAGTGACGTTCGCGACTTCGATCGCGTCCGGCAAGTAGTTGAGGAAGACACCTTCATTACCACTGTTACTAATCGCGACCAGCCGGCCAAGTTCATCGTAGCTGTGGAAGGTTCTGCTTGCATCTACCGCATTCACGGCGGTATGGAGCTGGCCGAGATCGCTATAGCGATAGACAATATGTTCACCGGCTGGCCCGACCAGTTCTTCAATGTCGCCCGCGGAGTTTCTTACAACCGTTAATCGTGAGCCGTCTTGGGCAACAAGACCGCTGTCGGTGTAGCGAAGAGAAGTCTCGCCCAGTTTGATATGACTTAATTCGTATACCGCTCCGTCCGCCGTTTCGCCATCGACAACGTACTCGTAGCGTTGGCCATTGGAAGCAACGAGCGTGAATGATGTCTCTTCTGAGTCGGCGATCGTCGGTGAGTAAGGGAGTCCGCTGCCGACAATAAAATACTCTTCCCCCGCATTGACGAGTCGGCGATCCAGGCTTTCGAGTTGCCACTCGACGCCATCATCCGCTTCCCAAGCGGGAACGAATGTTTCGAGCTGGCCGATCGGTTCGCTCGATTGAGGGGTAAACGTGAAGCCAACTCGCTCGCCAGTTGGTAGCGTTAGGTAGACTCGCGCTGTATCGGTGAGAGACCGGAACGCACTCACGTCATCGCTATTGCCGCCAGCGTCCAACGAGAATTGCGGGTCAACCAATGGCCAAGTCCAACCGTTTCCAAACGAGTCCGTGGCCCGTGGGGGGGGTAGGGAATCGTAAATCCGAGTGATGGGAATCTGTAGTCCACTAAGCTCAACCGTCATGTCGGTGGCCGCCTCAAAGACTGAGCCCGACTTGTCGATGGAATTAATCTCAAGCTCGCGGGTGAACTCGGAGGTCAGCCCGCCGAAGTCGCTCGCCGTAACTCGCAACGAGTAGAAGCCGTTGGCAAATCGCGACGGCTCGACGGCCACGACTTTGCTTGTGTTGTCGTTTCCTTGTTCTAGGACAGTTCCAGCAGATGCACCGCGTGGAATCAGTTCGACGATGTAGTCGGCGAGCCCCCTGTCAGACACGCTGATCTCTACACCAAGCGTCTCGCTGACGATCGGTGGTACGATCTCTCCGATGCTGACCTCAGGCGCATCAAAGTCGCCAGGATCACGCACCAGAATCGGCTGCGTGATCGTTGAGGTACGACCTTCTTCGTCGGTTACGGTCGCGGTTGCTTCGAACCGTCCAGGACGAGTTGCGACAAATGACGCTCGCCCCAGTTCGTCAAGTTCAACGACTTCCCCATCGATGGACAGAATGGCAT
>CAYNJG010000267.1:0-9824 GCA_964397295.1 uncultured Pirellulaceae bacterium
CCGGCACGCAGGTAGCCGGAACTCACACTGTCGAGTTTGCCCCGGATTTCTTCCGCGGGTTTCGAGCAATGCCGAATCCTGGTACAGACACGTGCCGCTTGAACAATTACGCTCACACCGTAAACGTGGACTATCAGTCCGCAAAAAAGTCGCTGCGGAATCTGCGTGTTTCTTGCCCAGCACAGAGCTCCAATCCCAATCAGCACAATGCCCATGAGTACTTGCAGCAGTTGGGTACGGAATGGCCGCAACGATTCTTCGACCCGATCCAACGTTGTCCTATTAGGTTCCCGCTGTGGAATCCTCTAACAGTTCTCCAGAGCTTGCCCGGCACACACGCGGGAACAGGGGGGGAACAGGGCGATGCATGTGCCTCGATCAACGCAATAAGAAGCGAGTTGCTGGATATGGATCACTGTAGACGGATAGCCAGAGTGAAATTGCCGCACCTGAGCTGCACAAACGTCCGTTTTGAACAACCACATCGGCTCGGCGGCGAGAAATACACAGTGCACTTTGCAAACAGAGCTTTCCTCGGAGAAGGGAGCAATTAAAACCCTGCGTTGAAACTCTGAACGGCCAAATGGCCGCTAGGCTCCGAGGTTGGACACCTGCTCTCAATTCGGTGATTCGCTTAGACGCCGAAGATGCATCACCGCCGAGCTTAGGTCAGCTCCGAAACTGACAGCGGGGAAGACGACCTCCGAGTTTAGCCCATCTAACTGCGTTCAGTCACATCGACCGAAGCGGATTCGTATCTTGGCGAATTGCATCGGCGTGAAACGCCGATGCAGGCTAAGCCACGCTTAAAAAGCCGATGAGCTGGCTGATGCTGCAATCTTCTGAGGATGAATTCACAACTGCGGACGTATGCGCAATCGCAAAACAAACTGCGCGGGAGTTCGCCACCCAGTTGGCGGAGTCTCTTGCTTCGGCCAGCAGGACGATCTAGCCGATTGCCTTCAACAACGTTTCACCAAGCTTTGCGGGTGACGGAGACACAACGATGCCTGCGCTTTCCATTGCGGCGATCTTGTCGTCCGCACCACCTTTGCCACCGGAGATTACTGCGCCGGCATGACCCATTGTTCGGCCTGGAGGTGCGGTTCGGCCAGCAATAAAACCAGCCATTGGCTTCTTTCGACCCTTTGCAGCTTGCTCGATAATCCACTCGGATGCATCTTCTTCTGCCGAGCCACCGATCTCGCCAATCATGATGATCGACTTGGTATCTTCATCGTCCAAGAAGAGATCCAACACATCGATGAACTCGGTGCCTTTCACGGGATCGCCGCCAATGCCGACAGCGGTTGTTTGACCTAGCCCCGCGGTTGTCGTTTGGTAAACCGCTTCGTAGGTCAGCGTGCCAGAGCGTGAAACTACGCCAACGGATCCTTGCTTGAAAATGCTGCCGGGCATAATGCCAATCTTGCATTCGTTGGGCGTGAGAATTCCTGGGCAGTTGGGGCCAACAAGACGCGATTTCGAATCGTTAAGCCTTGCCTTCACGTTCACCATATCGCGAACGGGTACACCTTCCGTAATGCAAATGATAAGCGGTATCTCAGCCTCAATTGCTTCGATGATCGCACCTGCGGCGAACGCCGGCGGCACGTAAACCACGGATGCGTTCGCACCAGTGGCTTCTTTGCCTTCTTTGACCGTGGTGAATATTGGCAGCTCGCTGCCTTTGGCCGCGCCGTTCTCGCATGTCCAAGTTGTTCCGCCCTTTTTCGGATGTGTGCCACCGACCATCTGAGTGCCGTGGTACGCAAGTGCCTGTTCGGTGTGGAAGGTTCCCGTTTTCCCGGTCAAACCCTGGACGAGTATTTTTGTGTCTTTGTTGATCAGTATCGACATGTGCCTAACCCTTCACTGCTTTGACAATTTTTTGAGCTGCATCGTCGAGGTCGTCGGCAGCGATGACATCGAGGTCAGAGTTTTGAATGATTGCTTTGCCTTCGTCGACTTTGGTACCTTCCAGCCGAACGACCAGCGGTACTTTCAGACCCACTTCCTTAACTGCCTGTACCACGCCGTTTGCGATCACATCGCATCGCATGATGCCACCGAAGATATTCACCAAGATCCCTTTTACGTTCGGGTCGGAGGTGATGATCTTAAATGCAGCCGTCACCTTTTCCGTGGTTGCTCCGCCGCCGACATCGAGAAAGTTAGCCGGTTCTGAGCCATAAAGTTTGATGATATCCATCGTCGACATCGCAAGTCCGGCTCCATTGACCATGCAGCCAATGTCACCATCGAGTGCGATGTAGGAAAGACCGTACTTCGAGGCTTCGATCTCTTTCTCATCCTCTTCGGTTTCGTCACGGAGTTCGGCAATCTCCGGATGACGGAACATGGCGTTGCCGTCGAAGGAAACTTTGGCATCCAGAACTCTTAGATGCCCGTCTTTCAACGTCACGAGTGGATTGACTTCCAGCAAGCTCATGTCGCTTTCGACGAATGCCTTGTACAGAATTGGGAATAGCTTCTTACCGTCTTCGGCTGCTGCGCCACTTAGTTCGAACGCACTATTCAGTTTCGCGACATCGTCGTCGGTAATGCCTTTCAAAGCGTCGATACCGATCGTGTGGATTTTCTCTGGTGTGTCGTGAGCCACCGCCTCGATGTCCATGCCGCCCTCAGTCGAGGCAACAAAGGAGACCATGCTAGTTTCGCGATCGACCAAAATGGAAAGGTACAGCTCGGTATCGATGTCGGCACCGTCTTCGATGTACAGTCGGTTGACTTGCTTCCCCGCCGGACCGGTTTGCTTGGTTACCAGCGTTTTGCCAAACATCTCGTTCGCGTTCGCTTTGGCTTCTTCGGCCGAAAAGCTGACACGAACGCCGCCCTTTGCGTCTTCGCCGAGTTCCTTGAATTTTCCTTTGCCGCGACCGCCCGCGTGGATCTGACTTTTCACCACGTACACAGGACCCGGCAGTGCATCGACCGCTTTGTCGATCTCGTTCACCGATAAGACGGGTTCGCCTTGCGACACTGGCGCACCGAATCCGGCCAGCAGTTTCTTGGCCTGGTACTCGTGGATGTTCATCGTCCTGCAATCTCCCTGGAGAGCTTAAAATGAGCCGCCGGTATGGCGTGGCCCCACGCCACCGTAACGAAGTGACGCATTGTAGCGATCCGTTTTCATATCGGGTAGGCAGGCGCCCAGCTAGGCTGAACAAAGTCATACGCCTAGTACTAATGAAGAAATTGCAAGCTTGCAAAGCTCCGTGTCACCAGCACCAATCTGACGACGCCAACTACACGCTCGTCATCGTCTGTTGCTCATCATTCGCACCTGCACGAGAGACTCCATTGTCACTAGGGTACTCCTGCACAGTCACAACGACCGGAAACTCACATTGCTCTGGCCGGTCGATGGCTTCCCCTCGCTCGAATCGCACTTGGCCGTTTTTTCGATTGTGGTAGTGATAATATTCTTGCCACCTCTCGCGTGACATCATCCGCACAGGCTCACTGGCTCGCTCAGAGGCCAAGTCGACGAAATCCAAATGAGATTCAATTGTTTCTAGCATGTCCGAGTTACCGCCAACCCCGTTAACGCAGTAGCCCAGTTTTTCGCTCGAAAATGGTTTGCAGAACTGCGGCACATTGGCAGAACCAATCACGGTCCCGTTTTCCAGAAAACTAATCACCTCGCAGTAGTAGGTGTTTAGTGTGACACCTATTTCCGCAAAGTGTTTTAGATCATCGCTGAGATAGATTCGCGCTTTGCTATTGTAAGGCTCACCTTTGAGCCAAAAGTCTCCAAGCGTCTCGAAATTCATGCCGACCAAGGTGGGCTCGAACTCTTCTATATAACGTGCCAACTCTTCTGGCATGTTGAGCGAATGCAGAGGTTCCAATCGCAGCTCAACGTGGCGACCATATTTTTCTTTGTGTTCCTCCTGTGCCCGCCGATTAAACTTCCACAATAAGAAAATCATTACTGGCAGCGCAAGCGGGGCTGCAATGACCATCAAAAGCCCCACCACAACGTAACAACAGATTTTGGTAACTCCTGTTGCTTGTGATGTAATTGGTAACAGCATGGTCTCGCGGCAGTCTTTCACTGCCCACGCTATCCAACCGAAAAACACAATTTCTGCGACGACGATATAAGCCCAAAGGAACGCTGAAGCCATAGTTTTCCGTTTCCGATCAAAACGAGGTTTGCAGCGGGAATCGTGCAGACCACACACTCCCGCATAAAACCCTACTTTTCGAACGAAGACGTAACCACAACAAGCGAGTCTAGGCCGGCGCATCTCACGGATCGAACCGATGGATTGTGCCGCGTAGTCCCATTCTGAGGTTAGCGAGAATGCTAACTCATACTGAGTAACAACGGAAACTGAAGATTCGCCGCAGTCTCGCTACCGACGAGCTTGGTTACCGGCTGGCCCGAGTTTCGTCAACTCTTCCTTGGCAGGCTTCGCTTCGGCGGCGCTCGGGTGCTTGTCAACCACGTAGGCAAAGAAGCTCTTCGCACCCTCGATGAGTTGTTGTCGCTGTTGACCATTCTGTGTTTGCGATGCGAGGACCGCGGCACAGCGGCCTGCTTCGAAGCCTGATTTCGCTTGCCATTGCTTGACTTCGGCCGGAGCAGAATCTGCGCCGTAGCCAAACATCACGCGACGGAATTCGAGAATCGCTTTCGCGTATGCCTTTTGCTTGAACAATACCTCTCCGACCATGAAACGAGAACGCGCGCCCAGTTCGTTGCGTGAACTGCCGGAGACCTGCGAGAAAGCTTGCAAGGCTTCGTCAAGTTTGCCCAAATTCTGTAAGGCCCAGCCTTGTTCGTAGGTCGCTTGCGCAACGTAAGGCGACTTCGGAAACTTCTGTCGAAGTTCCGCGAGCCACTCGTAGCTGGTTTTCCATTCCTTCAACTGCCCTGCCGCTTGTCCGCCGTGAAGCAGCATCAACGTCTGCATCGTCTGGTTCTTCGAAGGCTTTTGTTTCGCCCGCCCGTAGGCGTCATAGGCTTCCTTGAAAAGGTCCGATTTGAAGTAGCTCTCAGCTCGCATGAATTCGGCGTCTGCCGCGAGGTTACTCTTGTCATTGATTTTCAATTGCGTATCAAACGCGGCGATCGCTCGTTCGTATTGGCCGGCTTGGTAATGCGACCAACCCAACTTGTACGAAGACTTTTCTTTTAAATCGTTCGTCTTCGCGAGAGAATTCGCCGCGGTGTATTTCGTAATCGCATCACTGTATTTCTTATTGGTGTAGAGATCTTCACCGATGTGATAATGAGCTTCAGCGGAGAGCGAACTTTTCGGCGCGGCGCTTACCAGCTGCGAGAATGTCGAAAGCGCTTTAGCGTCGTCTTTGCCGTTTTTGTACGCCCAAGCTAATTCGTAAAGCACTTTATCTTTGCCCGCATAGCCGGGATCGCTCTTGAGAAGCTCCGACAGCGTTGCAACAGCATCGGGCAATTGTTTCAATCCGATGAGGCAGATTCCTCTCAGATACATAGCGTCCGATTTACTCGCACCAGTCGGATTCGTTTTCAGGTACTGATCGACGCTTGCGAGCCCAGCTTTATGATCGCCGTTTTGATGCTCGGCCATTCCACGACCGTAGATACCCTGTGCGGCCAACGGATGCGAAGCGAAGCTGCCGGTGAGTGCCGCAAAATCCTGTAGACCACTGCCCTTAACTCCAGCTCGTAACTGAGACCAACCGCGACCATAGAGACTGTAGGGCACGAGTTTCGACTTTGGCCACGACTCTAGCACCTTCGTATAACACTTGATGGCAGTCCCGTAGTCCGCCGTCGTGTAGCAGAATTCACCTAAACGGTAGTTCGCTTGGTCGAGTACTTTGCTATCGGGAAAGTCGCTCATGATTTTGCCAACCATTGCCTTGGCTTCGTCGAGGCGATTCAACTTTCGCAACGAGCGTGCATGATTCAGCAACACTTCATCCGCTTGCTGCCACTCTGCGTTTGCCGATTGAGAGTTAGCGAAAGCGGTAATCGCGTCTTCGTGGTTTTTGGAATCCGCATAGCTGCGACCGAGCCAATACGCCGCTTCGGCTTTTTCGTTTTTGACGTCGGACGCGGCGTATACCTTCGTGAGCGTGGTGATGGCGTCTTCGTAGTTCTTCTTCAAGTACAGCGACAATCCACGACGCAGCTCAAACTTCGAGGCTTCTTTGTCTCCGGAAGATGCGAGCTCTTCGTAGTTCTTCGCCGCTTCTTCTAGGTCACCCAATTGCAACTTGCATTCGGCAACGACCTTTTGAACTTCCGATGCAAGCGAATGATCGGAGAAGTTTTTGTTAAAGCGTTCAGCGTAAGCCAAGCCGTCTTCGTAGTCCTTCACTTCCATCGCGCCATAGGCCGCGTTGTACAGCGCCTTGGGGGCGAGACGATGGTCGGGATAGTCGTCCGCAATCTTCAAGTACGCCGCCACGGAATCCTTCCGAGAGATTTCGCTCTTGTAAAGTGCGTCAGCGTCGTCCAGATACAGGTTCAATAGAAAACTGCTTTTGCTCTCCTTCGCAACCTTCATGACCGACGCAATTACATCACGGGCTTCATCGGTTTTCTCTTCGTTTAGCAACATACGCGCTTGCCAGTGTGCAGCCTCGGGCGCATCCGGACTGTCCGATTCGATGATTCTCTTGAACCATTGCGATGCGTTGGCGTAGTCCTTCGCACGATAGAAAGAACGCCCTGCGGCCATCGTGGCGTCGCTGGCGTAAGGCGAGTCTTTCATATTATCGGCGATGTCGGTGAAGATCGTGGCCGCTCGGAGGTAACCTGCGGCTTGGTCTTTCTGCCAGTTCGGATTCTCTTTGCGAGTCTTGGCGAGCACGTCAGCTTTCGCAGCGATGCAGAAAGCGTGTCGGTACTTCGCATGGTCAACTGATCGATAGTCTGGCACCGCTGCCACTTCCGCAAACAACTTCTCCGCCGCGTCAAAGTCACCCGATTGCAAAATCGTTTCCGCCTTGCGCATTTTGACTTCTGTGGCAAGGTCGTGAGTGGGGTAGAGCTTCATAAACGCTTCGAATATTTCACCAGCGTCCTTAAAACGATGTAGTTCTTGTTCCATCGTCACGCCAAGCGCATACATGGCGTCCGCGTGCAGGTCCGAATCGTCGTGCTTTTCGATCAGCTCCGAGTAGCTTTTTACCGCTTCTTCGAATTTGCCTTGCAGGTACAGCGACTCACCGCCAAAAAACAGTGCTTGGTCGGCGAACTTGGTTTCTGGGAATTTTGTGAGCAACTGTGAAAACGTCTGCGCAGCGTCCGGAAATCGTTCCGGTTGATTTTCGAGAGCCAGAGAATACTGCGACCAACCGAGGTTAAGGTACGCGTCTTGGATGCGTTCGAATTTATCATCCGCTCGGCCAACAACACGCTCAAGGTTTTCAATAGCCTCGCTAAAGCCACGTTGTTGGATTTGGCAAATCCCCAAGTTGTAAAGTGCTTCGATAGCACGAGGGTCGTCCTCATGTTTGTCGAGGAACTTCGCCCACTCGGCCGCCGCCAAGTCAAATTGTTTGTTGTTTTGATAGCCTGCCGCTTCCGCATAGACCAGTAAAGCCGCGCGGGATGACTCCTTCGGCTTTTCTTTCTTTTCCTCGGCTTTCTTTTCCTGAGCCAGCAAAGCGGGCTGCAAGATTACGAGTACCGAAAGTATTGCGAAGAACGAAATTCGACGCGAGATAGCGAAAATGTCAGCCATCGTTTGTTCCATAACAGAGCCATCGTGGTGTAGCACCAAAATCAAACGGACGAGAAACGCAGGCACAAAATGAGCCTACACCGAGATTCCGGCCGTTGAGACGCACCTGAAGTTTACGGAAATCAGAATTTTGCCACAACAAAGGATCGAGCATTGTCCCAACTCACCGTGTTCGCCCAAAACGGCAAGATCTTGGTGAAATTACGGTTCTAAGCGGGCGGTTGTTCACTGTGAGGACCGGCTTAGAGGCTTCCAGCCGCTCCATCGTCTCCCCGGCCTCAACAACAGTGATCTCGAGAGTTTATGGCAGCAATAGAGCAACGACTATCGATGTGTAGCAGCCATGTCTGGCGAGGAGGCCTCGGATCGCAAGTGCAAGCTGGCAGATCGGCAGGCGACCAGCGACAGAAACGAGCCTTCTTGGACAACCAGATCGTCCTGGTTGAAAAGCTGTCGCTGCCACGTCACTTGTCCGCGGCGGCGTCCGCTTGGCTGCAGGTCTGTAATCGTCGTAACAACGTGAAGCGTATCGCCAAAGAAAATTGGACGGCGGAAGGACCAGGCGTTCAATCCGAGGAACGCAACGGTTTCAACGTTCGGGCTTTCGCTACCAATCCCTGCGACCAACGAGAGGCCAAGCAATCCGTGGGCGATTGGCTTGCGAAATGGTGTCTCTTTGGCGAATTCTTTGTCGACGTGCAACGGATCAAAGTCGCCCGTCAGTTCGGCGAACTTCGCCACATCTGCTTCGGTTACCTGGCGGGCAGGACTCACCCAACGATCGTCTAACTTTAGATCGTCGAAAAACAGTAAATTGGGCATCCAGTACTCCTCGCTCGAACGTGCTCCGTAATCGGAACCTTAATATTGTCCCTAGGTAGCAGATCCATCAAGTTCCCAAATCCATGCGCAACAAATAAAAGTGACATAGATGGTTCAAATTAAGAGATACGGGCAATTCGGGATGAGTTTTAGGGCGGCGTCAAGAGAAATGCCTTCACATATTGGACCGCAAGAGGGCCACTACCAAGACCGATCAGCACAGCGCCAAACAGACGCCAGCGGCAAAAAACTCGTTGCGGAAGACCACTGACACAGTAAATGGGGGCAGATAATACACCGATTGGCGGGTGCTAAGCGGCGTCAGCAGAGCATAGTATTGGCGAAAACTCGCCAGCAATCGTGAGCTTTGCATTCCAAATAGAGAGAAGTGCTGGGCGGGTTTGGTTAAACCGTTTTGGAGAATCCTATGATCAAGTCTCTTTCTCAAGCACCGTTCGCTTTTTCGTTCGCCACCACGTTTGCATTTGCTTCGATTTTCGTCGCCTCACTCGTGATGTCTCAAGAAAACGCTGGCGAAATCAAAAGCCAAAACAACAAAGATGTGCTACCGACGGTCGTTGACGATTCCGACTTGTTTGGCAAAGGGTCGCAGCCGATGCCTCGCGGACCGGTGCACGAAGCATTCGCAGAGCCAGTACAACTCACTCCGCTTGCCAGTCCGGTGATCGAAGAAAAACCTCCCGTCGATATCACTGAGACACCAGCCAATCGTCCTTCCGGAGCTGACATGCAATGGATCGAAGGCTACTGGGGTTGGAATGAAAACGTGGAAAAGTATTTATGGGTAAGCGGCGTTTGGCGTAAGACTCCGCCCGGTCGTCGCTGGGAAGCCGGACGTTGGGACCAAACGGACGGTGGCCATCAATGGGTGCCTGGAAGTTGGCTACCTCAAGATACCGAAACCGCTGCGGTTAGTGGATTTCAAAACGTACCCGAAAGCGTGGAAGCCGGCCCCAATCAACCGGAACCTGACGACTCGTTCTGGGTGCCCGGCAATTGGAAGCCCACCGAAACGCCAGCCGAAGAAACTCCACCGGGAATTTCCGACGGTTACTCCTGGCGACCCGGAAGTTGGTCGCCCGCGTATGACGATTGGGTCTGGGTTCCCGAGCACTACAGTTGGACGCCCGAAGGATGCCGTATGGTTGCCGGGTACTGGGACTATCCCTGGTTAGTCCGTGGCACGATGCACGCTTGCTGCGAACAGCCTACAGAGAACTACGAACCAGTCGCACTCAATACCGAAGACCGATTTACGAAACTTTGGAC
>CAYNJG010000268.1:0-9740 GCA_964397295.1 uncultured Pirellulaceae bacterium
GCCTCGTCGGCTGCGATGCGACGTGCTTCCGCTTTGCTTTCTGCATACGTTGCTCGAAACGCAAGCCATGTGCTTACGGCCGTTGTGGCAACGAGCAATGCAAAGATGGCGGAGGCCGTGAGAATCGCTGCCTTGTGCCGACGCATGTACTTTCGAGCCAAATAGACCGGGCTCGGTGGCACGGCCTCAACTGGTTCATCATTCAAGAATCGTTCAAGATCGGCGGCCAGTTCTTTCGGAGACTCGTATCGTTGCTCTCGATCTTTTTGCAGAGCTTTGAGCACGACACGATCAAGATCACCGCTGACGAATGTTTGCAAACTGGCCGGTTTCACCTGACGTTGTTCAGCAACTGCTGAGCGTTCTATATCCTTGAGTGTGCTTATCCGAGCAGACGGTTTCGGCGCTTCGACCTCGCGGATTTGTCGGCAGAGTTCATCGTAGGCCTTACGCTGAATCGCGTTCTTGTCCAGAGGCGTTGTTCCCGTGATCAACTCGTAAAGCAAGACACCCAAGCTGTAGACATCCGAACGCGTGTCGATGTCCAGGCCACTCAGTTCGGCCTGCTCAGGGCTCATGTATTGAGGTGTGCCGATCATCTGACCGTAGGCCGTGAACATGGTCTTTTCAGTCAACTCACGGCTGATCGCTTTCGCAACGCCAAAGTCGATGACTTTCGGAACCGGCTCTCCGTCATGCATGGTGACCATAACGTTCGACGGTTTAATATCTCGGTGAATCACACCCTTCTGATGTGCGTGCTGGATAGCTCGACAGACTTTGCCGAAAAGTTCCAGTCGCTGCTCCATCGAGAGGCGGTTGTGGTCACAGAACTCTGTTAGGCCAACGCCCTTGACCAGCTCCATGACAAAGTAAGGACGGCCGGAGTCTGTTGTTCCACCGTCCAGCACCTTCGCAATGTTCACATGATCCATCAAAGCCAACGCTTGACGTTCGGCTTCGAACCGCGCGACAACTTCCTTGGTGTCCATCCCTGGCTTGATGACCTTGAATGCAACCCGGCGTTTGACCGGATGAAGCTGATCGGCCATATAAACAACGCCAAATCCACCTTCGCCAATCTGTTGCAACAGCTTGTAGGGCCCTATCTGCTGATTGGCATAGCTCGCAGAATCGCTGGGTGGAGACCGAACGCCGGTCGGAGGAGCGTCGAGCGGACCTTCCGTCAATTCCTGTTCCCAGAGTAAAGCGCGGACACGTTCCAGCAGCTCCCGGTCATCACCGCATTCTTTCTGAACGTAGGCATCCCGCTTGTTCGTTGGCGTGATCCCCAAAGCGTGAAGAAAGATCGACTCTTCTCGATTTCCACTTGGCATTGTTTGATTCCGATGGATTGGGGCGTTAGGCCCTGGGTTCATAGGCCAATGCGGAATTGATGGACCAACCACCCCAGACTTTTTCCAAAAAGATTTCCGGAACCTGAACCGAACCGCGCCAAACGTTTAGTCATCGTCCGATTTCCTCAGTTCCGCATGTAACCAAGCCCGTGCGTAGGCCCAATGTCGGTCGGCGGTAGATGTCGAGATCTGCAGCGCTTCGGCAGCCTGCGGAATCGACATACCAGCGAAATAGCGAAGTTTTACAAGCTTGGCCTTCGCAGGATCCTTCTGTTCAAATCGTTCGAGTACTTCATTGAGAGCAAGGATATCTGTCGTCAGGTTTTGGCCTCCCTCGATTGCTATGTCAGCAAGCTCCTGCCGTTGTAGCTCACCTCCGCGTTTCTGAGATCGTTTCTCGCGAGCGCGGTCGATGAGAATTCGACGCATGGCCTCAGCCGCTGCAGCAAAGAAGTGTCCCCGCGAGTCCCACCCTTGATTTTGTTGTGAGCCGACAAGTCGCATGTAGGCATCATGTACTAGAGCGGTCGCCTGTATCGTCTGGCCTGGCTTCTCTTGTTTCAACCGAGCCGCTGCTAACTTTCTCAGTTCGTCATAGATCAGAGGTAGCAATTCCTCGGCAGAAGAAGAGTCACCATTTTCTAGCTGTGATAGTAGGCGTGTAACGTCGCTCATGACGACAGAATACCATGTTTAACAACCGAAGAGCGATACTTACTCGGCCGCAGCACAATCAGTCATATTTGAGAGATGTAGAAGAAACGGAGCGAGGCTGGGGTCCTCGCTCCGTCGTATTGGCTCGAAATTACGTTGCCGGGAGGTTAACGTCGTTTTCGAAAGCCAACCAGACCAAGCAATCCGAACAACGCAATGCTTGCGGCTGTCGGTTCGGGGACAGACGACACCGCTGCGGGTGCGGCTCCGCCGAAGTTCGCGGAGAGGGCCAGGAAGTCAGAGAAGTCAACTCGTTCGTCTGCGTCGAAGTCGCCTTCTGCCCAGCCGCCCGCTTGTCCGAAGTTGGCCGACAACGCGAGGAAGTCATCAAACTGCACTTCGCCGTCCAGGTTGGTGTCACCGACTAACGTTGATTTGAGGTCCGTCACCCAGTGATGAACGTCGCTCACATCGACCGACTCGTCACCGTTCAGGTCCAGCCGGAGGAAATCATCCGAAAGGGTTCGACCATCTGTTGGCGCGACTGCAACGTTCTGCGTGAGAATATTCAGATCGTGAGAATCGAGTTCGCCGTTGTAGTTGAGGTCGCCTGCAACATCGGTCGCATGGCTGACTGCGTTGATAGTGCGGATGACGTCCCAACCATTACCATTTGCATCAAGCAATCGCTCTTTCCATTCGAATTCCCCGACGGCGATCTTCTCCGTGGGAGTTGCACCAAACCAAGCCCACGGAAGGGCGAAATGGGTTGTCTCCTGGTCAGAAAGATCGTGTTCATTGCCACGCCAGTCACGCACGACGCCAAGACTATCGGCTGATGGCACGTCCACGTATTGCCGGTCCCCGTGCACCTGCCGTGAGTTGTGCAGCTGATGTATCGACGAGACGCGAATCGGGAAAACGTCTTCGGGAATCGCCTCTGTATCGGCCGAAGTGATGCCAAGTATCGTGAAGTGTTGGTCCACTGAGCCGAAAATGTCTCGAGTCAAGAAAACATCTGTGTTGACATATCCGCTGTTAGCGAAGTGCCTCCTAATGTACTCGCCCGGACGTTCTTCTGCCGGATTGATGAGATAATTCACTCGGCCCTCAGCATTCGCTGCCGTTGCATTGGCCCCGTTTTCCACGATCAAAAGTGCGGGATCGAGAATCTCCTCGAAGACTTCCCAGGCACGTTGGAAGTTTTGGGGCGACGCGGCCAGCGGGGCCGAGCCGCTAACAACCGTAACGTCAAAGCTGGGGTCGCCAATCTTGCGTAGTTCGATCTGACCAAGTGAGATCGTGGCTGACGCTAATACAAGGAGCAGAGCGGCGGCAGTTGTCCACATAGTCGTCCTGGCCAGGAGAGCGATTCTGTTTCGTGAATAAACTGAAAAGGTTTTCATGGATTTGTTCCTCGGAAAATGAATAAGTGAAATTCAGGTATCGTGTTAGGAGGCGATTACAACCCTGCGACGGGCCGAACATCGATAAACGAACCGTTGTACTGGGCCAGCACTTGGGCGTTCGACGGCGAGAGGTACACTACGCAAGTCAAGAGCAGCAGTGAACGACGCAAACCGTTTGTGGAACTCGCAGTTGATTGTCTCAGGTTGTGAATTTTTGACAGGTTCATTTTTGTTCTCCGAAAAAAAGGGGGAAGTGATCTTGGAGCCGTTGACGTTGGCTCGTCTGGTATTTCCGTTTTCAAGCAAGGTTCATTCAACTTTTCCATTTATTGCTTCATTCAAAAACTGCCTTTCTGCGCACACCTTGCGCCTCGGTCCGCGCGTACATTTCGCGCAGTTGAATGTTGTTGGAACAAATGAGCCGACGGCGCAAGCCGCGGGCGTTGACAGTGATCGCGAGGGCCAGAGGCTAGCGCCTGCGGCTCACGGGGAAGTGCTCATTCGCGAGCCTGACCAGGCGGCGGTTTTCCGTGTGCCTCGCCCTGACCGCGAACCGCCGCTTCTAATTCAGTGCGAGTTCGGAGGATGTCCGCATGGTCAGCCGGAAGTTGCTTCTCCTGAAGTTGCAACGAACGACGCAGAATTGCCTCGGCCTCCGTAAAGCGTCCTTGTTCGTTCCGCAATTGTCCGAGACGAAACAGCGAGTCAAGCGTACCCGGATAGCGATCGATTTCCTCCAGTGGAGCGGCTTCCCATAACCGAAGAATGCCTTCACTTCCTGATGTCGCTAGAGTGTTACCGTCCGGTGCGAAACACACTCCGTAGACCGAATCGATGTGAGCGTCGAACGTGCGAAGTTGCCGACCGCTTGTGACATCCCACAACACAACGGTAGTGTCAGAGTTCCCACAAACCAGTGTTCGACCATCGGGAGAGAAAGCAATCGCGCGAGCATGCGTCTGCTCCAATACGCGCAGTCTTGTTCCGCCCTCCAAATCCCACAATTCAGTTCGACCGTCGCCGCCAGTGGCCAGGATGCGTCCGTCTGGAGAGACCGCCATGGAGTAGAGTCGTGATCCCCGCTTGATGGTTCTCTCAAGCTTCCACGTCACGGCATCCCAAATCCTGATGACGCCTGCCTTATCGGCTGCAATCAAACGAGGGCGGCTTTCAAGCGGCGTAAATGCAACGGCGCTGATAATGCAATCATTCTTAAGCAGCGGCTCGTCAAATTCCTCGAGGTCACTGAGTTTCCAGACCTTTAAGTCAGAACGAGGAGCGACCGCGTATCGGTACCCCGTGCCCAACGCGAGGTATTTTCCGTCGGAGGAGAACGCGAGTGCGCCGCCAGTGGCGTTGCCAGGAATCGGGTTGGCATCACCAACTCGACTCGTGAGTCGAGCGTTCTCTCTGTCTAACTGAAGATCCCAGAGCAACACCTCGTACCAATCATCCAGCGCCAACAATCTGCCGTTTGGTGACATGGCAACGGAACTCCCAAATGCATTGAACCGCTGCGTCTTTCCCGTCGCAAGATTCAAACTCGTGGAACCCGTTCTTTGCCCCGCGATCGCAAGCGTCTTTCCATCGGCAGCAAAGGCAACTTGCATCGGCCGAGGGCTCTTCTTCACAGAGCGTCGCAGCTGAACATAACGCTCGTCTTCGCCTGGGCTTTGGACGCGCAACCGGAAGAGCGTATTGTGTGCGCCGCCTCCGAAAAATCGGACAAGGTGGTTTGCGTCCATGCCGGCGAAGTCTTTGACAGGGCCAGTCAGATCGTTCGAGAATCCAGTAATGCGGTCTCCCACCTGAATCGATCCGCTCACAATTTCCTGTTGAGATGTCACTTCCGTCACCACCACGCCACCGTCCTCGTTTTCGAAACTAATGGCGACGTAGCCGTCTAGAAGTTCTTCCCCCATATCTTTGACTTCGTACCTTCCATCCACGATCTGCCAATCCCATAACTTTGAAACGCCGTCAGAATCACGCGACGCCAATCGCGTCCCATCCGTAGAGAATGTGAGTGATCGAACCGCGTGAAGGTGTGCCTTGATCGTTCGCAGCAGGCGTGGCACGTGATCCAACGGCGCTCGCGTCGAGATCTCGCTGCTCTTGATTTGTGGGCCGTTGGCGCCTGCCACGGGCGTATCAGAGCCACGATTTTCTCGGGTGTTGCCGGCGTCGCCCGAGCCTAGCGCCTTCGGGTCAGGAAGCTGGCTCAAATCGTGCAGCGCAGAAACGTCCCAAACGTCGATCGTTCCATTCATGCCGCCTGCTGCGAGCTTCGTGCCGTTGGGCGAAAACTGCAATGTTGCAACCCCGGCCCCGTGTGTGCCAATCACCAGCTTGTTGATCAGATCAGATCGGAGACGCAAGTGGACTACGCCGCTACTGCTTCCACTCGCGATGAGTCTGCCGTCGGGCGACATCGCACAACTAAGAGCTTCGTTGCGATGCTCCCAACTCACCGGCTCCGGCTGTTCCTGTAGAAATGCGGCTACTTGGAAATACCGCAGGAAGTCTTTTGGCGGGTCCCAACCACCTCGTAAGAGAAATGAATGCCCGTCATTGCCCGGTTGGATTCGACTCGCGTTGTCCGGCAGCTTCTTGATTCTCTTAATGGCGAGTGGTTCCATCGGTTGCGGAACATCTCCAACTAGATTCCAAACCGGAATGGCTTCCTGCCCGGAAACCAGTGAATCAACATCAGTATTCGCAGTCCATGCAGCCATACATTGGCTGCCGGTCGAAAAGGCGCATCGGTTGTGTGGTAATTCGAGCAACGCGTCGCTCGAAGCAATGCCGATGAGACTCGTAATCTCACCGAAATGAATTGCTGCCCACCGCCCGTCGGGCGAAAGGGTCACGTTGCTGGCATCACCACTCCATCGCAGAGTCGGCGCGACGCCAGCGGCACCCCACTCGGTTAAACCTGTCGCATCTGCGGTAATGAGATTCCCATTCGGCGAAATAGTTGCGCCACTTGTATCGAGAACCGTCACGGCAGCACTTTGGTGGAGCCGTGTCCATTGAAACCGCCATGCAAAGTCTCGCAAGTCCTCCTGCGAATCCTCTACAGGAATCCAGGCGGTGAGCAATTCTTCAACTCGCCGGGAACTGCCGCTGGGGCTATTCCAAAGTTGGTCAGCGAGCTGCATGTTCGCGCAATAAAGCAGTCGACGCCGCTCTTTAGCGATGGCCTTCGCGTCATCTCTCGCGGCGGCAGCGAGTTGTTCCGACCTAACCGCTTTCTTTTCAGCCGCGTTGGAGACTTGCATCGCTCGGTTTGCTCGAACGGCTTGCCACGAACTGAAGGCGGTCGCCACAACCAACGATACGATTAATGCGGCTGCCGTCAGAATGGGTAGACGATGCCGGCGAAAATACTTGCGGGCCAAATAGAACGAACTGGCAGGCACCGCCAAGACGGGCTGGTCATTCAAGAACCGATCAATGTCGGTGGCGAGATCCTGTGGAGTGTCGTACCGCCTGTTTCGGTCTTTTTCGAGTGCTTTCAAGGCAACGACATCTAGGTCACCGTCCAGCAAGCGACGTAACGTTGCGGGTTCAAGTTGGCGCTGCTGGGCAATCGTTGATCGCTCGGCATCCTTGAGCGTACTGATGCGCGACGATGGCTTGGGGGCTTCGACTTCTCGGATCTGCCGACAGAGTTCCTCGTAGGCTTGTTTTCGAATCTCGGTCCGATCGAGTGGCGTTGTTCCCGTAAGCAACTCATAAAGCAAGATGCCCAGACTATAGACGTCCGATCGCGTATCGACATCGAGTCCACTCAGCCCAGCTTGTTCAGGACTCATGTAGACCGGCGTCCCCATCAACTTCATAAAGCCCGTGTATACCGTCTTGTCCGTCAGCTTCTGCCCGCTTGTTGCTTTTGCCAATCCAAAGTCGATGACTTTCACCACAGGCTTCGCGCTGACTTGGGTCACCAATACATTCGACGGTTTGATATCGCGATGAATGATTCCCTTCTGATGAGCGTGCTGAACGGCGTCGCACACGGTCTTGAACAGCTCAAGTCGTTCTTTAGGTGTGGCTTTCACCTGATCGCAGTATTCTGTGATCGGAATGCCACGGACGAGTTCCATGACGAAATAGGATCGACCTGATTCCGTGGCGCCCGCGTCCAACACGCGAGCGATATTCGGATGCTCCATGAAGGCCAACGCTTGCCGCTCGGCTTCGAATCGAGCTATGACTTCCTTGGTATCCATCCCCGGCTTGATGACTTTGATCGCAACCCTGCGTTGCACCGGCTCGGTCTGCTCGGCAACGTAGACAACGCCCATTCCGCCTTCGCCAATCTTTTCGCGGATCTTGTACGGACCGATCTGATCGAGGACGTTAAATTGGAACGGAGTGCCGAGTTCGGTTTCGTTTGGCAGGCCATCGAGGATGCTTCCGCCAGCTTCATGGGCACTGATGAGACGCTCGATCTCCGAGCGAAGCTTAGCGTCCTCGCCGCAAGCTTCCTCAAGGTACCTTGCTCGCGCGGCCGAATCCTCGATTTCGATCGCGGCAAGGAAGATCGTATCTCGCGAGTTTTCGGGCATGGGTGAAGCTCTCTGGGTTTGAATCACTCTCAATGCGACGCGAGGCCCAAAAGAGGTCCACAGAATCTCAAGTTTTTTTGGAGTCGCTCAGTTTTGCTAACAGCCAAGCCCTCGCCAGCGTCCAATGTCGCTTCGCCGTCGATCGCGAGATACCAAGCGCGTCCGCGGCCTCGTCAATCGTCATGCCAGCGAAGTAACGGAATTTCACCAACTCCGCCTTCTCTGGTTCAATCTCGGCGTATTCCGTGAGTGCGGCATCAAGTTCCAGCAGATCCTCGTGCATTTGGTTGGCGGCAAGTAATCCGTCGTCCAGATCAACGCGCTGATGTTGCCCACCGTGGCGAATTCTGCCGCGCCGCCGAGCTCGCTCTACGAGAATCCGGCGCATCGCTTCGGCCGCAGCCGAAAAGAAATGGCCACGAGATTGCCATTCTTGAGCGTTCGGTACATCGACCAAACGAAGATACGCGTCATGCACGAGCGCAGTTGCCTGTAGCGTTTGGCCAGGATTCTCTTGCGACAATCGAGCCGCGGCCAATTTCCGGAGTTCCTCATAAACGAGGGGCATCAGTTTGTCTGATGCGGAAGGATCGCCGTTTTCAATGTCATGAAGGATCTGCGTTATTTCGGACATGAGCACAGCATAGCATGAGTTGATGCTCGCTTTTAATCATCTACACCGCACTCTGACAAGAGCCGCTCTAACAGGTCACCGGCTCCGACGCTCGGGGCGAACTCTCTCAGGTAGCTCAGGTTGGCGGCGTCGCCAAGCAGCTTGAGGACATTGGTTATGTCTTGCCACTGACGTTCCGATGCATCGTTGCCCAGTCGATACCATTCCAACTTTGCGATGATAATATCTTCGGCGGACGCGATGGGTGAAGTGAAACCAGGGTCCGCTCCAATCTGCCCTTGCTGGACACGTGCGAATACCGAATCGTCAAATGCTCGCCCACGATAGACAAACACATCAACTTTGAAGCTCGTCGCCAAATGGATGAGGTTGAAGGAAGACTTCCGCCGAATTGCATCGCGGATCGCAGGTTCACTGGCGTAGTATTCGCTGCACAATCGGGCAATCAGCGGTAGCACGTGCTCATCGTCTAGTTTCGCCACGACATCGACGTCCATCGTGCTGCGCATGGCTCCATGGAACGAGCTGGCCACACTACCACCAACATAGAATTCGACGCCCAAACGTTCGAAGGTACTTGCGACCGGTTTCAGGGCTTCGGCGACGTCGCTAAGTTGACTCATGTTGAAGCTTCCAGCGTTGCACGAACGCCCGCCGCAAGCTCCGCCCCATAATGAAGCTCAATAAACTTCAGGCCGACCTCACGATCAGACAGATTCGGATGTCGGCGGCGAATCGCTGCCTTTGCCGCTTCCACCAAGTCGCTACTCAAGCTCAACGCCCTGTTGAGTCTTTCTGCTGGCGACATCTTTCGAACCAGCTCCAGCTGGAGGTCTTGTGCCTCTTTCGACGTGTCGGTGGTATAGGGATGGGTGTTCATGTCGGTCTCGTCATCTTTGTCAGACCATTCTACAGGTTGAAATGAAAGCGAATCGAGATTGCTTCGCCCCACCATATTTGTCCCAAGATCTGAAGTGGTGACAGCATACCATGCGAAGAATCCAACGAGATGGGTTCACGTGGCTTGCCATGTTGCATAGGCACGACCAAAACGATAAACGGAGCGAGGCTGGGGTCCTCGCTCCGTCGTCGATCAGCTCGAAATACGACG
>CAYNJG010000269.1:0-9729 GCA_964397295.1 uncultured Pirellulaceae bacterium
GTCAGACGAATGTATGGATTCTAACTCCGATTGCGGTTCTAGCCCAGAATAAAACCAAAAGCTCTACATCAGATCTTGACCGGATGGATCAAGGATCTTGCGACGAAGCTCCGGCAATTACGGGCCGCTACACTTCGGAAGATGCCGGAACAAATCACAAGCGTCTCGTCGAGCAAACCTCGCTGCTTTAGATCCGAGAACCTGCGGCGGGCAAGTCTGTCCGCTTGCCGCGCATTGCCACTCAAACTGAGAAAACGGACTCACTAAGCGTGCCACTACTATCGGCAAAGGACTCTTCTTCGATGCCCATCGAACGCAGGATACTCAAGAACATATTCGACATCTTGGATTCGCTGTCGCGCCAGTATTGACCGTGTTTGAGCCCCATGTTGGCTCCACCGGCGAGTAACGTCGGCAGGTTCTTCGGGTAGTGCGTCGTGCTCGCACCGCTGCCGAACAACACGATGCTGTTGTCCAAGACCGTGCCGTCCTTGTCCTTGTACTCTTGCAACCGAGTCAAGAAATACGCAACCTGCTCGGACAGGAACAAATCGTATTTCGCGAACTGCAACTGGCCGTCTTTATCTCCAGCATGCGAAAGCGAGTGATGCGTCCGACTCAATCCCAACTTCAACGGGAATGAATCGCTGATCCCCATGCCATCTTCGCGGTTGAGCATAAACGCGACGCTGCGAGTAATGTCTGCATCGAATGCCAACGCGATCAAGTCAAACATGTTGCGGTAGTAGTCTGCCGGTTCACTTTCATTTGTGACATCCAAATCGAGATGTGAGTAGTCCTGTTTCTTGACCGGGATGTCGATCCATTTCTCTGACGCGATCAATCGCGACTCGACTTCGTTCAACGAAGCGAGATACTGATCCATCTTCTGCCGGTCGGATTTTCCCAGTTTTCGGTTGAGCGTTTTTGCGTTTTCGAGAACAGCGTCTACCAACCTGATGCGTCGTCGCAGCTCTTCACGCTGGGATTCAAGAGAAACTCTGTCGGCGCGGAACAGTCGATCGAATACCCGACGGGGATTGTTCTCGGCGGGGATCGGTCTCCCTTCGATGTTGTATGAGATCGTACCCGTGCGAGAGAGAAAGCCGGTACCTGCATCGATCGAAAGAACTAATGACGGCTGTCGGCAATATTGCTTCGTGTGTGCAGCGACGACTTGATCGAGACCGACGGAGTTGTACTTGCCCGGCTTGGAATCGTGCAACGGAGCCCCAGTCAGCCACATGTCCGAGCATTGATGCGGATCGGCCTTCACACCGTTGGAATGGTAAAGTCCGCCCATGAAACTGACGTGCTCACGAAACGGCGAAAGCGGCTGCGTCGATTTGCCGAATTCAAACTGCCCGGCAAACGGACCGGATTCCAGCTTCGACGTGGGAAACCAACTCCATTCGTCGATCTTGTTTTCCGCCTTGGGCAGCGACATGCCGTTGGCTGTATACAACGCGCAGAACCGATTGGGCCGTTGCTCGGCAACTTCGGATCCCATCGCATCCAAGACAGGCAACGCCAAGCTCGCACCTGCAATACCTTTCAGGACGGCGCGTCGGTTGAGTTTAAGAGGCATGTTTTTCTCCCAAGGATCCAGTAGCTCGGCACTACGGGCCGAGACATTGGGTTTCGGCTCTGAGAGCCGACCTACTATTTCTCCAGAAACAATGGACTGTTAACGACGAATCGTAGCATGTCACGCACGCGATAACCTGCGGGCTTCAATTCTAACCCCGCGTCTCGCAGGAATTCAATCTCGTTGTAGCTCAACTCACGACCGGTGGAATACACCGCCACGTGTTTCAAGAAACTAAAGGCAACTTGATCGATGCGATCGTTCGCCAGATAATCCTTTAACTCATTCGAATCACGAATCTTTGTATCGTCCGGTAACGTCGAGCTCGCATCTGCCGCCTGATCATCATCCTGCTTGATCTTGTATCGACCTCCTGCGTCGAATTCCTCCAGCGGCAATCCCCAGGGATCAATTCCCTCGTGGCATTTTACACAGCCAGGCTGGTTACGATGCAGCTCCAATCTTTTACGCAATGTCAAAGACGTATCGTCGGCGGTAAGCTCCGGAACGTTAGGCGGCGGATCATCCGGAGGCTCGGCCAAGATCTTACGCGCGAGCCACGCGCCACGTTTGACGGGGTTGGATTCTCGCCCGTCCGTTAGAGCCGCAAGGATTCCGGCTTGCGATAGTAGGCCGCCGAGATGTTCGTCCTTGTGGACGAGAGACACGAATTCGAACCCGCTTTCCACTCGATTGCCCAGCCCGTAATAGTTCGCCACAACCTCGTTCGCCATCACGAAATCGGATTGCACGAGATGCCGTATCGGTAAGTTCTCGCGGACAAGATGCAAGAGCAACTCGATCGGTTCGCGGCGGAGCTCACGCTTGGTCTCGGTCATCAGCTTCGGAAACTTCTCGAGATCCGTGCCAACTGTGTCAAGCTTTTCAAGGCTCAGCCATTGCGTCGCGAATTGTTCGGCGAAGTTCGAAAACCTGGGGTCGGTAGTCATGCGGTCGAATTCGACGTCGAGGTCGGTGCGAAGTACTCCCTTTTTGGCACGCGACAGCAACACCTCGTCAGGTGCAGCGTTCCACAGAAAGTAAGACAACTTTGAAGCGAGTTCATAGTTGTCGATAGGTTCTGCTTCGGGCGATCCGCTGGTCTCGATCTGGAAAAGGAACTGCGGCGACGTGAGCACGACGAGCAACGCATCTTTGATACTCTCACGAAAGTCGCCACTTTGTTCGAACCCATCTCGCCAGACGGTGACGAGAGACCCCAATTCGTCGTCCTCCACCGGGCGACGATACGCGCGAGAAGCAAACCGTTTGATGACTTCGCGGGCGTATTCGGCTGACTCCGACTCAGCCGTCTCGCTTACTTCTCGGGCGTCGAAGAAGATCGCCCGATGACTTGCGGGCGGCCAGGACTCGTAAAGCGGTCCTTCGAATTCGATCGATCGGACCAAGAGCCGAGGCATGTCTCGACCGTCCGTGAATTCCTGCCGAACTCCAATTTCGCGAACTCCGGCCAAGTAGTTGATGTTTCCCTTTTCGACGTCGGGGCTTGGGAAGTTGTTGATGGCTCCTTCGAAGACGAATTCCTGCAGTTGCTCATCGGAAACTCGATCGCGTTTTCCGACAGCAGTTAGCGTGTCGCCACAATCTCGACGCAAACCGAGCAGCACACCCAGCGTTGGCGCTCGCTTTTCGAACTTGAGAAAGTCTTGCGTTGCAAGATCTAACTCGTCTAAACGAGACAGCGACAAGCTGCCGAGGGCGTCTTCCTTGTAATGTGCCGTTATGCGGAGCGGTCCCGCCGGGAGCCGCACTTGCAGAAACGCCATCGAGGTTTGCTCGTCATCCTTCGGCTGCCTTGCAAGGAGCTTCCCAGCGAACTGCCGATCACCCAAAGTAAGCGTTAGCGTTGCGTCCGTGTCTGGCTTTGCGGCGATATCAACCTGATAGACGCCTTCCATTGGAACAATCAGATTCGCCTCGGCAGAACTGGCGAGATCCGCAGTAATCGAATCGTCGTCCGCTATAGCATCAGTGCCTTTGTCGAGCAGCAGGCCATCACGATACCGGGCTGCGCGAACCGTGACGCGAAAGCGACCCTTGTCTGGCAACTCACGCAATGCGATCTTGAAATTCGCTCGCGTTCCGTACGTAGTCTGTTTTCCGAACAGTAGCGAACTTGGAGTCGCCGGCCGCAACAGCAACCCTTCAGGCACGAGGTCATATGCGTTCCCTTTCGGGTAAGCGGGATTCCCTCGCATGCAGGCGAACACCGCGTGATAGATGCTGTCGTAGCTTTTCCACCCGCGAACGGTCGAATTCCCTTCATAGCCTTCGTTGAATCGATACTTGGTTTTCATCCAAAACGGGTAGAAGTCGAATGGCTTTTGAGCCTTAAGCTGCGTAACGGTGAAGTCAGAGTTAGCGAGCAGATGGCTATTCGCACCGAGGATCAGCTTGTCGGGGCATGGCAATGCATTGATCGACTTGCCGAGGTCCATGCAAAAATTTTGAATCTCGGGCTTGGCCTGCGGGTCGACGATAGCAACGTCGAGTGCTCGATCGGCGACTTCGAAATAGGCTTCGATCAACAACGGCGAAAGCACCATCGTTTGTTCTTGGTTTCGAAAGCCATCTTTCGTCACGGCGTCCGGCGGGAGCAAGCTGGTGAAGTCGTCTTCGATGCCAAGTAGATCGCTAAGCGTGTTCTGGTACTGAGCCACCGTCAATCGTCGAACTGAACCGTTCTTTGCTCGGGGACGACGCTTGGCCTCTAGCAGCGATTGGTCAATCCACTCGACCACTGCCGCGCGGGTTTCATCGGACGGCTGCTCTTCGTCCTCGGGCGGCATCGCCTGCATTGCGAGTTGCTTGCGGATATTCTTCCACAAGAAAGGAGTCCGTCCGGTTAACGTTCGGTCCAGTTGATCAACCCGAATCCCCGACTCCATGTTATCGGCACCGTGACAATCGACGCAGTGCTGACGCAGAAACGGCTGCACGTTCGATTCGAACGTTACCTCGTCCGCAATCGCGGCGAAGGGAAAGAAGAATAGAGTAAGCGTAAAGCGAATCGCTGCGGCGTGCGACATGGTGTTGCTGCGGCTGGACGAATTGGGGTGGGAACCCCAATTCTAACTTCGGATCACCGAGCAATTCAATTACATAGTGGAATAAGTAGAATGTCAGGTTATTCGTCACCCGAAGGACTCGGAGCCCGTCGAGTCGCGAGGCGGGTGTCATCGTTCGATGCCCGAAGCCTATGCAAAAGGCCGAGCTGCGGAATGGTAGCCCGACATGCCCGAAGCCAAACACTGGGCCAGTTACTCGCAACACGTCTTCAACGATTTCTGGCGTTCAAGGATGCTCCGCAGAATGACACAGGTTAAATGATGGGTCCGCTGATCATTTTGATCTGTGGAGGTGATCAGTGGACCGGCGACGACCGCGTTTAAAACCATCCAGAGATGCGACGCGCCGTGCTAATCAATGCCCTCTAGGCTTCGCTTGCGAATGGCCAGGCACGTGACAAGCAGTAGCGTCAATGATGGGTTCGGTTCGGGAACGGCCATCCTCTCGACAAGAATAGGACTTGCGTTTGCGCCGGTTCCCCACTCACCTGTGATGTCATCAGCGGGAGCACCTGATGCAACAGAGATGTCAAAAGTAATCACTCCCTCAAGAATTAATTCCGAAAGATCTGAATTAATAACGGCGGCTTCACTTAGACCTGATTGGTTGTTGCCTTCGATGAACATCGAGAACGGAGATGGGTCTGAACCGGTACTGAGATTGTTCCCGCCAGAAAAGAACCGAACACCCTCGATGGGACGGCCAATGAAAGAAACGGTCAGAGGACCACCCCCTTCCGGCCATGTTCCAAAGATAACTTGCCCATAAGCGATCGTGCTGGTAACGAGAATAACCAAAAGAGCGGCGAAACGATACATTTTTCCTGGCTCCAATTTCGTTTAGCAGTCGCGATTCGATTCAACACAAGTGAAGTTTACAGTTTAGGTACCGTACGAAACAGAAATTCGTACTGCCGGTAGGTTCAGCATGAGGCTGGAAGTCTGGTAGCATTCATGGGTCCGGTTCTTGTCAACTCTTCATGTGGTTCGTCGATGAACAAGAAGAAAATTCTGCTGCTGCTTTTCCTTTTTTCGATTTTCGGATATTTCTCTCGTCCATGGATCGATGCGTGGTTTCCCGCTCGAATGATGAAGAAGTCGATGCCTGAACTTGGGGTGATCTATGACCCGAGCGTCATGCTGGAAAACTCAATTCGGAATCCCGTGATCGTCATACCGGGAATGATGGGTTCGAAGTTGCGAGCAACCGATGGGCGCATTATTTGGGGAGTCTTTGATGACCGCGCCATTGATCCAGACAATGGGGAGGATGTAAGACTGCTATGCTGCCCAATTGATGGTACGAATCTGAGTGAATTCGACGATGGTGTTTATGAGGCCGGCGTGCTTGACTCGCTTACCATTGAAGTCGCTGGTCTGGCCCTGAATCGCCAGGCTTATCTCAATATTCTGCGAATGCTTGGCGTGGGTGGTTATCGCGATGAAGAGCTGGGTTCGTCGAGAGCGGTTGACTACGGCAATGCCCATTTCACCTGTTTCCAGTTCCCTTACGATTGGCGGCGCGATAATGCGGATAACGCGAAGCGACTTCATGAATTCATACTGCAAAAGAAACGCTATATAGAAGCAGAACACAAGCAACGCTATGGATTTGAGGAACCCGTCAAGTTCGATATCGTGACGCATTCGATGGGAGGCCTGTTGGCTCGTTATTATCTCAGGTTTGGAGGCGTCGGATCGCTCGTGAATGGTCAACCTCCAGAACTGAATTGGGCGGGTGCGGAACATATTGACCGAGTCATCATGATCGGACCTCCCAATAGCGGTTCGGCAAAATCAATGGTTTCAACCCACGAGGGGCTTTCGTTTTCAGTTATGCTTGATTCGATCCCAAGCGGAATGATCTCAACCCTTCCTGCGACTTATCAGTTACTTCCCAACGGGCCAGAGCCGGCAGTGTTTGACGAAGAAACTGGAAAAGCACTCGATCACTACGATATTGAAACCTGGGACCAACGCGGTTGGGGAATGCTGAATCCGCAGCAGGACGATGTTCTACAACAGCTAATACCGGAAGTGGATACTCCGGAGGAGAGGCGGGCAATCGCCAAGGCCCATGTTGCTGAGTGTCTGGCAAGAGCCAAACGATTCCATGATCTGCTGAATATACCGGCCGTTCCTCCAGAAGGAACGACGTTTCATTTGTTTGCCGGTGACGCAATTCCTACGGTCGAAACGTTGAATTCAAATCTTGAGAATCGTACTTTAACTATGCGAACCGAAGCTCCAGGTGATCGTACTGTTACTCGCAAGTCAACTTTGGCTGATCAGAGAGTGGCTGGCGAGTGGGGACCAGTCGTGAAGTCGCCAGTTCGATACCGCGACGTTCGGTTCTTGTTCGATGATCATTTTGGGCTCACCCGCGGCGCTGAATTCACTGACAACGCTCTCTACCTGTTGCTGGAAGACCCCACGAAGTCCTCTCCGACTCGACTGGTTCAGTGAATCCGACTATCTGAATCGACGGCCTGAGAATGACACAGCACCAATCTCGACGACATACGCTGCAGCAAGCGAACGCATGCGCCAAGGCCGTGAATCTACTCGCTTGCGCATCGTGCCTGGTCTTGCGACCAAGCTACATTCTCGATCAAACGTTGATCGGCAGCTGCCGGTCTTGAACGGCGGGCTGCCGGCAACGGCAGTTCCTACCGCGATTGGGACAGGTCGGCATGACCTTTTCGATCAACGTCGACGTGTAGAGGCGGTTTGCCGTACCACGAAAAACGCCAGACAACCTAAGAACCACGCAGGCGATACGGGTTCTGGAACCGCCCGAGCGGATATTGCACCGAGTAACGACCAGCTTCCAGTGACAAATGTTTCATTCGTAAATTCAAGCGATGCGATCCCAAGATCGGATGAGAAAGTAAACTCGCCGAACGAATCTTCTGGGAATTCGAATATGCCAAGGCTGGTGCCACTAGTATCGAAGGCTTCGACTTCTCCGTTGGCATCACCCAAGACTCCTCCATTCTCGTTGTCGTTGTCGCCGTTTGTATCTTGCACCCAAACTGTTACTTCGCTTGCGGGCAAGTCTGTGAATACAAGCGTTGCTTGATTATTCGCCGTGACGCCAAATGACCGGTTGCTGTTTGAAAAATAGAGTGATGGATCTCGAAAGAAGACAATCTGTCCATCGCCCGTTGCCGTTAATGAGAAGTTGCTATTTTCGTCATCACGGAGCGTGAACGTTGACTGACCGGTAGTAAACCCCGAAAAGGATTCGAAATTCGTTTCGATATCCGCGCCCAAGCTAAACGACACGCTGGACGCAAATCCAAGCAACCCGATAAACATCAGTACTAGTCTCATTTTAGTCCCTCCAAAAACGTGAGCTAAAACCGTTGCGCCGCGAAGAATGCGCTCGCGACACGTATCTTAACCGCAATATGACGGAAATGGTTGCAAGCCAAGTAAAGAAAAGAGTTTCGTTGCGTGAGATACACGGGTAGATGTTAGCTTGATTCAGCCCATCGACTCGGAAGGACGCCGGGCTATCTCGTGAGCATGGCGTTGGCAGAATGCAATGTGCCACAAAGTTCGCTATTCGGCCTAACATCGCCGCATTTGGCTTCCGCGCGAAGCAACGGCTCGCCGCCAGTAAGTCGCAGTTTATTAACACCTGTTGTAGCAACCACGGAAACGAATCGCACGATTTCTTCGAACGTCAGGATTTCATCGCGCGGTTTGAATTGCACAAGCTCGTTGGGCATGCAGTAAAAACAGCGGATATTGCAGCGGTCCGTGACGCTAGAGGTTCCATACGCTCATTGCAAGTCGCTGGGATCGTACGAGTAAGGCTCGGGACTTGGTGCGCGCGGAATTTTGTGAGTTTCTCCTAGCGTCTCGTTATAATTTGGCTCGTGCAGATAGATCTCGTGCTCTTCATAGGATTGCTCGTGACCATTACCAGGTTTCGGTTTGACAACTAACTGGCAACGTATTCGCGTTGCAGTAATGCTTCCATCCACGAGGATTTCATAGAATGAGATACAAGGTGTTTTTCGCGATTTGCGTACTTTTGTTCGGAACGTTTTCTATTGTCGAAGCTCAAACAGTTGAATTCCGATTGGAAACAACCGATACGTCCGGTTCGGTAATCGATACGATCAACGTGGGCGAGGAATTCGTGCTGTCCGTTTTCACTCGGCAATCAGAATTCGTCGGCGCGCCAGAAAGGGGTGGTTTATTCTCGGCATTCTTGGACGTCTCTTATGACGCCTCACTGGCATCCATCGCCGGTAGTGTCCAACATGGACCATCGTTTCAAGCGATCACAAACGCGGATCTAGACGAGGTTGGTTTGCTCGATAATGTCGGCGGTGGTATTTCCAATCTACCATTCGTGAGGGATTCGGAGCTACTGTTGTGGAGTCTGTTAATGCAGGCCGATGATGAGGGCTTGTTGAGCTTGGTGGGATCTGCATCTAATGTTCTTTTGTTTGAAGTGGTGACGTTTGATACGCCTTCTCGACTTTCTCCAGACTTGAGGTTTGGCAGAGCGGATTTGACAATCGTGCCTGAACCCAGCGGTTTTGCGCTGTTGCTGGTGGGTTGGCTAACCTGTTTCCGGCGATTTGCTCCCTCGCGAAGATGGCCCAGAACTAGCGAACGCACAATGAAGTGCCATCTGTGGTCCTAGTGCGCGGCTCAAATCCTCCTTTCCTTCCCAAGTATTCCAGCTTCAGTCCTTTGTTAACATCTGTATTTCGCACAGTGGCCTTGAAATACGGGAGTTTCGCATGAAGCGGCAATGGACTGATTCTGAGCTGGCGGGCCGATGGACGCTAACCCACGATGAATTCGAGTTACTAAACCACCGCACTGCCAAAAGTCGACTCGCATTCTCGGCGATGCTGAAGTTCTTCGAGAATGAAGGACGCCGCGAAAAAAGAGAGGTGCCACAGGTCGCTCTCAGTTACCTCGGTGAGCAACTGGACGTTCCAGCGGCTAAATGGTGTTAGCTTGGTTATGCCCATCGACTCGGAAGGACGCCGGGCTATCTCGTGAGCATGGCGTTGGCAGAAT
>CAYNJG010000270.1:0-9693 GCA_964397295.1 uncultured Pirellulaceae bacterium
AACAACTGCAAGACGAAGCTGTCTCTGCTTCAGGGCAAGACGTGCGCGAATATGTTCTTTGAGAATTCGACGCGAACGAAGAACAGTTTTTCGCTGGCAGCGAGACGACTGGGGGCAGACACTGTTGAGTTTTCATCTTCGGGCAGCAGCGTATCGAAAGGTGAGTCCTTCATCGACACAGCGAAGACGATCGAAGCGATGAATATCGACGCTGCTGTTGTTAGGCATAGCACGCCCGGCACGCCGCATTTGCTCGCCCGCAATCTCGACTGTGCCGTCATCAATGCTGGCGATGGACCACACGAACATCCGACGCAAGGTTTGCTGGATATTCTCACCATTCGCCAAAACCGAGGTAGTCTTGAAGGCAAAACCGTCGCGCTCGTCGGTGATATTGCCCATAGCCGCACGGCTCGTTCAAACATTTGGGGACTGAAGAAACTCGGTGCGAACGTGATCGTTTGTGGGCCGGCAACATTAGTCTCTCGACGCTGGGAGTTACTGGGTGTCGAAGTGGCTCACAACTTGGACGAAATCTTGCCTCGGTGCGATGTTTTGAATCTGTTGCGAATTCAGTTCGAGCGACAGTACACACGTCCGTTTCCTTCCGTTCGTGAATATGCGTTGTTGTACGCAATGAATAAGGCTCGGATGGAAAAAGCGAAGGATGATATTTTGATCATGGCTCCAGGGCCAATCAATCGCGGTGTCGAGATTACGTCGGACGTCGCCGATGGAACTCACAGTGTGATTCTCGAACAAGTCACCAACGGACTGGCGATTCGCATGGCCGTTTTGTTTTTACTTTGCGGAGGCCTTGCATCGGATAGCTAGTACGTTGTCCGATTTAGCCAACTTCGAATATGCCTGAACTATTCATTACCAACGGCCGGATCGTCGATCCATCCCAACGCTTCGACCGTGTGGCCAATTTGCTACTCCGCGATGGCAAAGTGGCCGGGATCGATCATGAACCGACCGGCGAGGCACAAGTTATTGATGCCACCGACCGCATCGTGGTTCCCGGTTTGATCGACATAAACACTCAACTGCAAGAACCTGGTTGGGAAGAAGACGAATCCATTGCAACGGGCACAGCGGCAGCGCTCGCGGGTGGCTTCACTTCGATCGCGTGCGGGCCCAACAATGATCCGCCACTTGATTCGCAAGGCAGCGTTGAGTTTGTCAGGCATCAAGCGATGATTGCGGGGAACTGCAATGTTTTCGTACTGGCCTGCGTCAGCAAGAATCGCGATGGCAAAGAACTGGCTGAATTGGGATCGCTGCACGCGGCGGGCGCCGTCGGCTTCACGGATGCCGGGCGACCGATCCACAACGCGGATCTCATGCGGTGTGCTCTGGAGTACGCAAAGATGTTTGACCGCCCGGTGATGAATCATCCAGAGGTTCTTGAACTGAACCAAGATGGAGTGATGCACGAGGGGCTTGTCTCAACGATCTTAGGGCTCCGTGTCATGCCGGCGGAAGCCGAAGACGTGATGACGGGTCGTGACATTCGGCTGGCTGAGGCAACGAAAGGCCGACTTCATCTGATCAATATCTCCAGCGGAGGAAGCGTAGAGTTACTTCGCCGAGCGAAGGACCGCGGCGTGGATATTACCGCTGGCATCGCAGCGCATCACTTTTCGCTCACGGATGAAATGCTTCGCAGCTTTGATTCGAATTGCAAGGTGAACCCGCCGCTTCGCTCGAAAGAACATGTCGAACAATGTGTTCAAGGGTTGGTAGACGATACGCTCGACGTAATTTGCAGCGGCCATTCGCCGCGTGCTCACGAGAAGAAAATCCACGAACTGGATCGGGCACCGTTCGGCATAAACTCGCTTGAGACGACTTTGGGTTTGATCGGAAAATTTCTCATCGAGCCAGCCCACATGACGTGGCTGAAGGTGATCGAGAAAACATCTCTTCGTCCGGCTCAGATTCTGGGTCTATCAGGCAAAGGTACCCTGGTGGAAGGCGCCGATGCTGATGTGACGATCATTGACGGCTCTGCCAGATGGACGGTTGATCCAACACAGTTCCGATCGAAGAGCCGCAACACGCCGCTGGCCGGTGAAGAACTCGTTTCTCAAGCCGACAAGGTGATTGTAGGCGGTGAGGTTAAATACCACCGCGGATCGGTGTGAGCCTTAGTTTTCTTCGTGCGCATAGCGGCCTTCAACAGCATGGCCGCGAGTTGCTTTCCGTAGGGCGGCGGTCGTAGGCACCCGGCTGCGATTGCAACCAACGCCGCGACTACAAGAACTGTGCGGATTCCGTATTTTACGATTTGCCTACCGCCGGGCTGCGTCTTACCGCTTGAGTTTGTTTGGGCTATGCGCTTCGACGCGCCAACACTGCGTCGTTTAAATCAGCCAAGAGCCCCTCGGTTTGCTCCCAGCCGAGGCACGCATCCGTGATGCTTTGGCCACGAACTAAATTGCCGTCTTTCAACGCTTGCTTGCCTTCGACCAAGTTACTTTCCACCATCACGCCCATAATGCGTTTTTCGCCGTAGCTCAGCTGGCTGCAAATATCGCGGCAAACGTACAGCTGGCGTTCGTGCTTCTTGCGACTATTCATGTGGCTGGTGTCGATCATCACCCGTTGCGGCAATTCGGCTTTCTCGAGTCGCTCGGATGCTTCGTCGATGCTGGCTGCGTCGTAGTTCGTGTGTGCTCCACCACGCAGAATGATATGGCAGTTTTCATTGCCCGCCGTTTGGAAGATCGCGGAGGTGCCTTCCTTCGTCACGGACAAGAAATGATGTGGGCATTTTGCGGATGTGATTGCATCGACCGCAATTTGAACATTTCCACTGGTACCGTTTTTGAATCCAACGGGGCACGACAAACCCGAAGATAACTCACGATGACCTTGGCTTTCGGTTGTTCGAGCACCAATGGCACCCCAACCGACGAGGTCTGCAACGTATTGCGGGCTGATGAGATCCAAGAACTCGGTGCCGGTAGGCAGACCCATCACGTTTAAATCACGCAGCAACCCACGAGCCGTACGGACGCCGCGATTGATTTCGAAACTGTTGTCGAGTCCTGGGTCGTTGATAAGACCCTTCCAGCCGACGGTTGTGCGTGGTTTTTCGAAATAGACTCGCATCACAATCAGTAGCTGCTTGTCGAATTCTTTTTTCTTCTCTAGCAGCTTCTTGCCGTATTCCATCGCTGCGTCTGGATCGTGAATCGAACAGGGGCCGATGACAACCACCAAACGATCGTCGGCGCCATGCAGAACGTCTCTAATTCCGTTTCGACAACTGACGACAGTTTCGGCTGCTTCGGGCGTGACGGGAATTTCTTCCATTAGCTCTCGAGGAGCAATCAGATTCTTGATGGCCTTGATGCGAAGGTTGTCGGTGGCGAGTGCGTTTTCAGTCATCAAACAGGTCTTCTTCGACAGGAGCGTTTCGGAATGAAGTAGCTCTACGCCCAGCGTAGCGAAGCCAATTCCGCGTCATAAATTTACTATCGTCGATCACTCGAAAATATCAACATCAACATCGTCAATCGTCCAAAGATTCGTTTTTTGCAGGGGGATTGTCGGCATTTGAGGCCAACATGATCTATTCTCGGTCCGCTGAGCCTGACACAATGTCGCTGTGAACGACAATCTACATAGCACTAGCACTGCCACAACTGACCCTGACGACCAACCACCGGTAATGAAGAACCGTTCATTCTGGGGACTCGCCGTCGCGCAGTTTTTGGGTGCGTTTAACGACAATCTGTTTAAGCAGATCGTGATGCTCATCTTTGTCGCGGTTCCGGTGGCCGGCGGAGCAGCTGGCGAAACGGAAGACATGCAGTGGCTGGCGACGATCGTTTTTTCGATCCCGTTTGTCGTCTTTTCGGGGATCGCAGGCTACTACTCGGATCGCGGGAGCAAAAGCAAAGTCATTTTCCTTTGCAAGCTTGCCGAGATTGGAATTACTCTCGCTGGCGTGGCCACATTTCTAGTGTTTGCAAAAGTCGGCATTGGCTGGATGGTGATCGCGTTGCTGTCGGTCGTGCTTTTCGGATTCGGCACGCAGAGCGCCTTCTTCGGTCCGGGAAAGTACGGCGTGCTTCCTGAGATTTTGGAAGATCGCGATTTGCCAAGCGCCAACGGCATTATCGTCATGCTTACTTTCATCTCGATCATTCTTGGTATGGCCGCTGCTGGCTGGTTAATGGATGCCTTCGGAAATCAATTGTGGATACCCGGAATGGTTTGTGTTGGGATTGCTGTCGTCGGCACGCTGGCTGCGGGGTTTATTCGAAAGACCGAACCTGCCGACCCGACGATGGCTTTTGATGCGTCTTCGCTGACGATTCCGAATGATATACGCGTGCTGCTAAAAACGGATCGACCACTCGCGGGTGCATTGTTCGTATCCTGCATTTTTTGGATGACGGCAGCGATTGTTCAGCAGGCTGTGAATGGTTTTGGGCAGCATCAACTACAACTTGAGCGCGCTGCACTGATCAGCTATCTGGTCGCCACGATTAGCCTCGGCATTGCGATCGGTGCGGCGATTTGTGGTTGGATTTCGAAAGGCCAGCTGAAGTGGTCGATGCTTCGTTTGGGAGCGGGCGGAATTGCGTTGTGCTTGTTCGCGATGTCGATCACGGTCGGTGGCAATCACATGTTGGGATACAAGGGAAGCCTCTTCATGCTCACACTACTGGGCGTGTTCACGGGAATGTTCGCGATTCCGCTACAGGTGTTCTTGCAAGCTCGACCGCCCGACGAATTAAAGGGCCGATTGATCGCAACGCAGAACTTCCTGAACTGGATTGCCATTATCCTGTCGGGATTGATCTACTTCATTTTCACGAAGGTCGTGACGGCCACGGGTATGCCGCGAAGCATGGTCTTTCTGCTCACCGCATTTTTCATGCTGCCGATTGCCATTTTCTATCGTCCGACCGCTACGGTTGATTTTGATAGCTGACTAGATTTGGCTATTGGGTAAATCTCTGACCTCAATACAAGGTTTTGCCATGCTGGGCGCGAAGCTAGATGCACCAAATTACTTCGAGAAACTTCAAACCGAAATCGGTAACCTCGATCAAGCCGCGATCAAGCGTTGGTCGGATCTCGTTTACGAATGCTGGGAAGCTGGTCGTTTCGTCTTTGTGTTCGGAAACGGCGGAGCAGGTACGACTGCTGGCCACATTCACGAGGACTTCGCGAAGAGCTCACTTCGGAAAACGGATCTGCTTGACGAATCAAAAAAACGTCTGAAGATTATCAGCCTCAACGACAACCTCGGTTGGGTCACGGCCGTCGGTAACGACATGGGATTCGAGCACATTTTTCAGCAGCAGTTGATGAACTACGCCAGCAAAGGCGACCTCGCAATTGCGATGAGCGGATCTGGCAACAGTGCTAACGTGATTCAGGCTGTCGAGTGGTGTCAGCGTCATGGCGTGCACACTTACGGAATGACGGGCTACGACGGAGGCAAACTGAAACAGATTCAGGACGAGGGACTGCACGTGCCCGTGGATGACATGGGAATGGTGCAGAGCATCCACCTTTGCGTTTTCCATTGGGTGCTCGATGACGTGTTTGCTCGCATCAACAGTGAAGGGCGATATGCATAGTCGCTGATTTGTAAATGAAATCTGAACCGAACATAGCCGCGACGATCGCTAATGAGCTCGGACTGCCCATCAAGCAAGTTCAGGCGGCGGTGGATTTATTGACCGCTGGCAACACGATCCCATTCATTGCAAGGTATCGCAAAGAGGCAACTCAGAGTCTCGACGAGATCGCACTGCGAGCGATCGAAGACGCGTTAGAGCGAGCTAAGAACTTAGCGGCTCGCAAAGCCACGATTCTGAAAACGATCGCCGAGCAAGGTTTGCTGACGGACGAGCTGCGTCGCGAAATCGAGAATTGTATGGAACTTCAAACGCTCGAAGCGATCTACTTGCCCTACAAGCCAAAGCGTCGAACTCGCGCCACGGCAGCTCGTGAACGAGGGTTGCAACCGCTTGCTGATTTGTTGAAGAAGCAAGAAAAGTTGGGGCAGCCAAAACAAACGGTTCTGAAAAAGTACGTCGACCCCAGCAAAGAGGTGCCGGACACCGCGACGGCCTTGCAGGGTGCGCTCGACATCGTCGCGGAAGAATGGTCGGAGCATCCCGAGCGACGAGCTTGGTTAACTGGCCAAGCGATGAAGTTCGGCAAGATTGCATCCAAAGTAAAACGCGGTAAGAAGTCGGCCGACGGTGCCGATAAATTTGAGCAGTATTTCGAGCGACAAGAGTCGGTATCGCGGGTACCGGGACACCGAGTGTTAGCGATGTTGCGAGGATCTTCAGAAGGTATTCTTCGCGTCAGCGTCGAGCTGGAAGGTTCGCGAGAAACAACGGAGTTGAAGAACCAACTGGTTCATAATCGTCAGTTCGAATTCGCTAAAGAACTTTTAGAGTGCGTTGAGGATTGTTACGAGCGGCTATTGTTGCCTGCCACTGAATCGACGGTGTTGTCGCAGCTTAAAGAAAAAGCTGATGATGAAGCCATCTCCGTGTTTGGAAAGAACTTGCACGAGTTACTGATGGCGGCGCCTGCGGGGCCACGCGTCACGATCGGGATTGATCCTGGCTTTCGAACCGGATGTAAGGTGGCAGTCGTAGACGGCACAGGGCAGTTTCTCGAAAACACTACTATCTACCCGACCGCGCCGAAGAACGACACGAAGAGTGCGGGCGAGAAACTGTTGAAGCTAATCAATCAGTACGACGTGGATCTGATTGCTATCGGCAATGGAACCGCTTCACGCGAAACGGATGCGTTCGTGGCTGCCATGCTGAAAGACCACGAACTTGCGATTACGAAAGTTATGGTAAGTGAATCGGGTGCGTCGATTTATTCGGCAAGCGATTTAGCGGTTGAGGAATTTCCTGATCTAGACATCACGGTTCGCGGCGCGATCAGTATTGCGCGTCGGCTGCAGGATCCATTGGCAGAGCTCGTCAAAACCGATCCAAAATCGATCGGCGTCGGACAATATCAACACGACGTGAATCAAACTAAGTTGCGAAAGTGCTTGGACCGCGTGGTAGAGTCATGCGTGAACAACGTTGGCGTTGATCTAAACATGGCAAGTGCGCCGCTGCTTTCTCACGTCGCAGGTATCGGGCCAAAGCTGGCGGAGAGCATTGTTGAATACCGCAATGCGAACGGCCGATTCACGGATCGCAAACAACTAACCTCGGTAGCTAAGCTTGGAAAGAAGGCTTTCGAACAAGCGGCAGGCTTCTTACGAATTCGTGGCGGAGATCAGCCACTCGATAATTCGGCCGTGCACCCTGAAAGCTATTCCGTCGTCGACCGCATTGCGAAGCACCTACGAACCGATCTGAAATCCGTCGTCGGTAACGCGACACTCACGCAGAGGCTCAATGCAGAGGATTTCGTTGACGCTCAGTTTGGGCTTCCGACGATCGAAGATATCTTGGACGAATTGGCAAAGCCTGGCCGTGACCCACGTAAAGAATTCCGTGTGGTGCAATTCAACGACGCGGTCAACAAGATTGAGGATCTAAAGCCCAATATGATTTTGGAAGGCGTTATTACAAACGTGACTCATTTCGGTGCATTCGTAGACCTTGGAGTGCACCAAGACGCTTTGATCCACATCTCGCAGCTGTCGGATGAGTTCGTCTCGGATCCCAACACGGTCGTTTCGGTCGGAGACGTCGCAAAAGTGAAAGTGCTGGAAGTCGACGTGGCAAGAAAACGAATCTCGGCTACGCGAAAGTTCTAACTTGCGACTTTGTTCTACGTAGTAGCCATGTCACGGTCGCAGAAAACGAACGCCGAGCGATGGAACTGTTCCAGCGGTTCTATCGTATTGCCGAAGCGTAAACTCGCTTGACGGAATCAAGCATACTTGTTTCGTCGAACTGATCGCCCACCCGACTTGCGGCGTTGGAAACGATGCGGCTGCGAAGGCACTCATTGGTCAACAGTTCATTGACTTGTGCCGCCAATTCGTCAGGTGATTCACTGGCCAGCAACCCGTTTTCGCCACTCGTGATGATCTCTGGGATTCCGCCGACGGAAGTCGAGACCACGGGTACCTCGAGAAACATTGCCTCCAATGGAAGTAGCGGTAGTCCCTCCCAGCGCGGCGTCATTAAAAGAAGATCCAATTCGGAAAGTACGTCGAGCGCTCCGTCGTGCTCGAGACTGCCAAGGCAATTGATTCGTTTTTCAAGTTTTCGTTCCGCGATGCCTTTTCGGACGGAATCTTCGAGTTCGCCACCGCCAACCATCACACCTTGCACGTCCGGCAAGCGAGCCATCGTTTCGACGAATAGATTTGGGTTCTTTTGATAGACCATGCGCCCGACGAATCCGACGCCCAACTTTCGATCACTGGTGTTAGTAAGTTTTGGTTTGGGAATGCCGTTGTAGATGACGTGGTTGGGTTTCTTTTTTGGAAGTAATTTCGATCGAACGGCGAGATCTCGATCGTATTTGCAAACGAAGATGATTTCGTCCGTATTGCGAATTGTCCATTGCTCGCCGAGCCAGCCTGCAAAGCGGCCGCCAAGACCTTTGCGGGCGAAATGAAATCCGTGGACCGTGTAGATGCTACGAACTTGGCTTTTCGTCAAGCTTCGAAAGAATGCGGCACGACCTCCGTGACTGTGAACCAAATCAGGCTGGTGCGAATCAATTGCGTTTTGAACGCGTTGAATGGCGGATTGACTAAAGCGGCTGCGTTGAAAATCTCCTGCTTCGACAGTTATGCCAGACTTCTTTGCCTCACGTTCGAGGTATGTGTCTTCCTGTGTGAGGAGGATCAACTCGTATTCGTCCTTCAACCCTCGCAATAATTGCAGCACGTGGTTCGTCCCGCCACCAGGATTTCCGTCAGCAACAAATTGTAGAATCTTCATGCGTTGGCTCCTGCGGGTGTTCGAAGAATCGCAAAACCTAGAAGCATATAAACAACTGGCATGGTGATCCAAAACGTGTAAACGTCTGAAGTCAGACAGTGCGTGAGCTGTCCGACACACATGGCGATGCACATAATCGCAAAACGATCGCCAACGCGGTACAGCGAAATCAATCGATAAAGCACACTGATGACAAACAGGCTCATGCAAGTAAATCCGACCACGCCAGTTTCAAGCATGACAGATAGATACGAGTTGTCTGGCGATTCCTCGTGCATGCGAACGCCTGTTTTGTAGCCTGTCCCGAGAAGCCAACTCTTTTCCATCATCGCCACGTATTCCGGCCAGTTCTCGGCGCGATTGGACGTGAAGTCATTCACGCTACTGCCGCCCCAACCAGGAATGAAACGCTGCAGGTTTCTGTTTACGACGTCCGATGAATTCCCAGCATCTTTTTTGACTACCTGTGAAGCGCAAATAATTAGGGCCAGGCCAATCACGCCAAAGGTCGCTATCTGCTTTCGCACATGCAGCGAAGACGGACAGAGTGCTGCGAAAACAGAAAGTCCAGCAACCAAATGGAGTATTGTTGCTCGTGAGGATGCGATGATCACAACGTAGCCCGTCAGCGTTAGTACAGCCGTGGCTAGGATCAACCGATATTTCGATTGCGAAAGAGTCAGTAGAGCACTGATGCTTACCACGCACCAAGTCGCTGTTAGATGACCAAACGCACCGGAGTTTCCAATTAGCCCGCCGGCTCGCAGCTGGA
>CAYNJG010000271.1:0-9675 GCA_964397295.1 uncultured Pirellulaceae bacterium
ATCTGTTTGCTTTGGGCCTGTTGGCTCTGACGATCTTTTTAGGTCTGTCGCTGGTGACTTATTCACCTGCCGACTCGTTGGGTGAACCGATTTTTCCGCTCAATCTTGTCTACCAACCGCATCAGGTTGAGTACCCGTTGAATGATGTCATTCACAACGCGTGCGGTCACGCGGGGGCCACTTGTGCGGACGTTTTGCTGCGAACATTTGGAGTGGCTGCTTATTTCGTTGTGCTCTGTATTGCATTCGTCGATGTCATGCTTTTGACTCGACGACCCATTGAGGGCGCCGGCACTCGAGTCTTCGGTTGGCTTCTAGCCTTAGTCGGCGGAGTCACTCTAATTCAAATGTTCTTGCCTGCCATCAATGTTGGGCCGGCGATTGGCCCTGGTGGAATCGTTGGTGCGATGGGGCGTAGCTTTCTTGAATCACATTTTGCGACTGCTGGCAGTTTGATTTTGCTTGGAAGTCTCATTGTTGGTGGCGTCATGCTGTGCACGGACTATGTCATGTTGCACATCGCCCTTGTCGTTGGTGCAACGCTGATCAACTTCATGCCACGTATCCGTATGGGCCTAGTTGATTCCTTTGCGAGCCTACTGCCGGGCCGTTGGCGGCGCGGTATGCATGCGTCCCATTTGGCGGACGACGACTACGAATACGAATACGAATACGAGCACGAAGAAGAGTTGGAAGAGGAAGTTCCTGTTTCGGTTCGCAAGCGTGGACCAGTAGTAAATTGACTTGAGTTCCGTTCCAGAAATCGAGGCGGAAGAGGAATACGAAGAGGAGGTTGACGATGAGTTGGCTGAAGAAGAAGAGGACGAGTACGAATACGAGCACGACGAAGTCGAAGGAGCGGAAGAGCAGCCCGTCAACGCCGTCGCAGCCATCGCCGCGAGTGCAGGTGTTGCGACGTCAGGCGCCAAGTTACTCCAAAGTAAATCGGCCGGATCGGAACGCGAGGAGGTAATCGCTCAGCTCGAAGAAGCAAGCCGCGACTACGATCCTCAGGACTACGAACTGCCTCCGGATTCGCTGTTGCACACACCTGAAAGCTATGACGCGACAGAGCTGAAGAAAGAAGTTCAGCGAAAAGCTCGCTTGCTTGAAAAGACATTCGAGGACTTCAAGCTAGATGTGAAAGTCGTTGATATTGAAACGGGCCCTGTTATTGCGCAGTATGAAGTGGCGCTTAAACGTGGTCTGCGGCTATCGAAGATCACAGGACTGGCCGACGACTTGGCGATTGCACTGCGTGTGCCCAGTGTTCGCATTGTGGCTCCGCTTCCTGGTAAAAATACCGTTGGTATCGAAGTTCCGAACGACGAACGGCAAATGGTTCGGATGCAGGAGGTCATGGACGAAACCAATGGCCACGTCAAAAAAATGGCGTTGCCGATTTTCCTTGGGAAAGACGCGTCGGGCAATCCGCTCGCTGTTGATCTAGCCAAGATGCCTCACCTGTTGATCGCAGGGCGTACGGGCACAGGAAAAAGTGTTTGTTTGAACTCGATCATTTCATCGATGTTGATGACGAAGACGCCCGACGACGTGCGCATGTTGATGATCGACCCAAAGATGGTCGAGCTTAGTGGCTACGCGCGACTTCCGCATCTCATGCACCCCGTCGTGACCGATATGCGAAAGGCTGAGGCTATTCTCGCCTGGGCTTGCGACAAAATGGACGAGCGGTACCGCTTGCTCGCCCGGGCTGGAGTGCGACACTTGTCTTCCTATAACCAGTTGGGCGAAGACGAGTTGATGTCGCGTCTGAAGCCGGAAAGCGAAGACGACAAGAAACTTATTCCACGCCATCTTCCGTATATCGTCATCGTCGCTGACGAAATGGCAGACTTGATGATGACGGCGGGCAAAGAAGTCGAAGCTCATATTATTCGTTTGGCGGCGAAGTCTCGAGCTGTCGGTATTCACTTGATCCTTGCGACGCAGCGTCCGACGGCAAATGTTATCACGGGTCTCATTAAGTCGAACTTGCCAGCACGAATTGCTTTCCAGGTCGCGAGTGGTCTCGATAGCCGAGTCGTCCTGGACGAAAACGGTGCAGACAAACTACTCGGCTACGGTGATATGTTGTTCTTGTCGCCGGGAACGAGCACGTTGCTTCGCGGTCAGGGTACGTTCACCTCCGACGAGGAAATTGACCGTATCGTGGACTATTGCAGCAGCAAAGGCGAGCAGCAGTTCGTCAAAGAGCTAGTGCAGCTGAAAGTTATCGACAAAGATGAGGAAGGCTCGCCGGTTCAGTTGAAGAAACGCGACGAGCTCTACGAACAAGCCGTGGAGGTTGTCGTTCGCGAAGGTCGTGGAAGCGTTTCATTGCTTCAGCGAAATCTGCAAATCGGATATGGCCGCGCCGCTCGCTTGATTGACTTCATGGCGGAAGATGGAATCGTCGGCTCCTACAATGGTTCGCAGGCTCGCGAAGTACTGATGTCGCACGCCGATTGGCAGGCGACGAAAGCATCTAGCGACGACAGTACCGTGGTGGCTCCAGTGGAAACACTCAAGCCGAAAATGGCCAAGGTCGTTGCGTTGCCGGTTGAAGAGGAGCTGGAAGACGAAGAACTAGAAGATGAATTGGAAGAAGAATACGACGACGAAGAACTTGAGGGGGAAGAAGCTGAGTTAGAGGATGGCGAAGAGGAAGAGTATGAAGACGAGGAGGAGGCCGAGCTTGAAGACGACGATGAATATGAGTATGAGGATGAAGAGGACGCGGAACTAGAAGAGGATGAAGAATACGAAGAAGATCCTGAGGGCGAAGAGGCGTACGGCGAAGAAGAAGTAGAAGCGGCCCTTGATGAGGAAGAAGAGTGGGAAGACGTCGAAGATGAATTCGTAGGCGAAGAGTACGAGCAGGAGAACTTCGATGCCGAGGCCTTCCAGCAGGCGGTAGCCGAAAAAACGAAGGCATCGGATGTCAGCGCGGTGGTGGATGATTACACCGAGGAGATCAAGGAAGCGAAGAAGGGGCTCGTTCCAAAAATCAAAGGCAAATCTTCGTCGCCAAAACGCCGTACCGACAAGTCGCAAAAAGATGTGGACAAGCTGAATCCGCACGGCCGTGATTCAAAGAAAATCAAAGTTCATCGGTCACACGCAAAGTGACTGTTATGAGAACGGCGGCACCCAGCACCCGAGACTAGCGGTGCATGGGGCCGTGTAGCCGGTTATGTGCAAGCGTCAAACTGGGCCAGCGCAGGCCCAAGCAATACACTGCCAGCTTTACACCGAAATGCCAGCAAACGGCACTTCTTGCGAGCTTTGGTGGCTTAGCCAACCCCGAGAATTGACACATCCGGCGCGAACTTCTATGTTTTGGGCTTGTCCCGTTTGAGTACGGAGCTTCCCCATGTTTTGTGCCATTTTGATTCCGATGATTATTAGCAGCGACGCCGTCTCGGTGATCGCGATCGGAGATCATTGGCATTAGGGAAGTTCAAACAGATTTGAAACAGCAGCCCTGAGGCCAATCGCCCCGGGGCTTTTTTTTTAGTCCAACTAGCTCATCTTTCTTCATTTTGATTCGAACAGGTTCAGCCATGCGGCGAGTACAAATCTACGACACCACCCTGCGCGACGGGAGTCAGGGCGAAGGCATCAGCTTCTCTTTGCACGACAAGTTGACCATCGCGCGACGTTTGGACGAGATGGGGTTCGATTACATTGAAGGTGGATATCCACTTTCGAATGAAAAAGATGTTGAGTTCTTTGCTCGACTTGCCATGCAACCGCTCACCAACGCGACGCTCTGTGCGTTCGGGATGACGCGTCGCCGCGGAGTCAAAGCCGACGACGATCCAGGAATGGTTGCCCTGATTAAATCGCAAGCTCCCGCGATCACGCTGGTTGGGAAGACTTCAGCGTTTCATGTCGAAGAAGTACTTCGCGTTTCTTTCGAAGAGAATCTTGCGATGATCAGCGAAAGTGTGAAGTGCCTCGTTGAGGCAAAACGCGAAGTCATCTATGACGCGGAGCATTTCTTCGACGGTTGGAAACTCAACCCCGAATACGCCAAGCAAACGATCCAGGCTGCGGCCGAATCCGGCGCAGCAATGATCGTGATGTGCGATACGAATGGTGGAAGTCTACCGGAAGAGATTGCACAGATCACGAAAGAGGCAATGGAGGCAGTTGATATCCCTGTAGGTATTCACTGCCATAATGATTGCGAGTTGGGCGTAGCGAATTCGTTGGCCTCCGTTGATGCCGGTGCGATCCAAGTTCAAGGTACGATTAACGGCTTTGGGGAGCGATGCGGTAACGCGGACTTGGTCTCTGTGGTCGCGAATCTTGCTGTGAAGAAAAAAGGCTTTGAAGTGCTGTCGGACGAATCCGTTGGCCGTCTGACAGAGCTTTCGCGATTTGTCTACGAGACAGCCAATATGTATCCGCGAAACGGACAGGCGTTTGTTGGGCCAAGTGCGTTTGCTCATAAAGGCGGTATGCATGTGCATGCGGTGAATCGTGTCTCGTCGAGTTATGAACATATCGAGCCAACGTCGGTCGGCAACGAACGCCGTGTGTTGGTGAGTGAGCTTTCTGGACGTTCGAACATCATCGCGAAAACGACAAAGTTCAATTTGGAAGAAGACAAGGAGCTGATGACACGGATCTTGGACGAGGTCGTCGTGATGGAAAATCGCGGTTACCAGTTCGAGGCAGCGGAAGCTTCGTTTGACTTGCTTGTGAAAAAATGCGCGGGCACATTCGCATCGCACTTTGAATCACTCAAGTACAACGTCGAAGTAGTCGGCTACGAACCGGGCGCCGGCGACGAGAATAAAATGCTTACGCAAGCGGTTGTGAAGCTTCGCGTTGGCGAAGAAGAACGACACGAAGTTTCCGAGGCTGACGGTCCCGTGAATGCGTTGGATGCTGCTGTGCGAAAGGCGTTGCGTTCGGACTTTCCGCAATTGAGCGAAATGAAGTTAGTCGACTACAAAGTTCGAGTTGTGAATTCGGAAGCTGGTACTGCGGCTCGGATTCGCGTCATCATCGAAAGCACCGACGGCAGAGATAACTGGGGCACGATTGGTGTCAGTGAAAACATCATCGAGGCAAGTTGGATCGCGTTGATTGATGCTATTGAGTACAAACTGGCGAAAGACAATCCGAAGGGCAAGTCGGTTTCCAAAGCTACCACCTAAAGTTGCCAGTGCAGTCGAATGCATTGCGTAAAAGCGGCATGGGCGCAAGCCTGGCGAACAGCCAAAACCTCATCCATAACACAACAAGTCGATCGTCAGATTCGATCATTGAGTTTGTGCGACACAAAAGTTCCAAATAAGTATTGAGACAATGGACGAATTCTCAGCAAAAGACCTTCCGAACCGATTTGATTTCAAGGACGCGCAGCCTCGGCTCTATAGCATGTGGGAGCAACGCGGTTACTTTCATGCCGAGCCCGATGATCGCGAGCCGTTTACGATCGTCATTCCGCCGCCAAACGTTACAGGCGCTCTGCACCTAGGTCACGCGCTCAATAACACGTTGCAGGACGTAATCATTCGTTTCAAGCGGATGCAAGGTTTCAATACGCTTTGGATGCCCGGAACGGATCACGCGGGTATCGCAACGCAAGCAGTTGTTGAACGTCGACTCAAGGAAGAAGAAAACAAAACACGTCACGATCTCGGGCGCGAAGCATTGGTGCAACGCATTTGGGCGTGGAAGGAGCAATACGAAAAACGTATTCTCGGTCAGCTCAAGCAGATGGGTACCAGTTGTGATTGGCAACGCACCCGCTTCACGCTCGACGAAAGATGCGCGACAGCAGTTCGACAAACGTTCTTCGATTTGTTTTCGAAGCAACTCATCTATCGCGGCAAGCGTCTCGTCAACTGGGACTCGTTCCTGCAAACCGCCGTTAGCGACGACGAGGTGTTTCGCGAAACTGTTAAGGGCAGCTTCTGGCACTACAAGTATCCGGTTATCGATCCAAAGCCGGGCGAGCCGACTCACGTCACGATCGCAACGACTCGCCCCGAAACGATGCTAGGTGATACGGCAATCGCTGTTCATCCGGATCCGAAGGCTGCTTTGCGCCGTGTTGAGAAACAGCTCGAAGCGAAATTGGCAGAGGCGTCTGATAAAGAGAAGCCAGCCGTTCAGGCGGAGCTGGACAATATCGAAACACGTCGCAAGGAAATGCTGCCTGGTTTGGAATTGCTGCGAGACATGGCGGCGGATGGTCGGATGATTATGCTTCCGTTGATGGACCGACCAATTCAGCTGGTGGCAGATGAATGGGCGAAGCCCGAATTGGGTAGCGGCTGTGTAAAGATTACGCCGGCTCATGATCCGAACGATTACGAAGTCGGAAAGCGATGCGATCTCGAGATGATCAACATTCTCAATCCTGACGGCACGCTCAATTCCGAAGCTGGGAAATATACCGGGTTAACGCTCAAGAAAGCTCGGAAGCAGATCGTTGATGATTTGGAAGAGTTAGGGCTGCTGATTGAAATCGAAGATCGGGACATCGAAATGGCGAAGTCTGATCGCAGTAAAACGGCGATTGAACCCTATCTGGCGGATCAGTGGTTCGTTCGGATGACGGATCTTTCGCAGTCTGCGATGGACGCCGTTTCAGATGGACGAGTTAAAATCATTCCGAATCGATATGCCAAAGGTTATCACGATTGGCTCGCGGAGAAGCGAGACTGGCCGGTCAGTCGGCAATTGTGGTGGGGACATCGGATTCCGGTTTGGACGCTAGTGTTCAAAACGGATACTCCTCCGGATGCCAATTCGTTGCCGCATGTCGAATCCATCGACATAGCTAAAGAAGAGCAACCAACTCCGAGTGCATTCGCGGGAAAAGCTTCGTCGTATCTGTTCGAAGGTCCTGGCGAGGACGAGATGACGTTGTGCACTTGTGTGGCGGCGAACTGTGCAGAGATCGAGAAGGAAATAGAAGCGTCTGGTATGACGCAAGAAGACGACGTTCTCGACACCTGGTTTAGCTCAGCGCTGTGGCCTCACTCGACGCTAGGTTGGCCGGAGAAGACGGCCGAGTTGGAGTACTACTATCCCACGAGTACGCTGATTACCAGTCGCGATATCATCACGCTGTGGGTTGCACGCATGGTGCTGACCGGGCTCAATAATATGGATGAGATTCCGTTCAGCCAAGTCTATATCCACCCGAAGATTTTGGACGGTTATGGCGAAACAATGTCGAAGTCCAAAGGCAACGGCGTTGATCCGCTGGATATCATCGATAAATACGGCGCTGATGCGCTGCGTTTCGGTATCACGCATCTCTGCACGGAAACCCAAGACGTTCGCATGCCAGTGCAGTTCGAGTGTCCTCACTGCAATCAGTCGATGGAGCAAACGAAGAAGAACCGCACGCTCGGTGCAATACCGTGTAAGAACTGTAACGAGTCGTTTTCGACTCAGTGGGCCAACACCGACGAAGACAAAGCGTTACCGCGTGGCATGGCCATCAGCGACAAGTTCGAAGAAGCCGGTAAGTTTGGTAACAAGCTTTGGAACGTTGCACGACTTTGCTTGATGAATTTAGAAGGCTACGAAGCGGCAACCGTAGCGGATGATGATCTGGCGTTCGAAGACCGCTGGATTTTGAGCCGACTAGCCACGGTCACGCAACGAGTTTCGGAAGGGCTTGAGAATTACAAGTACGCCGAAATTGCTCGCGAACTCTATGATTTCACGTGGAAAGAGTTCTGCAGCGTCTACGCAGAAATGATCAAGCCTCGAATGGAAGATCCAGAGTTGCGTGCCTCAACTGGACGAGTCGTTGCCTACGTTTTGGACACAATTTTGCGACTCTTGCATCCTATTATGCCGTTCCTTACCGAAGAAATCTGGCAGCTGCTTGCTCAGGTCGCGCCAAAGCGTGGACTTACGTCACCGGTCACTGCTGCCGAGAGCATTTGCGTTGCCTCCTGGCCGAAACCGGATGCCTCGAGACAAAACACCGAACTGGAATCTCAGTTCTCGAAATTCCAGATGGTGTTGAAAAACATCCGCGAGATTCGCAGTCGCCAACAGATTCCTCCGAAGGACAAAATTGAATTCGCCGTCAAGTGTGATGCCGCGAATACGGAACTACTGAAGCCAATGGAGCGGTACTTCCTTTCCATGGCGAAAGCGAAGAACGTCGGGTGGGGCGAGCAGGTAGAGCCATTCAAGACGGGTGCTCAGCTGACTGAAGCTGAAATTGACGTTTTCGTTGACTTGGTGGACTACATCGACGTCGAAGCTGAAAAACAGCGTCTCTCGAAGGAAGAGGAGAAACTCGAGAAAGCGATCACTGCGCGAGAAAAGAAACTCTCGAACGAGAACTTCGTATCACGAGCACCGGCTGAGGTCGTTGCCCAAGAACGTGACCTGTTGACCGAAATGCAACGCAAGCTGGCATCGATTAAGGCGAACCTAGCCGACCTCTCTAAAGCGTAGAGCGGCAGGATAACCCACGTTCCCAGTCAAAGCACGGGAACGAGTTGTAGTCCGATCAGTCCTTGAGAGACTTGATGATTCGCTAGACTGATTGCACTCGGGCTTCTAAGCCTTTTCTGATTGCCATCGCAAGTTCGAATGGATGACATGGCTTCTGCAAAAAACGATATACCTCGGCTTCGTTGACGGCCCGCACGGCGACGTCCAAATTGGATTGTCCCGTGAGCAAAATTCGAACGATATCCGGAAACTTGTTCGCGACCCACTTAAGCAACTCCACGCCGGACTTTCCTGGCATATTCTCGTCGGTGACAATTAGGTCGACGTTTCTTGTCATAAGGGTCAGCTTTGCAGATTCGGCGTCCGAAGCCGTTACAATTTCAAACGGCTGAGACCGTAGGTTTCGTAGCGCGGCGTAGATGATGTTGGGCTCGTCATCGACGAATAGTATTAAAGGAGTCATTGTTAGTATCCGGCATGGTTGCGTTGGTAGTTTTGTTTCGTGGGCCGAAGCTCGCACGCTTCTTTTTATGGCGACTCAACGCGATAATTGTGCCAAGGCCAATTTCACGCTGATTGCAGTTTGCTGGGCTCTCACCGTTCAAACACAGTAAAAGTTACTGACTAACAACGGACTGACCCGGGTAGGACTTACCGAGTTGTGTCGGCGAAGATTCCGTAGAACAATGTGCGGCACAGCCAGCTTTTGTCGCTGGGTTCTTTTGCCCGATTCGGAGAGAAATCAATGCACCGATTGTTGCTCGTGGGAATCCTCTTCTTCTTCGGTCCAATTTGGGTGACTCACGCGCAGTCGCCGAGCACTTCGATCGCATACGTTTCTCTCGATGGCGAGAACCGTATTGCTGGTTTCGAGCTCAGTAGAGAAGGCGAACTCACAAAGAAGTTTGATGTCGAAACGGAGTCGCCACCAGGTGGTCTTTGTATGTCGCCTGACAAGAAATATCTTTATGCATCACTACGTCGCGCCGGAAAACTAGCCAGTTTTGAAGTTGGTGCCGATACGGGAGAACTGCGACATCTAACGACCGTCGACGCGGGCGATGACCCAGCTTTCGTGACCACCGATAAATCTGGGCAGTATTTGTTAGTCGCTTACTACGTGGCAGCGAAAGTAACCGTGCATCGGCTCAATGACGGCAAGATCCAAACACCACCGCTACAGATAATTTCGACACAAGATAAAGCACACGCTATTCTGAC
>CAYNJG010000272.1:0-9587 GCA_964397295.1 uncultured Pirellulaceae bacterium
CACTGGCACCACGGACCTGGAGAATATCAACGTCGTGGAGGATTTTGTCGCCAGCCTGGGCGGCGCCTTCGTCGGCATCGTCAACGAGCCCACGGTCACGATGACCACGGCGACCGACAATCCAGATTTCAACTTGCCAGCCTACGATGGTGGCGTCAGTGATCCGAATGTATTCGTTAACGGCCCAACCACTGACTTCTTCAGCTTCGGTGGCAATACCACGGAAGGATCAACGGAGTCGTTCTTTGGTAGGCAGACCCTATTGAGTGATGAGTTCTTCGACATCGACACCAATGAAACGTTCATGTTGATGGTCAATGCGACCGCAGACGACGGAGCCGGCGGCGCACCAGCTCCAGGTTCAAGACACTTCCTTGGATTCGCTTCCTACGATATTGATGGCAACTTCATCTCGAATACAAACTACTCGAAGTTTCCGACAGCGGTTGATACGACTCTGGCGGCGCCTTTGAATCTTGGCGACACGACCATCACGCTCACCGATGCAACGGGCTGGGCCGTCTCGGAAGCGAGTGCCAGTCGGCGTGCCATAGCGTGGTATGGGTATACCGACAGCACAGGGTTCACGTATCCCGACTATACCTACACACGCAACGTTCGAACAAACGCGTGGCCGGTTGGCGGAATCACGGGCAACACCATTACGTTGTCCAGCCCATGGACAGGGCCTGCCTTGCCAGCAGGTGAAGCCGTTCGCAACCCAACGACTGGCGCAACGTATCAGTACGTGTTGGCGTCGGGTCAATTTATTGACCAGGCTGGCCAAACCTATCAATCGAATATCGGTGGCGGCGAGATTTCTGGCGGTGCCCTTGGCACAACGCTTTGGCGGCCAGGAACCGATTCCATCCGCGCCCTGGGACTGGTTGATTTTGACAGGGACGATGTTCAGCTCAACCTGACTGATTTCAAGATCACCGCGCCCAACGAGAGCCTGCTTGAGCCCGACCAGAAAGTGACTTTCCAGATTACGGTCGAGCTTGATCCGGACGCGCCCGGTGCGATCTACGACGGGATCAGTGGTGATGGAGATGGCGACCTCGAAAACCAAGCCACCGTGACCGCCGAAGATCCGTTCGACGGAACGCCTGTCGATGACAACTCGGACGATCCAACGGATCCGACCGACAGCGACAACGAAGGCGATGGCGACGCGGACGATCCGACCGGACTCTATCTTCCCAACATCCAGCTCGAGAAAACACAAGTCGGCACTCCGGTTCCAGCGTCGAGTGGAACAAGTGGCAACTACGACGTGACGTTCGATTTAGCGATTACCAACAACGGTAACGAATCGCTCGACAATCTTTCGTTAATTGAGGACTTGGACAACCAGTACGGCGGAGCATTCGTGGCCATCGTGCCGCAAGCGGGAGCACCAGCGGTCGTTCAAAGCACCACGGCAACGGACGTACCTGAAATCAGCGCGGCCTACGACGGAGGCACCGCGGACTCGCAGATCTTCGATAACGCAGTACCGAATACGAACCTCTTGGAAGTCGGTCAAACCGTCGTCGTTCGCATTGTAGTCGAAATTGATCCTGACTCGACGAGCGCGACCTACAACGCAGATGGCGAGCTAGAAAACCAAGCGACGACCGCCGGTGATGGAATCAATTCTGGCGCCACCGTCGATGACGACTCCGACGATCCAGCCAACGCCACCGACGCCAACAACGATAGCGACAACGATCCCGATGATCCAAACACGCTGCTGATTCCTTCGATCAATCTCGAGAAGCAACTCGTGGGCTCCAGGCCAGCCATAAGCGGAACGCCAGGCAATTTTGACGTGGCTTACGATTTCGTCCTGACTAACACAGGAAACGAAGACCTCGAAGATCTCACCTTGATCGAGGATCTTGCGACCCAGTATGGCGGCGGCTTTGTTGCCATCATTCCGATTGGCGGAGCACCCGCCGCGATTCAAGCTTCCACCGCAACCGACGATCCGGAAATAAATGCAGCCTACGATGGCGGTGCGAGTGATGCACAGTTGTTCGACAACTCGGGGACGAATACCAGCTTGTTGGCAGTCGGCGAGAGCATCACGATTCGTGTTGGTTTCGAAGTCGATCCCGACGAACCCACGGCCATCACGACAAACGGCGACTTTGTGAACCAAGCGGAAGTTGGCGGAAGCGGCACTGAAAGTGGCAATCCAGTCACCGATCTATCCGACGATGCAACCGACTCGACGGACAGCGATCCGAACGGCGACAACAACCCGGACGATCCAAACACGATCCGCTTCCCAGCGATTGATCTGACAAAGATCGTATCTACGACGACGCCTCCGGCGAAGCAAGCGGACGGTACGTGGAACATCGTCTTCGAAATGGAGATGACCAATATCGGTTCGACCGTACTACAGAATCCATCGCTGATAGACGACATCAGTTCCGCGAGCAACCTCGGCACGACATGGCTAAGTACCGTGGCCGTTTCGATCGACACGTCGATGGTAACGGCAGCTGTTCCACCAGCTATTAACGCAGCGTGGCAAACGGATCCGACACAAGATTTGCTCGACGGTACCGGTACGTTGAACCCCGGCGACGTCGTGAAGGTTAGCTACACGGTCAATATCGATCCCGACATAAGCGGCGCATCGGTCAGCCCGTTGGTCAACCAAGCGATTGCGGAAGGAGAAGATCCACAAGACCCCGGTACACCGGTTAGCGATCCATCGGACGACACGACCGACACAACGGATACCGATCCCAACAGCGACAACAACCCAGACGATCCGACACTGATCGAGATTCCGGACATCGGTGTTGCGAAGCAGTTGAACAACGTGACCGAAACTGGAACGGGCAAGTTCGAAGCAGAATACGCCGTCGTGGTCGAAAACACCGGCACGATCGATCTCGTGAACATCAACGTGACGGAAGACTTGGTTGCGGAGTTTGGAAACGGCTTCGATGGCGTGCTTGTTGGTCCAGCGTTGACCGCCAGCAATCTGTCAGCAGGCGCCTCACTGCCGAACATCAATACGGCAGGTTTCGATGGTGACGGAGCCGGCGATCCACTGCTCGTGAACGGCGGCGGTCTGCTCAAGCCCGGTGATAACTTCACGATCACGTTCACGATCGAAATTGATACCATTTTGCCGGATGGTACGGATACGACTCTGCCGACCGACTTTACCAACACTGTCGTCGCCACGGGCGAAGGTCCTGATGGTCAACCTGCAACCGATGACTCCGACGATGGCACGAACCCGAACACGGATGGTGGTGATGGTTCGGAAGATACGCCAACCAGCTTCCTCGTGCCACAAATCCGGGCGAAGAAGACACACGGTACTGCAGTCCCAACGACGGATGGCAGCGGCAACTACACGGTTCCGGTTGAGATCGAGGTCTTCAACACCGGCTCGGTCGATTTGAGCAACCTCTCTTTGACCGAAGACATCGCTGGGCAGTTTGGCAATGCGTTCGTTTCTGTAGCGAACCCAGCGTTCGCTGCCGGCAGCATCTTCACCGCCGCGAGCACTTTGCCGACAGTAAACGCTGCATGGACCACGGCCGACACAACCGTGGACACGATCAATTCGGCGGCACCGAGTACCTTGGCAGTAGGCGAGTCCTATCTGTTCACGTTCGATGTGGTCGTTGATCCAGATGAAGTTGATGGAACGTCGCAGTTCAACAACAATCAAGCCACCGTCGGCGGCGATGGTGAAAACCACGATGGTAATACCGTTACGGCGACCGACGACTCTGGCTTTCCGGAGGAATCGACAGGCGGTGTTGACAACGATGAACAAACACCGTTGATCATCCCCGAAGTGATTCTCGAAAAAGAAATCATCGACCAAGTTCCAGCTACCAGTGGAACGGCCGGTAACCTCGACGTTACTTATCAGTTCACGTACACCAACAGCGGAACCGTAACGCTCGTTAACCCAACGATCACCGACGATTGGGACACTCAGTACGGAGCCGCCTTTGTCCAAGTCGTTGACATCGATCTGTCTGATGGCGACGTTGTCGCTCCTCCCGTTTCGGGCATCAATGGCAATGCGGCCTACGCCGGTGCTGCGACCGACAATATGCTCGACGGTTTGGGCCAGATTCTGCCGGGTGAGTCCGTCACCGTGACGGTTGTGGTCGAAGTCGATCCCGATGGCGATCCAGCGAAGCTCGTTGATGGTCAACTCGTCAACCAAGCCGACGCTGAAGGCACCTACGATCCCACTCCGGGAGTACCCGGCGATGAGGTAGTTGTTGATGACATGTCCGACGATCCAACCGATGCTACCGACGACAATCCGGATGGCGACGGCGACCCGGACGATCCAAACGTACTCAGCGTCGCTTCGATCGAACTAACAAAAGACATCTCCGATGTTGTGCCAGCAGCCAGTGGAGTCAGCGACAACTTCGACGTGACCTTCGACCTAGTCGTCACCAACACCGGCACCGAGACGCTTAACAATCTCACCTTGCTCGACGACATCGCCACGCAATACGGCGGAGCATTCGTCCAAGTCGTCACCGTCGCGGTCCTACCGGGCACGGCAACGACGCCTCCCGCGCCGAACTCCGCCTACAACGGAACCGCCGGTAGCGACATGTTGCTTGGTGCAGCGACCGACGCACTCGAACCGACGCAAACGTTCACCGTCCAACTCACCGTCGAAGTCGATCCCGACAATGCGACTGCGGTCTACGATGGAGTCACCGGCGATGGTTCGGGCAATCTCGAGAACCACGCGACGGCAGGTGGCGACGGCGAGCATAGCGGTCCAGTCGAAGACACGTCCGACGACACGACGGACGCAACGGACAATAACGATGACCCAACAGACGACAACGAACCGGACGATCCAACAGGACTCATCATTCCCGCGATCGATCTCGAAAAGACAGCCGTCGGCACGCCGGTTCCTTCCGCGAGCGGTACCAATGGCAACTTCGATGTCACGTACGATCTCGTCATCACGAACAGCGGCACCGAGTCGCTGAACTCGCTAAGTCTGCAAGAGGACTTGGCGACGCAATACGGTGGCGGCTTTATCCAAATCGTGGGCACACCCGTCATCACGGCTTCAACGGCTCTCGATGATCCAGAGTTGAACGCTGCTTACGATGGCGGAACTAGCGACGCGGAACTGTTCGACAACTCGGCACCGAACACGAATCTCCTCCGAGTTGGTGAGACCATCACGGTGCAAATCGTGATCGAAATCGATCCGAACGCAGCCGGAACGATCACAACCAGCGGCGACTTTGTCAATCAAGCGACCGTTAGTGGAACAGGTGAAGACTCAGGCACGGTAGTCGATGACTTGTCGGACGATCCAAACAACGCGACGGATAACGATCCGAACGGAGACAACAACCCCGACGATCCAAACACGATCCGCTTCCCGAACATTTCGCTCGAGAAGACACTCGCGGCGACGCCCGTTCCAGCAACCAGCGGAACCGCCGGCAACTTCGACGCGACTTACGAGTTCACGCTCGTCAACGACGGTTCGACACCGCTCGACTTGCTTACACTTACCGAAGACTTCGCTACACAATTCGGCGGAGCATTCGTCGCGGTTGTTGGCACGCCGGCGATCACCGCTTCGACAGCAACGACCGATCCAACGGTCAACACGGCGTACGACGGCGGAACCGCTGACGCAGAAGTCTTTGACGGAGCGAGCGGACAGCTCGACGTGAATCAATCGATCACGGTTCAGATCACCGTCGAAATTGATCCTGATTCGCCGACGGCGGTATACGACGGAATCACCGGCGACGGAAACACGGATCTCGAAAACCAAGCCACAACAAGCGGCACCGATCCGGGCGGCGGAGGAACTGTCGACGACAATTCGGACGACCCAACGGACGCGACGGACAACGATGACGACGGCGACAACGATCCGGACGATCCCGTGTCGTTGATCATGCCAGACATCACCCTCGAGAAAACACTCGTCGGCTCGCCCGTTCCCGCAAGCAGCGGCACCACAGGCAACTTTGATCTGACCTACGACCTCGAGATCACCAACACCGGCAACGAGCCACTGAACACACTTTCGTTGATGGAAGACTTGGCCGCGCAGTACGGCGGAGCGTTCGTGCAAATCGTCGGTACGCCAACCATCGTTACCACAACTGCGACTGACGATCCCGAAATCAATGCAGCTTACGACGGAGGAACAAGTGACGCGGAAATCTTCGACAACGCGGTTCCGAACACAAACTTACTCGGCATTGGCGAGTCGGTCACCGTTCAGATCGTAATCGAAGTCGACCCAGACAGCCCAACGGCGATCTACGTCAACGGTGCACTCGAAAACCAAGCCGACACCTCGGGAGTTGGCGAAGACAGTGGCATCGTCGTTGACGATATGTCCGACGATCCGAACGACTCGGCCAACGACGATCCCGATGGCGACAACAACCCAGACGATCCAAACGTGATCCGTCTGCCATCGATCTCGCTCGAGAAGACACTCTCCAGCACGCCCGTTCCGGCATCGAGCGGCGCCGCAGGCAACTTCGATGCGACTTACGAGTTCGTACTTAGCAACGATGGCACGACGCCACTCGACTTGCTCACGCTGACAGAAGATTTCGCATCGCAATTCGGCGGAGCGTTCATCGTGGTCGTCGGCACGCCATCAATCACGGCTTCGACCGCAACCACCGATCCGACAATCAACGTTGCCTACGATGGCGGAGCTGCTGACGCAGAAGTCTTCGACGGGGCGAGCGGTCAAGTCGATCCGGGACAGATGATTACGGTTCAAATCACGGTCGAAGTCGATCCCGATTCGCCGACTGCGGTTTACGACGGAATCGCTGGTGATGGCAACAACGATCTTGAGAACCAAGCATCGACGACGGGCACAGACTCCGGTGATCCGAACGGGCCGACGACCGTGGACGACAATTCGGACGATCCTACGGACGCAACTAACAACGACGACGATGGTGACGGCGATCCCGATGATCCCGTTAGCCTCATCATACCCGACATCACATTGAACAAGACGTTGGTGGATACTCCGGTTGTTGCATCGAGTGGCACGGCGGACAACTTCGACGTGACCTTTGATCTCGAAATCATCAACACAGGAAACGATCCTCTCAACACGGTCACACTAACGGAAGACTTGGCCACCCAGTACGGCGGAGCATTCGTGCAGATCGTTGGCACTCCTGCGATCACGGCAACCACCGCGGCAGACGTTCCGGAGCTCAACGCGGCCTACGATGGCGGTGCGACCGACGCGAACTTGTTTGACAACGGTGCGCCAAACACAAACCTGATTGGCATCGGCGAGTCGGTCACGGTGCAAATCACGGTCGAAATCGACCCAGATGCTCCGGGTGCCAGCACGGGAAATCTCGAAAACCAAGCCGAGACTTCTGGCATTGGCGAAGACAGCGGCTTACCTGTCGATGACTTGTCTGACGATCCAAACGATGTCGGGGACGATGATCCGGACGGCGACAACAACCCCGACGACCCAACGGGAATTCGCCTCCAGAATATCACGCTCGAAAAGACGCTCACCGCCACACCGGTTCCGGCGTCAAGTGGCACCCAAGGCAACTTCGATGCGACTTACGAATTCGTGATCGAAAACGACGGAGCGACTCCGCTTCACAACATCACTTTGACCGAAGACATCGCCAGCCAATTCGGCGGAGCATTTGTCAGTGTCGTGAGTGCTCCAACGATTACGGGCTCCACCGCAACAACCGATCCATCGCTGAACGCAGCGTACGACGGCGGAGTAAGTGACGCAGAGATTTTCGACGGCGTAAGCGGATTCCTTAATTCGAACGAAACGATAACTGTACAGATCACGTTCGAAATCGATCCAGACAACCCGACAGCGATTTACGACGCCATCACGGGCGACGGAAATACGGATCTCGAAAACCAAGCTTCGACTTCAGGAACGGATCCAGCCGATCTAACAAACACGCCGATTACCGACGACTCAGACGATCCGACGGACCCAACCAATGACGATGGAACTCGTGGAGACACGACCGACGACGATGGTGATCCAGACGATCCGGTCAGCCTCTTCATACCGGACATTACGCTCGAGAAGACAACCATTGGCTCTCCGGTTATCGCTTCCAGTGGTACGCCAGGAAACTTCGACGTGACGTACGAGTTCGTGCTCACGAATACCGGAAACGACAATCTGGCGAACCTTTCATTGCTGGAAGACTTTGCTACGCAGTTTGGTGGGGCTTTCGTTGGTTTAGTTGGCACGCCTTTGATCACCACTACTGACGCAACGGATGTTCCCGAGCTCAGCGCTGCCTTCGACGGTGGCACTTCAGACGCAGAACTCTTCGACAATACGGGGCTGAATACGAACCTACTAGCTCCCGGTGAATCAGTCACCGTTCAGTTAGTCGCGGAAGTTGACCTCGATGCAAGCGGTGCGATCTTGGTCAACGGCGAACTCGAAAACCAAGCCACGACGATGGGTGACGGACTCAGTTCCGGTCTGTCTACGACTGATAAATCTGATGACACCAACGATCCAACGAACGACGATCCTGATGCGGACAATAATCCCGATGATCCAACCACGGTCGGTTTCCCGGACGACGCCAGCATCGGTGTAGCGAAGGCAGGAGCCTTCCTTACACCGGTTTTGGCTCAGTACATTTTCAGCCTTGAGCACTTTGGTGATGCCCAGGCAGTCAACCTCACGATGCCTGAAGATCTGGATGCTGTGTTCGGAGCTGGCAACTACTCGGTAGCCGCAATCACGCTGGTTTCCGGCCCAAGTTCAATCGGAGCCAATGCATCCTTCAATGGAAGCAGCGTTCAAGAGTTGCTCGCGACGGGAAGCTACCTATCTCCTGGCGATACGGCCCAGATCACGATCGACGTCAATGTGATAAACGTGGTCGATACGCAAGGAAATGGTTTGGGCGTCTTTGACAACAACGTGACGCTTTCCGGAACAACTCCTGGTGGAGATCCGGTCTTGGACGATTCGACCAATGGCAACACTCCAGGTCCTGGCGGCCAGGGTATAGACACCTCGATTGTCGTCGCGTTTGCGGAGATTACGGGAACCGTCTACTCCGATGCAAATGGCAACTCGGACTTCGATCCTGGCGAAACAGGAATCATCGGTGTGCCAATCACTCTTACGGGCACTGACGCAACGGGCAGTCCCGTCACGGTGACAACACTGACCGATGCCAATGGGTTTTACAGTTTCGAAGATCTTTTGCCCGGAGACTATGTCGTCACGCAAACGCAACCGCCGCAGTTCCTTGATGGAGCCGATAACATTGGCACGCTGGGAGGAGGAACTTCCAATGATGAATTCACGATCACTATCGGCGTTGGTGACCAAGCCTCCTTTGAAAACGATTTCGGAGAGCGTGGACTGAGGCCCGATTTCATCTCGAAGGCATTGCTGCTTTCGTCCACGCCAGACAATTACTGGTCCAACTTGGATTCAACCGGCAGCGGTACGCAGGGCTTGTGGGTTCCATTCGAAGCAACGTCCAGTGGAGCCGTCCAGGCAATCTTGATTGACGCCGAATCGATCGATGTGGATATCT
>CAYNJG010000273.1:0-9568 GCA_964397295.1 uncultured Pirellulaceae bacterium
CACTTACGACGCCAGCGGCATTCGGTTGCACCGAAGCTTCGTACCACCGATGCGTATCATGGTTGTTCTTAGTTTGCTCGCTATTGGCGTGAGTCGTTTAAACTGGGGCTTCATCGATGCAACGACAGGCCCGGTCGCCTCAACGTTAGCCACGATTCGTGGCGAAGCTGTGAGCGAATGGATTGTTTACTTCACCATTTCACTGCTCGTAATCGTCGATGGATTCATCGCAATTGCGCTCATGGTGCCTAGCTTGCGCCGGTTCGCCGTTGGGTTTGGCAGTTGTTATTTCTGCTGGCAGGCGTGGATGGGATTTGGAGAAGCACAGTACCTATTGCCTGTTATGCTTGTCGGACTCTGCTTATTCACCTCAACAGAATCTGCGACACGTTTTTACAACAGTCTCCAACGTTGGATTCCAATTCCTGCATTGAGGGCAAGCGGCCTGACAACCTTTGTGATTGCCGTTGGACTAGTTGCTATTGGTCTTTGGTCGCATAGCCGTCAAGCGACCGAGGAGCCGATTTGGTTGACTCGCGATCGGTTCATTGGAATCAGCTTTACTTTTCTGGTTGGCTTTTGGCTAGTGCTGTTGCTGTCGAACCTTGTTGACTTCCGACCGAAGCTGACGTGGGTCTCCATGGCGCCCCGAAACGTGGCTCACTACGCATTGTTACTTGGATTTGTCGTGTTTCTCACATCACCCTACGTGGGTCTGGGTAATGTGGGACGGCTTACTTGGAACAGCGGATTCGCAGCAGCAGGACCAGCCAACAATCACATTTTTATTCCGCAGGCAAGTCTGACAAACCTTGATCACGAATTCGTTGATATCATTGATTCGAGCGACCCTTACTTAGCTCAGCTCGGGCAAAACGGGCTAAAAATTTCTTGGTTTGACCTCGTGAACTATTTGAATTCACGCCCCGACACGTCTCTCGACTTCGTTCGAGGCGGACAACGCTATCGGCCCGAGAATGTGGGGGAGATCGATGTGTTCTCTGAACAGAACAATTGGTGGGCAAGAAAGTTTGTTCAATTTCAACCGATTCATATCGCGACGTTTGATGGACTGTCGCGGGACAAAATGGTTGCTCAACCCTAAGCGACATTGTTGAAAGCAACGTTCCCCCGAAGATAGAAGTTGCTACCGCTACGAATGGGTGATATCGTACAGATCCTGAATCTCGGGAGCAGGGGCCCATTATACCGGGGAGTAACAACGAGTTGGCTATCAAAGTACTTATTGCTGACGATCACGAAGTCGTTCGTACGGGCATCAAAAGTGTTCTTCAGGCGGATCCAGAAATAGAGGTCGTTGGCGAAGCCGTGAACGGCGAGCAGGTCGTCTCGATGGCATTCGAGTTGGCGCCCGACGTCGTTTTGCTGGACATTCGTATGCCAGGCAACGATGGCCTCAATGCACTCGGACGTATCAAGTTAGATCGACCGACGATGCCGATCTTGGTTCTTTCAACGTACGACAATCCAACCTACGTCGCGCGAGCAGTAGCGCTAGGTGCAAACGGTTACTTGGTAAAAACCGCGAAGAACGAGGATCTTCTGTCTGCAATACGTCGCGTGGCGAAAGGCGACAACATCTGGACACGTGAAGAGTTACGTCGCGTCACGGGTGCGTTAGCGACCCCACGTTTGTCGGATGATATCGAGGTCCCACTGACTCGGCGAGAAAGCGAAGTTCTGCGGCAGCTGGCGCACGGACTTACAAATAAAGAAATTGCCCAAGCTTTGGGCATTAGCTACGAAACAGTGAAAGAGCACGTCCAGCATATTCTCCGCAAGGTCGGGGTGGCTGACCGCACGCAAGCTGCCGTCTGGGCTGTTCGCAAAGGGCTCGTCTAAACTTCTGCTTGTTAAAACCGGTGCGTGGTGATTCAGATGGTGGCATTTAGAATTACCGCGATCCGGGTTTTCTTCCCATTCGCAATCACGGCATTCGCACTCCTCTTTTTTGCCCCCCCCGATGCCAAGGCGATTGGGGGTAGAAAAACGATTTCGGTTCGAATCTTCATTGATGAAGAGGAACCGAGGATTGAACGACTTTGGCAAGAAACTCTGGCCCGACGGCTCGACGCAGCCTCTACGATCCTTTCCCAGTACAGCAACATTCGATTCTCTTGCACTAAGTTTTCGCAGTGGGATTCGGACGACATGACCACGGACTTTGATGAATCGCTGAAAGAGTTCGAACGGGAAGCAAAACCAGAGCCAGCCGAACTGTCGATTGGATTCACCAGTCAGTACAGACTGCAGCGTGGGCGATCGAACCTCGGCGGTACGCGTGGCCCAATGCGAAAGCACATTTTGATTCGTGAGGGAGCGCCCAACATACAAGAGGTCGAGCGACTGGAAGTGCTGGTCCATGAGCTGGCACACTACCTGGGTGCAGCCCACAGCGGCGATCTGAATTCCGTCATGCGACCGGTTCTGGGTGACGGAAAAAGCCGCGCTCGCGCGTTTCAAATTCGTCTTGACCAGTCGAACGCAAAAATCGTGCAATTGATCTCAACAGAAATGGCAACGCGACATATCAATAACATGCATGCATTGACGTTGCCCACACGAACGGCGATTCGAGAGCAATACCTCCTGCTTGCCAAGGAAAACCCAGAGGACCCCGTAGCGAAAATGTATGCTTCGCTAATGGATCGCTCGATCAAAAGCACCGTAGCGCAACGACAGAAACTGTTGCAGCTAAGGAAACGCAAGCTCGAGCAACAAAAGAAACCGCCACCAACGGAATCTGCTCCCTTGAAAACAGAGACGCCGATCGGCAGCTCAGGCTAGTCCAACCAGTCCAGCCCAACGTCAAAGTTTGTCGCCGAATGCGTTAGCGCGCCAATGCTGACCCTGTCGACGCCCGTCTCTGCAATGCCCTTCACGGTCGAAAGATTAACACCTCCAGAGGCTTCCAACTCGATGCCTTGCGCCTCGTCATCTCGAAACTGAACACATTCGACAAGCTGCTCACAACTCATATTGTCGAGCAACACAATATCTGGCTTTGCTGACGCGACGAGTTTGAGTTGCTCAATCGTATCGACCTCGACCTGTACGATCATCTCCTTCGCAATCGGAGTATCGTTGGACGCTTGCTTTAGAAACTCTCGAGCCCGCGTTACGGCCTGCGCCGGTGTAATCCCAACGTCTTCCGAATGAGCCAAATGGTTATCCTTGATCATCACTGCCGCATACAAACCGGCCCGATGGTTCGTACCACCACCGGTTCCAACGGCCCACTTTTCAAGTCGCCGCCAACCAGGCGTAGTCTTTCGCGTATCGTAAATCCGTACCTTCGTGTGTGAAACGAGATCGACGAACTGACGGGTCAAACTCGCAATGCCCGAACACCGCCCAACCAAATTAAGCAGAATTCGCTCGGTCGTTAGGATGTCTCTCGCTGAACCCGATAATGTCGCGACGACGGATTTTGGCTCTACCTGATCACCATCCTTCGCATGCAGGGAGATTTGCAAGTCGGCATTTAGTTCGTCAATCCCCTCCTGAATCGCCGCCAACCCCGATATGATTCCATGTTCACGCGAGACAATATTGGCTTTTCCTTTGGCGTCCTGGGGAACAAGACTGACCGTGGTCCAATCGCAATAGCGATCCAAATCCTCACGAACGGCCAATCGAATGAGTTGACGAAGATCGTCTACCAGTTGCTCATCCCAACCAACCTGGGCAAAATCTTGTTTCATCAAAACCAACTCGTCCAAAGGTGACAGGTACTGCAAAGTGCCATCATACACGATGCCGAAAATCCTATTGCGAAGCAACCGTCGCCTTGCGGCACTCGGCTTAGGATTGGCCCTTTTGGGTCTGGCGATCGCAATCTGCCTTCTTTTCGCTTCCCAAGTGAATTGGTCTCGAGGGATCGGCGGTTTGTTCGCACTGGCCTTTGCAACCGGTGCCTTTCTGGCGTGGCGATTCGGACGAACTCCACGACTCGCTTTGACCAACGACGAGCTTCTCGTGTTCGTAAAGACGTGGCCGAACATTGTTCGAGCTTCACCCATCCGAGTCCCACTGGATAACGTCGAAGTATTCTTCATGGGACAAGGTGCCGTCGCCGGCGAAGAGCCTGGACATCCACGCGATTACGAAGGCGCGGTCGCTGCGAACGTGGTTGTGCGATTGGCGGAAGCTCAAGAATCATGGCACGCTCGCGACATCAACCAATGGCTGGGAATCTGGGCCGAAGGTTACATTACGCTGCGTGGCCTATGGTGTGAAAACATCGACCAAGATCTGTTAAAGGACATGAATCGGAACCTCATGGCGGCGAAACGAGAACGGCGAAAAGCGAACGAACGATCGGGCTCTGCATGACTCACAAGACAACAAGCACGACTGGCAAGACAGGGCTACTCGTGAGCGTTCGCAACGTTACGGAAGCCGCGTGTGCGCTCAATGGTGGCGCGGATGTCATCGACGTCAAGGAACCGAATCACGGTGCGTTGGGAGCTGCGTCAATTGGTACCATCACGGCGATCGTGGAAAGCGTTGGCGGTCGAGTTCCAGTCAGCGCCGCATGTGGGGAACTAACCGATCCGAACACGTTTGCTTGCGAAGATCTTCCGCCAATCTCATTTGCGAAACTTGGACTGGCTGGCTGCGACTCTATCTCCGACTGGCGGACTCGCTTCTCTGAAACTTGGCAACGACTGCCCGAAACAATTGGTCGCGTAGCGGTCGCGTATGGCGACTGGAAAAATTGTGGCGCCCCCCCACCGGAAGAGGTAATACTTGCGGGCGTTGAAAACGAATGTAGTTACGTGTTGCTTGACACAAACTGCAAGACGCAATGTCTTTTCGATTACTGCACGGAAAAGCAGCTCGATGAGTGGTCGAAATTAACTAAGACGCATAACATGCGTCTCGTTGTTGCAGGATCAATTCGCAAAGAACAATTTCCGCTTATAGTTGACCGTTGGACTCCAGAGTACGTAGCGGTCCGCGGAGCCGCCTGTACTGGCGGAAGGAACTCGAGTGTAAGTGAATCGCTGGTCTCCGAACTCAAAGAGCAGCTGAACGACGTTGAGCGTACGCACAAGGAAATCTCAACGAATTGAGTATACGCGTCGTCATTCGCGTTTGATGAAAATTAGCGTTCATCAAAAAAGTTTCTTGACTTTGCCATATGGCGGCTCGATACTGGCCCGCCGAAGACGTTGAAGATTTCCAATCTTCAAGAGCGATACGGATCGCTTTCGCTTCCCAAGCACTTGCACCTTGATTGACGGAGATAAAATCGTGCGGCAATCTATCCTTGATGCCATTAAGTCGGGTAACTGGAATTACGAACCGGAGGACGCTTTGAAAGAAGACGACTTCGATTCCACACGCGCCTTGCCAGGCTCCGGTAAGAAACTAGAAGTACTTGCTGATCGCATCCAGTCCGGAATGCCTCTCTGGCATCCAGAAGACCGTCTAACGTACGGCGTTGACGAGGAATAAAAACACCTCGCGTTTCTCCCATTCATTCGCCACTCGGCACAAAACTCGGCACCGGCGAGGGGATTCCCTCAGAATTCGCTCGCTCGGTTCCTCGTTCAAAACGTGCTACTCTGCTGGCGTTTTAACTGTCAAGTTGTCGCCTTCGAGCGTGAACTCCAAATCTGCTTCCTTCAAGATCGCGGCAACGAGCTGGCGAAAGCTCACTCGCTCGACTTCAAACGAAATCATCTGATTGTATTGTTTTTTTGCCAACGGACTAAACTCGCAGGTGATCTGCAGCTGCATTCCGAGCTGTTCGAGAAATGGTCCAAGTTTTTGATCTCGTGCCTGCAACGTGTAACGCAAGCGATCGCGAGAAGCTTTCTTAGTTGCCGTACGTTTTTGCGTGGCACGACGCACATGCTCGTGAACGGACCAACTGGCGAACAACTTTGTTCCGCCCGATGACAAAGTTGCTTGCGGGTGCTTTTTAAGAATGGCATCCACGTTTTCTCGCTGCTCGGCCGTAATCGAAATCGAACGTGCAAGGCGAGGCTTACTCGGCATCTCGCGGATACGTAAATTGCCTTCTTCGTCGAAATCGAAGGAAAGGTCAAAGCCCGCCAAGAGCAACTCCAAACGCACAAAGAACGGTAGCGATGAATACTTGGCGGCTGGCCAGAGATCATGATGCACGCGTTCGCGACCTAGAAATGGTTTGCCCCATTCCGCTTCGAGGTCTCGCAATAAGTCCTGCGGGTTGCTCAGTCGCGGCCAACTCCACCTCTTTTCCGCCAAGCACTTTTGCCGCTGCGCTCGCGACAGCTTCTTCACCATCTCTCGATGCAGCACAGAAACGGTCGCCCAACGATCCGACGAACCGTTCGTACCGACATAAACTATTTCCGGTGACCAAGCCACATCCAAGTCGTCGGAACTCGCATCAAGATTCCATAAGCAATCGATCAACGGATCCTGACTGACAAGGTCTAGCTCTTGAGTTGGGTCGCACCGGCGATCAATCCAAATCGGAACTCGACGCGTTTTAGCTAGTCCAGAAACCGCTTGTTGCAAAGGAGAATCAGACCAGAAGACCGTGCCAGATCGTGCCATGTCAAAACGAAATGGCTTGCCCGTTAAAGGCTCCGTACCCTGCCCTTGAACGACCACCGTGACGATTAGGCAAAAGAGCAGAACTCGAATTTTCGTTTGCATTTCGCTCAATGGTTTTGACTTAGCTAACAAACCGAACGGGCGAAGCAAACCGAACGGAAGGAACAGTTGCACAACAATATGGGAATGGCTTCTTACCTAGCTTACATGACTGGTAAGGTAATTCCTGCGCGAGTTAGTTTCCTGGCATTGATTGGATCTAGCATGTTGTGAGTCAACTCGGTCGTAGCTAGACTGAAAATGAAGTTCAGCAGAGAATCGAACAGATTAGAAACGGACCTTTTTTTCCGCGAAGAACCCGGGGCGCCCAGTCAACTTGTTGACAATATTGAGCGGTTTTTCGATCCGTTTCTCCACCGAGATTGCATCATGAGTAAACAGCGTTGCGAAGTATCGCAACTCGTGAGCTGGTATCGCGAGTTTCTCGACAATGGCAAGTCCGCCGCATTTGTATCATGCGTTGCTACGCGATACGGACTCTCTACATTGGCCCGTCTGACACAGTCCTCCGATCACGAAAGCCGCCGAGCGTCGGTACTCGCTCTTGGCATGCTTGGTGACCGAACTTCGATTCCAGCTCTAGGTGTTTGCTTGCGAGATACGGATCGGTGTGTCCGCCTCGTTGCCGAGATATCCTTTTCTGACGTATGCCGCCGAGAATTCGGAGACACAGCACGACGGCAACTCGATATCGCTCGACGGCATCTTGATGGTGAGCGCTTCGAGAAAGCCGACCAAATCTTAGATGCGATCACTACTGCATGGCCCGAGTTTGGTGACGCGTGGTACTTGCGAGCGGTGACACGTTATTGCCAACAAGACTTTATCCAGGCGATCGGCCTGGCTCGGCGAACGGTAGGCTTCAACAAGTTTCATTTTGCTGCACACGCACTCGAAGCACGGACGTGGCTGGATCTGGATACTCCATCTCGCGCACTTGCGTCGTTTCGACGATCATTTGTGATCAATCCATCGCAAACGGTGGTGCAGAGCTACATCGACGTGCTTAGCCGCCAAGTGCGTGCGAGCGAAAAGTAGTCACGTTACCGAAGTAGCGTGTCTAGCTGACCACTTTGCATTGCTTGCATAATCGGCTGCAGGAACTCTTCAGGAGCGGCCTCGAATCGATTGCGTGTTGCCACCGAATCGAACAGGTAAATACGGCTGGGTCGTGAACCAGTTCCGTCGTCGTCATAAAGAACACCAAAGCGACGGTTACCCTGCACAATACGACCACCATTGATGAGCTGGACAACGTCCATGCCTGCCAACACGGGGCTGTATTCGTCCGGGTTCTTCAAGAACTCCTGTTGCTCTTCGGGTCCAGCGAACAGATAGGTGTGACCGCGGTGAATCGCACCCCATTGAGCGTCGCCTTTTCTCCATTTGCCTTGCGTGATCAATGTCACTGGACAGCGACCGTCCAAACCGACATCGGGCTGGCCGACCGGAGCAGTTTGAGCTGCGACAGTTTGAGGCGATGGTTCAGATTGCGAGATCGTGGGCGACTGAGCCATTTGGTTTCTTGGCGCCGCGAAACTTGGTGACACCGTTGGTGGTGAAGCCAGAGGTGCCTGGACAGGAGCAGTCACGCTATTGTCGAAGCGGTTGAATCGATTGTTGTTTGCCACGACGCTGTTCGGTTGTCGCGACGATACGGGTGGCGCGATAGCAGTTGGGGCTGGCTGCTGCCCAGCGTATGGATTCCCAATTTCCGTTTGCTGCGGAGCCGGTTGGTTCGCTGCGTATTGCGGAACGTTGTTACCTTCCGCAGCAAACTGGTTGGACACGGTTGCGGGAGCAACGGCCTCGACGACTTTCGGCCCTACGCCTACGTTTCCGTATCGATTAGTTTGCGACGGTACATTTCCGAATCGATTGGTTCCCATTGGGCCACCAAGTGGCGGTGAACCGGGACCGTTCGCAAGGCCCACGCCAGGACGTATTGCTTGGGCGGTGCTCTTGGGAAGCTCGGGCATTCCAACGGCGTTATTCCATGGTTGGCCAGCAGTCTGTTCGTTCTGCCCAAATTGTCTTGCAGAATACTTTGGAGCGGGTTGCTGGCTTGCCGCCGAGGCAACCTGCACGATGTCTTTGTTTTTGCTTGGAACCATCCCTCGATTTTGCATCGCGATTCTGGCCAAACTCTTAATGTATTGATCTGGATTCTGTTCGGTGACCATCGATTGCACAGCGGTGCCTTCAACCGTTGCAACGACATCGGTGGGCCATTGCTTAACGCCAAAGTGTTCGACTAACGCTTGATCTTCGTACGCGTTCACTTTCAGCGGAACGTAGTACTGATTGATCGTTTGCGCGACGCTAGCCATCGGAAAGACGTTTCTTTCGATAGCCTTACACGGTTGACAATCGGGCGTGCCGAAATGGATGAGTAGCAGCTTGTTTTGTTTTACCGCCATCGTTCTGGCTTCGTCTAAGTTGGCTGCCCATTGAATGGAATCGGCGGCCGCCGCTACGCTACTAAGCGAAACAGCAACAACTGCTGTCATGAGAACGTGTTTCTGCCAAATCATCTCTACTACCTTGTAGGTGCTTAAAGGGCTCCACAGGCGATATCGGAAACGGCAATTGGTAAGATGAAGAAAAGTTACGGGATAGCCCGAATTTTCCGGTTGTTCACGTAATGGCAGCTCTGGATGGCAATTTGGGAGCATCGGTTAACCACGGCTAACGATAGCTTGACACATTCCCGACAAAGAGTATGATCAGCTGTAGTTGCAGGACGCTTGCTGACACGGGTTAATTCTCGGCGATTTAGGTTTTCTGAAACACTAAGCAATGACCTCTCTAGGTCGGCTTTCTAACGAAAGCTTGCTTCGGACGTAACGGTGTCCGACCCACGTGTGCCCGCGACTTGCGGATGTCTCACAATTGCGTATCATGCCGGTCCTACCCGGAATCTGGCTGACTC
>CAYNJG010000274.1:0-9558 GCA_964397295.1 uncultured Pirellulaceae bacterium
ATCCGTATCACCATCACCGTCAATATCCCTGTCTAGAAACTGGGCGAATCCGCCTTGTGAGCCAGTGACTGCTGTTAATCGTTTTGGTTCTCCGTAAACGGAATCTATGTTCTCAAAGAGAACGAGCGTTTCCTCTCTGCGGGTCTCAAAAAAACTGGCATCGAAGGAGCTATAATCAAAGGCCACCAAATCGAGGTCGCCATCATGGTCAACGTCAATGTATCTCGATTTTTCTGAGTTTTCGAACAGAGGGAATCCAGACGGTGAGAGTATTTCTATGCGTTCAATTCGGCGCGGCGTGAACTCGCCTGTATTCTCGATATTTTCGAACCACCATGGGTTTAGTGAGTCTTGGATAAGGTCAGGATCTCCATCGTTGTCAAAGTCGACGACTCGTAATGGAATGCTGGATGATTGGGCTCCGGAAAGGGATTCCCCATCCGGAAGCACGATTCGCTCGAGTGGAATAAACGTCTCTCCCACGTTTTCATAGATCGCTACATCATTTGCTCGATATTGCACGACATCGGCATCTCCGTCGTTATCAAAATCAATGAATTGCGGAGCAGTTTCTGTACGAAATTCTGAGAGAGCGGTATGAGATACAACCGTTCTTGAATTGCCCCAAGAACCTTCGCCGCTTCCAAATTCGTTTGGCACAATCGATACCTGAATCGTTGGATTATCGGAGTCTCCGATTGTTATCGATTGCAAAAGATCCACGTCACCATCGTTGTCATAGTCACCAGCAAGGACGTTAAACGACTGTCGGTCGTGGATGACGACAGGTACGAAATCAACGCCATCATTTTCGTAGTAGAGTAGCCCGACACGCGAAGCAACAACAAAATCGACGTCGCCATCCATGTCAAAATCATTCGCTTGAAGGGAACGCGCGTTCAGTTGTGAGTCAATCAGCTGCTGGGGCCCAAACTCACCCGGACTGAGGTTTTCATGCCAAAATATCCGGTCATCAAACAGAGAAACGGCCAGTAAATCGTCGAATCCATCACCATCAAGGTCAGCCCAGACAGCGTCCGTCGCACCGTCCGATTGCGTAGCAATACGCTGCCAGTGTCCAAACTCAAAGGTTTGACGATCAACTAACTCTTGAAATCCCAGCCCACCAAAAGGTGAGATGGGATTCAACGAACCGCCAGAGATGACTTCAAGCCATCCATCGCTATTGAGGTCGGCAACGAACATCAGAAGTCCCCTCTGAAAGCCACCCCCAACAAAAGATGTGCCGGTCTCAGGAAACGTCTGCATACCGTCAGTATTTTCGTACCAGAACATCGATCCTTGTCTTTCACCCACAATAAATACGTCAGCATCACCGTCTCGATCAATATCCCCTACGTCCAGCAAAGAGATTCCCCCAAGCACGTTGAACTCGCGATCATTTACCAAAGTGCCAGACTGATTGCGAATCACAACAAGTCGATCTTGAATTGCAGCGAGCACATCAATGTCGCCATCTCCATCGAGATCCGCAGTGCGAATCGAGCTAACATCCGCCGATTCGCTGGCAGCAACAACCTCAACTGGTAGCTCATCGGACACGATTGACTCATACACCTCTATTCGTCCGTCCGATCTACCGACAAGAATCTCCATCGTGCCATCGGAATCGATGTCGGCCGCATGCAGAGCAGTGTTACGATTCCGATTGATTTCCAGAAGTTCAAACGAACCTGCTCCTCCATTGCGTAGCAATGTCAGATTTCCCAGCGTTCCACGAGCAACCAGATCTGTATCACCGTCGGCATCAACATCTGCCGCGACGATCGTTGCCGCAAAGACATCCGCGATTACCGCAGGTTCTTCAAAATTGCCACCGCCCAAATTGCGAATCCAGACCATTCCGGACAACGTTGTGGCAACAACGTCCGTATGACCATCGGAATCTACATCAGCCCCGACAACGAAGATGGCTGGCTCTTCAATTAGTACTTGCTGCGGTTCGAAACGCAGCTGCCCTAAGTTTCGATAGAGCGCAACCTTGCCTTCGCCCCCGACGGCCTCAGCAGCCGCTGAAAGGATATCGAGATCACCATCGCCGTCGATGTCCACTTGGGTAATTGCGCGAGTCCCGACTTCATCCACATCGCTTATCAGGATGTCGTGGGCAATGAAGCCAACCGTCAGACAGCGGCGTGACTCTAGTTGCTCGTACATGGCTTCCACCTTGTTGCTTAGTCGAATCGATTCCCCCGCGACCAATTTAGGCCGGATTCACATACAGCGAACGATACACCGCCTCGCCGTGTTTTCTCATCCGACGTTCGAAGTGCGTTCGATAATCCAGATCGTGTTCGGCAGGTCGCTCATTCACCGGCTGTGGGCCGACGAGCGTCGTGGCCTCGGCTAGTGTTTCGAGTGCCATATCGAAGTACTCTTTGACGTCGGTCCAAAAATGGAGTTCACCGCTGGGCTTGAGTACGCGTTGAATTTGCTTCACGAAAACGACGTTCATGATGCGCCGCTTGAAGTGCCGTTTCTTCCACCACGGATCTGGGAAGTAAACATGCACAGCATCCAAGCTCCCATCGCTGATGTGATTAGTAATCAGTCGATTCGCGTCACCATGAAGCATCTTGCCGTTGGTCAATCCCCGTCGTGCGAGTTTCGCTGCGGCGTAGCGTGCGTACTTGCCGGCGATCTCAATGCCCACGAAATTTCGATCAGGATGATCGGCCGAAGCCGTCTGCATAAACAGACCTTTGCCGGAACCAACTTCGAATTCTGTCGGCGCACTGCTATCCGGAAAAAGATCGCGCAGATTCCAGTCCTCGGGTAAGTCCGCGAGCACGTGGAAGTAATCGCTGAGATCGATATTTTTATCGACTTGAGGTAGAGAACGGCGACCCAAGGTGAGATCTCAAACGAGTGGACGAAACGGCTGGCAAACGAGGATGCCGAGGAAAGCACAAATTGCAATCTCGTATTGTGATTGGATTCCCCCACGGAGGCAATCGGGTAGCCGATAAAGCGGGTGTAGTTCATGGCGAATCGATGATAGCCTGGGGACAGTGCGGCCTCGAAGGGAAACATTGTGGCAATTTATGGAACATCTCTGTTAGCCATCTGCCTGCTAGTAGGTTTGCTCATTGGCAAACTGCTGGGCTTGGCTGTCGGTGTTGACGCGAATGTGGGCGGCGTTGGAATCGCGATGCTTCTGCTGATTCTGGTCTGCGATCGGTTGCGAAACAGCGGTCGTCTAACGCCACCCAGCCAACAAGGCATTTTGTTTTGGAGCTCGATTTACATTCCAATCGTCGTCGCGATGGCAGCGAAACAAAATGTTGTCGCAGCGGTCGACGGTGGCACGTTGGCAATCGTGGCTGGCGTACTTGTCGTGGTAGTGAGCTTCGCGATGGTGCCACTGTTGAGCAAAATCGGTAGCGAACCAAACGGAGACTGATATGCTCGATGTGTTTGCGAAATACTCGTTGGTGACAGCGTTCGCGACAGTCGGGGCTGTGATATGGTTTTCGTATTGGATCTCTGATCGTCTAACGAAAGGGCGATTTCATGGTTCTGCGATCGCGATCTTACTTGGACTCGTGCTGGCGTACATTGGCGGTATTGCGTCTGACGGAGAGAAAGGCCTTGCCGACATTCCGTTATTTTCCGGAATCGGGATTATGGGCGGCGCCATGCTCCGCGACTTCGCCATCGTCGCGACGGCTTTCGGCGTTCGCATGGACGAGTTTCGAAAGACGGGAATAAGCGGAATCATTTCGCTGCTCGCAGGAGTCTTCGTATCGTTTCTTGTAGGTGGCTTAGTTGCGTATGCATTTGGCTACCGAGATGCTGTCAGCATCACCACGATTGGTGCCGGAGCGGCCACCTACATCGTCGGCCCCGTCACGGCCACTGCTCTGGGTGCCGCCTCGGAAGTTGAAACACTTAGCATTGCCGTGGGTTTGATAAAGTCCATCTTGGTGATGACGGTGACACCCTTTGTCGCCAAGTTTATTGGGCTCGACAATCCACGTTCGGCACTGATCTTCGGCGGGCTGATGGGCACCACCAGCGGCGTTGCTGGCGGATTAGCGGCGACGGCTCCAAAGCTCGTTCCTTATGGAGCGATGACAGCGACCTTTTATACAGGCCTGGGATGTTTACTAGGCCCGTCGTTAATGTTCATGATTGTGCGAGCATTGTTGGAGTGAACAAATGAGTAGTATCGCACTTATCCGCAGAGCAACCGATCACGGCGACGCTGTGGCCATCTTTTCACCGGCCGGTGAACATAGCTACCGTGATATCCTGGATAGTTCCGCAAGATTGGCGTCGTTCTTACTCGAACAAACCTCTGACCTAGAAGAGGCACGCGTTGCCTATTTGTTGCCAGCAGGTTTCGACTACGTCAGCACTCAATGGGGAATTTGGCGTGCGGGTGGTATCGCGGTTCCGCTTTCACTTTCCGCGACCGAGCCAGAACTGGAATACACGCTGACCGATTCTGCTGTCAGCCAACTTGTCACCTCGCGCGATCTAGTCGACAAGGTAAGTGGCCTCGCCGAACGCATTGGTTTGCGTCTACTGGTTGTTGAAGACACGAAACATGAACTCGTTGCTTTGCCAGACGTCGGTGAAGATCGCCGCGCCATGATCCTCTACACCAGTGGAACGACGAGTAAACCCAAGGGTGTCGTGAGCACGCATGCCAACATCCGCGCACAAATCACAGCACTCATTGAGGCTTGGCACTGGGAGACATCGGACTCCATTCCACTTTTCTTGCCGCTGCATCACATCCACGGCATCATCAACATCATGAGTTCCGCACTTTGGATAGGAGCCAAATTCGAACCGTTCGAAAGGTTCAAAGTCGAAGAGATCACTGACCGCGTTTCCCAAAATGCTTACTCCGTCTTCATGGCCGTTCCAACGATCTACGTAATAATGATTCAATGGCTCGATTTGCTCTCCGACGCCGAACGCGAACCAATCGTGACAGCCTTCGGCAAAATGCGGTTGATGATTTCCGGTTCTGCCGCCCTGCCCTCCAGCGTCCACGAAGCATGGACGGGGCTTACTGGGCAGCGGCTACTCGAACGATATGGAATGACTGAAATTGGTATGGGATTATCAAACCCTTACGGCGGCGAACGCCGCGCCGGCATGGTTGGTCAACCGCTGCCGAACGTGAATGTGCGACTGAAGTCCGAGCAGGGTCATATCGTTGCTGAGGAGAGCGAACCAGGCGAGATTCAAATTCGAGGTCCGGCCGTCTTTCTTGAATACTGGCGGCGACCGGAAGTCACACGCAACTCCTACGACGACGGTTGGTTTCGCACCGGCGACATGGCGGTTTTAGAAGACGGCTACTACCGAATCATGGGCCGCCAATCCGTGGATATCATCAAGAGCGGCGGCTACAAGCTTTCTGCTCTGGAGATTGAAGCGGCCTTAATGGATCATGACGCGATTCAGGAATGCGCGGTCGTGGGAACGCCGGACGAAACCTGGGGCGAAGCGGTCGCAGTTGCGGTGGTGCTCGCGGAGAAAACCGAACTGCAACTTGAGGAGTTACGCGATTGGTGTCGGGATCGTCTTTCGAAATACAAGATTCCGAAAGAACTTCTTGTAGTAGATAGTTTGCCTCGAAACGCTATGGGCAAGGTCACCAAGCCTGCTGTGAGCAAACTTTTCTCGAAATGAAAATCAATCAGCCCCGTCGCAGTCGAGCCCTGTTTCGTGATTGAATCGTTTCGTTCTAACCTAGTGAAATTCTGCGATCGGCAATTGAGGAAACGTCGGCACGAGGATGTAATGGACGCATTCCGTACCCGTCACCGAGCAGTAAGCACACATTGCCGATGAAACTTAGATTTGCCGATTACATTGCCGCAGTGGGCTTTGGCGCGTTTGCTTGTTGGATCGTCGTGGGTTTCTTCCATGGCGATCCCAAACTGCACAACGTTGAACTAGCGTCCAGCTACTTTACTCGCGCCATTCAACTTGCGATCTACTTAGCGGTCGCAGGATCGTTGGTGGCGGCGACTTGGATCTACGCGCAAGTCCGCACAGGCCAGTTCACATGGCGAAAGATTACGTTTCCTTTGATTGCGATGTTGTTGGGTTTGCTCGTTGTTTATCCGCCGCTTTCTTACGTTTACGAGCGAACGTTAATGACGCGTACTCGCATACATCCGTTCATCCAACTTTTTCCCGAGCCTCCTCCGGCAAAGATTGAGAACCGCGACGAAGGGGAAACGCTCATCGTATGCATGGGCGGTTCTACAACGGCGTGGGGCGCAGACGGGCGACAGTGGCCGGCGGCACTCGAAGAAAACCTCCGTGCATCAGGCAAGAACGTGCATGTGTTGAAGCAAGCTCAACCTTGGTTTACTTCGATGCACACACTCTACAATTACCAGTCAAATGTGCGCCCATTGCGACCGGACATCGTGATTGTCATGCATGCGATCAATGATCTGACGATGAACGCTGACCACAGCTACTTTTCCTCGGGCGAGTTCCGTTCCGACTACGGTCACAACTTAGGACCATTCGCGAGAATCAGTCGCTCGAAACCGCTACCTACACTGATCGCCGAAGTGGCTTGGCGGTCTTGGTACTATCCAAAGCGAAAACCGATCGACACAAAAACATTTCCAGGATTGAAAACGTTTCGCCGAAACCTGGAGGGCATTGCGACGATGGCTCGCGCCGACGGCACCCAGGTTATATTCATGACGCAAGGATATTTGTACAAACCAGAAATGAGCAATGAAGAGAAAGAGCGGCTCTACATTCCAAACGCAAACGCTGTAGGACGAGACAGTTACTGGACCGTCGAAACGGCTCTAAACGGGATGCAAAGTTACAACAATACGACCAGGGGTCTCACCAATGAACTGGGGATTCAGCTGATCGATCTTGAGCAGTTTTTGCCAAAAGACTTAGAACACTTCAATGACGATTGCCATTATCGACGTCCAGGAATTGAACTCATTGCTGCTAAAGTTACGAATGAGATCGCTGCGTTGCTTGAATTGAGTGACTCACAGCCTTAGGCACAATCGGTCTTTTCAAGCCAGCTTGTGAGCAGGTAAGCTTCGCGAGTTGGAATCGAACATGGAAAGACACTCATGGAAGCATGGCTCCTATTTCCCGTCCGGCTCTTTGCAGTAACCTTGATCGCCTTCTTGGCTTACTCCGTCTGTGAACAAGCGCGACTTCCGCTGGTGCCTGATTCGCCAAGCGATTCTGCACTGCACGATGATCTACCGGCGAAACGACCGAAGACCAACCTAGTCGCTATTTCAGTTGCAGTTGGTCTACTTGTATTTGCAACAGCGTTGTTCGTTGGAGAATCTTTGATGGTTCGCCGATTCCGAAAAACGCAGCGGCAAATCGAGTCGCTTGGTGGAAGCATTCGGTTCGATCCGCCCCATGATTTTGTCTGGGCAGCTTTGTTTTTCTCAAGTGCGACGGTCGACTTATCCGACACCGTCCTCGACGAAAGCACCGTAGTCGACTTTGCGTCCATTCCAGGGTTGAAGACTCTACGACTTGCGAATACGCGAATCGGAGAGACGGTCATTGTGTCACTGGTAAAATGTAAAACTCTCACAGGACTCGATCTGTCAAACACGAACTTGAGGGACGACGACTTACGTTGCTTGCCATCGTTTCGCAACCTGCAGAATTTGATCTTGAACGATACCTCCGTATCGGACGACTGCATCGATCACTTGTCGGCATCTATCGCGTTGAAGGAACTACAATGTGCGGGGACGAGAATCTCCGATCGAGGAATAGAGACGCTTCGTGATTTAGGCAGACTCGTAGTCAGATCCGGCACCACTACGGGGTGACAATTACGTCGATCAGGACGTTGATCGCTCTTTCTCTTTCCCTGGCCGCGCGGTCGTTAGCACTGGTTTGTCCAACTCGGGGCGGGTGGTGAAGACCGGCGACGGACCGCTGCGACCACGAATGCAATAAGGAGCAAAAAGCCCGATTTCGGCTCAGGTACTGGTACTGCGACCGCAGTTGATTCTCCGAAGTTCCTCGAGAGATTCAGGAAATCGGGAAACTCCACCATTCCGTTTCCATCAAAATCGCCTTCCGTCCAGATGCTGCCCGTGCCAAAGTTCGACGATAAAGTGAGGAAGTCCGCGAAGTTGACGGCGCCGTCTAGATTCGTGTCGCCCGGGATCGCGACCACGGCGTCTATGAAAGTATCGCTGTAAACGATGGCAAGTGATCGTGCGTCATTGAGCATAACTCCATCGACACGGTCAAATTCACCGACGATTTGTCCGGCGTCGAAGATGCGGAGTCGTTCGCCATCCGGAAGTTGGGTTAGAGTTTTCGTTAGCTCAAGGACTCCGTCAAGATTCGCTGTGCCTGCGACATCAACACTCGCATGTACAAAATTAAGAGGTGCCGACCGTAGGTTGGCGATTTCCAGTTTCGTGATTGCCCCATCGAGCAGCGTGAGATCCTCAAATCCAAAAGCAATATCCTCTGAAAGACTGCTACCGCGCGGGGCGGGTCGGAGTATTGCGCCTTCGTTAACGATCGTTTCACTCGCCAAGACACCACTGCCCTCCAGCGTCGCACCCGAGAACACTTCAGTGTCGCCGCTTCCGGTGCCAGATTCTTCGCCATAAACAGCCAAGATTCCTTCCTCGACTAGCGTCCCGCCCGCGTACGAGTTAATGCCCCCCAGCACGAAACGGCCATCGACGCCGCGTTTCGAGAGTTGCCCCGGACCGTTGATTTGCCCGACAAAGTTCCCGTCGCCCCTGGCATTGAATCCTGCATAATTGCCGACCGCGAGAAACGCATTTGTGGCCAGTTGAACTTCGCCTGCCCCGTAAAGGCCATTGATCGCATCGGGCACTTCGACGCGGAACCAACCCGATTCCAGGACGTTCACGTCCACTTGATTGGCGATTCTTCCGCGCCCCGTAACCCGCACTCGACCCTCGACGGTGAGATCTCCGGTGAATGAGTTGGATGCCGCCAGCGTTGTTGTTCCGGGGCCGACGACTTGCAAACCGCCGCCACCCGCAATCGCGCCATTGAACGAAATTCCATTGAGCCCCGCGACGACTCCGGTCAATGGCGCATCTAGTGTGACGGTACCGTTGAACGTTAGGTTTCCTCGACCGGCCACGTCGTTGGAAAAGCTAGTTGAAAAGAGTACGAGATTGTCTGATCTGGTTCGAACTGGATTGTTGATTGTTTGGCTTGAATTCGAATGGTTACTGATTCCACCGTAGATATCAATCCTGCCCGAACCTCCCAGCGTGTAGGCGGGAGCGTTTATCAAGCCGGCATCCGAGAACGTGAGGTTGCGGAGGGACACGTTGATATCCAGGTTGGGCCGGGTACGTGCGAATAGATTTCCGGGTAGCAACGCGTCTTCGCTAGATCCATTCGCGACGTTGAAGGCAAACCAGTTGTCGATCGCGCTCCAGTTGTTGGTGAAAAATGAATTGCCTGTCCATTCGGCTGCCGATCCGGTGTTGCACCATACGAAAATGGAGCAGCAGAACAAGACTGGCATGGCGAGCGTCGTAGTTATCC
>CAYNJG010000275.1:0-9506 GCA_964397295.1 uncultured Pirellulaceae bacterium
GCCATGAACTACGGCGCAAACCTGCTGGACTTCTTGGGTGAATCCCGGAATGTGCTCAAAATGTCGTTCCTTGGTTTCCGTGGAACGTGGTGGGCTACGATCGGTTTGCTTGGTTTGTTTACCGCGTTGACCATCAAGGGAATCTCGGAATCAGCGTCCGTTGCTATCGGTATCTTCGTGACGCATCTAGTGACGCTGACGCTGCTGATCCTCGTCGGAATCGGCTACGTGTTTTTTGGCGGAGGCACGGATACTCTGCGTGCGAATCTAAGCGACCCTCTTACCGTTCATAAAGACATCGTGAAAACACCCGAGGGTAGAGGCTACGCAGCACATGTTACGGTGTTGAACGAAGCGGGCGAAATAGTCACTGCCTATGACGCAAAAGGAAACGTAGTCGAAGCAACACGTGTCGCTTCGTCAGAAGACAGGCACGCAACTCCAGAGGAAACAACTCCAACGGATCCAGCTGCACTAGCAGGGGTTGAAGCAGGCAGTCATGGCGGAGCGGACGAAAACGCACACGGTGAAGAGCATGGCGAAGACGGTGGTCACAGCGAACCCAAGGTCTTGAAAAAGAAAACGATCAGCATTGCGACCGCGCTGTTCTTCGGATTCGCCGTGGCGCTGTTGGGCATCTCCGGTTTCGAAAGTTCAGCGAACTTTGTCGAAGAACAAGAGGCAGGTGTCTTTCCCAAGACGCTACGCAATATGTGGATCTGCGTACTGATTTTCAATCCAGCGATGGCGTTGCTGGCTCTTAGTCTATTGCGAGTCGACGATATCCAGACGAATCCAGTCTACGAGTTTGGGTTGCTGGCTCAGATGGGGCTGAAAGCGGGCGGCGGTGGATTCTTCGGCACGGCACTGAAGTATTTGATTTCGGTCGATGCGATCTTGGTTCTCAGTGGTGCTGTACTGACTAGCTTTGTTGGTGTGAATGGTTTGGTCGGACGAATGACGCTAGATCGTTGCTTGCCCCAATCACTTTTGAAGCTGAGTTCCAAGGGAACGACGTATCGAATCTTACTAGGGTTCTTCATTCTTTGCCTTTCAGTGCACTACATTTCGAAAGGTGACATTGGAACGCTGGCCGGTGTCTATACGATTTCATTCCTCGCGGTGATGGCGCTGTTTGCGGTTGGCAATATCTTGCTGAAGGTCAAACGCGACAAACTGCCTCGTCCTGTAAGAGCGTCTTGGCTTTCGGTGCTGACTGCGATTACCGCCGTGCTCGTTGGTTTGGTTGCCAATGCGGTGCGCGAATACACCTACCTCAAAATGTTCTTTGTCTACTTCGTGCCAACGATGGCCGTTGTTGGAGTAATGCTATATCGGATTCCACTGCTGAAGCTTTGCTTGGGAGCCGTACGCGCGACATCGGCCGCGTTGATAAAGCCACTTCGCCAAGCAGCGAAGAGTGTGCGTTCGAAGATCGATGAAATCAATTCGCAGCAAGTTGTATTCTTCACACGCGGTGACAATATTTCGAATCTCAACAACGCGATGCGTTACGTGATGGAAAACGAAGATACGAACCGCATCAAAGTTGTCACCGTCGTACGAGACGAGAGCGAGATTCCACCGAAGCTTGCTGATGACCTGCAGTTCTTGGATGAAGCCTATCCGCAGATCGACATCGACTACGTAAAACGAGTCGGCAAATTTGGCCCAGAGCTGATTCAAGAGCTTTCGAAAGAGTGGAAGGTACCGACGAACTTGATGTTCATCGGTTCGCCCGGCGGCAAGCTCGGCTATGGTCTAGCCGAACTTGGTGGTGTTCGCCTGATTATCTGATCAGTGGAGCCGACGACCAACGACGAAACAATTCACTTATCGTACGTTTTGCTGGTATACCTTAGGTCGTGACAAACTCGAGATCGAACTGAAAGCTATCGATTGTTTGTCGTTCGCATTGTCTCGGCTGTACAGGAGACTCGAACTCAGCCGACAGCCAGGCTATTCGCGGCACTATTTCGTGTTCGCGAACAATCGGCGAAAGAGAAAGCTGATACCTTTGCCGCCCGTAACATGGGGCGCGTGCTCGCGGCGGAATTGCTCGCTGTGGTTTTCTTCCCAATCGGTGGCTGCGTGATCCCAGCCCACGTCGTGTCCAGCCTTCTCGCTGAGGAAGTACTTGTGGCGTTCGATTTCTGACACTTCTTCGGATGTTCGTTGAATCGTTTCAGACATGGTTTTCGTTCTGTTCCGGGTGAGCTGGACGAGGTTCTCCTACCTCTATCTTACTATCAACTTAATGAAAAAGTGAACTTCAGTCTTTGAAAATCACTAGTCAGTTTTACGGTTTTGGACGTTTGGCTCCGTCGCGAGCGGCCGTTATGATTGCGCCCAGCGGTCCTTATTCTTCTAGGTGGTTTTATGTCCCGTTTCGTGACGTTCTTTGCGGTTTTGCTATCACTTTCGTACATGACTGATTGCACGGCAGCGAAGCCCAACGTTCTTTTTATTGCCATCGATGACCAAAATGATTGGATCGGGTGTCTCGATGGCCACCCGCAGGTCAAAACGCCCCATATCGATGGTTTGGCGAAACGCGGGACACTATTCACCAACGCACATTGTCAGTCGCCGCTGTGCAACAGTTCGCGTACGAGTTTGATGACTGGGTTACGTCCTTCCACAACCGGCATCTACGGGCTCGCGCCATGGTTTCGAGATGTTGAATCTTTGCGAGATATCGTTTCACTACCGCAATACCTTTCGCAGAACGGTTACAAGACGTATAGCACTGGCAAGATCTACCATGGAGGCAACGGGCGACGGCCGAAAGATAGGGAATGGGACATCATTGGTCCGCCCGCGGGCGTGGGAGTGAAGCCTCCTTCGAAGCTGGTGGAAACACCCGCAAAACATCCGTTGGTCGACTGGGGCGTGTTTCCTCACAAGGACGAAGACAAAGGAGACTGGAAGGTCGCATCTTGGGCGGTCGAGCAGCTCGACAAGAAACCGGAAGAACCGTTCTTTCTGACGTGCGGCTTTTTCTTACCGCACGTTCCATGTTACGCCACGCAAAAATGGTTCGATCTTTATCCGGAAGACGAGCTAATTCTGCCGCCTTACTTGAAAAATGATCGTGACGACACGCCAAGGTTCTCTTGGTACCTGCACTGGAAACTGCCCGAACCGCGACACACGTTCTTGCGCGAGGCAGATCAATGGCGAAACATTGTGCGGTCCTATCTCGCCTGCACAAGTTTTGTTGATAGCCAAGTTGGCCGCGTGCTCGACGCGCTCCAGCGTAACGGGCTTGCTGAAAATACGATCGTCGTCCTTTGGTCGGATCATGGATTTCACCTGGGCGAAAAAGACATCACCGGCAAGAACACATTATGGGATCGTTCGACTCGCGTACCGTTGATCTTCGCTGGTCCTGGGGTGACGGCCGATGCGAAATGCAATCAACCGGCAGAGCTCCTGGATATGTATCCAACGTTGCTCGATTTGTGTGGCTTGCCGAAGAACGAAAAGCTAGAAGGCATCTCGCTAGGTCCACAGTTGAAGGACGCGAATACGATCCGCGATCGACCCGCAATCACGACACACAACCATGACAATCACGGGATTCGTACCGAAAACTGGCGGTACATTACTTACGCCGACGGTTCCGAAGAACTGTACGACATGGAAAAGGATCCCAACGAGTGGGAGAACCTGGTCAGCAAAACCGAAATGCAATCAACCATCGAAAAGATGCGAGAGTGGCTCCCAAAACGCAATGAGAAACCGGCGCCGGGTAGTCGCAGTCGGATTCTAACTCGCGATTCCGCAGGTAAAGTTGTATGGGAAGGGAAGGAGATTGATCCCGATGCTCCAATTCCAGAGTTGGCACCCAGTATCAAGGCAGCTGTAGCCCGATGATCTATCCGGTTGTCTCCCTTGCGTTTCCGAATTAGCCTCCGATCGCGTACGCGTTCCCGTACAGTGGCGCCACGCCGTAGCTCAGCAACGCGAATCCCAGTAAGACCGCCGCGGCCAACGCCATCAAAACTAGGCCAATACGGAATTGTCCACGACCAGATTCGTCTTTGAAGTTGCGTTCTTGCTGAGCCAGCCAGCATAAAAGAATACCTGTCATTCCGAAAAATAGGCCGCTTTTGGGCAGGCTCGACAGGCTGCTCGCAACGTGTGTGAGTCCATAATCGGTTGGTGTCATAACTCTAGATGCCGCCACATTGATACCGAAATTTAGCGTCATCGGTATCAACCACGCCAGCGCCACCAAGAAGGCTATCGATGCGTATTTTCCCGAGCGGGCGCGATTACCGAGGCTTGCGGTGAATCCTTGCATGCCGAGCGATCGGCCATGCGAGGCATTCCACGTCCAGTAGGTGACACCAACAATGAGTGCTGTGAATCCGACGCTAGAGGCAACGAACGTTAGCCAAAGTGGAGCACTTTGAATCACCGCAACCGTTCCGATCAATGAATCAAGAACACCAACGCCGCCTCGCAATACGCTTAGAAGCAGATAACCGGTCAGCATCCATATTGCTCGGCGTCGCCAAGTATCAGCGGTATTGATTTTAGAAAACTCGTGTGAAACCGTGTCGGGAGAACCTATTCGGTGGACAGCCAGCCAGAAGGCTTCGTCTGCCGAGTCTAGCTGGCTTTGTAAATCACCGAATGTTTCTCGCAAGTGATTCTCGAGCTCGTCTGCTTCGACCGCCGACACGGTGTCGCCACTTAGCAACTCGTTTCGCCACTGTTTTACGTTTTCGTTTAAATCGAACATTTCGTTAGTCCTCCCCAAAGGTTTCGTAACATTCCGTCTACGGTTTCCCACTGAAGTTGCTCGGCCTTGAGCTGTTTCTTTCCTGCGGCACTAACGCGATAGTATTTGCGTTTTCTGCCTGTATCCGCCACGACCCAGCGCCCTTTGATCAGTCCGTCACGTTCTAGGCGGTGAAGAACCGGGTAGAGCATGCCTTCCGTCCAAGCGATTTCACCATCAGACAGTTCTTTGATACGGCGAATGATTTCGTAGCCGTAGCTTTCTCGGTCGCTGAGGATCGAAAGCACAAGCGGTCGAGAAGAAGCCGCCATTAGTTCTTTAGATGCCATGCCGCAAATCTCCTTTACCTTGAACTGCTAGGTATAGTACCTAGCAGCGTTAGGTAAGTCAAGCTGCGACTTTTCCAGGCTTTATTCGAGTTCTTGCCATCGCTCGAACGCGGTCTCTAGGTCCGATTCGAGCTTGGTCAGTTCATTCTTGTCGTTTGCCAGATCTGCGGCAGGACGTTGGAAATAACCGGACTCGCCCATGGCGGTATGAAGTTCGGCAATGCGTGTTTCGAGTTCTTCGATTTTGGCCGGTAGTTTTTCTAGCTCCAGCTTGTCTTTGTAGCTGAGTTTTTTTGCTGCGGGCTTTTCGGCAGCTTTGTTTGCTTTTTGGGGATTCGCTTTCGGTTTTCCTTTCGCTTTTGGCGGCGCGGCAGGTTTGCTCTGCCGTACGTAGTCGTCGTATCCGCCTACGTATTCTCGCAGGCCCTCTTCTTCGAACACGATGGTGCTAGTGACAACGTTGTTCAAGAATTCACGATCGTGACTGACAACCAGGACCGTGCCATCGAACTCGACGAGTTTCGATTCGAGAAGTTCGAGTGTCTCTGCGTCCAGATCGTTGGTTGGCTCGTCGAGTACGATCGTGTTGGCTGTCTTTGCAAATAGCTTCGCGAGGAGCACGCGATTGCGTTCACCGCCGCTGAGGAATTTGACTTCCGTGCGTACTCGATCCGGCGAGAACAAAAAGTTCTGTAAGTAACCGATGATATGCTGCGTATTTTCACCAATCTTGATCGTGTCGTATCCGTCGCCGACGTTCTCTTGCACGGTTTTGTTTTCGTCGAGCTGATCCCGAAGCTGATCGAAATAGGCGATTTCCAAATTCGTACCCGTTCGTACTGTTCCAGACTGCGGTTTGAGTTTCCCTAAAAGGATTCTCAACAGAGTCGTTTTGCCGGCGCCGTTGGGGCCAATGATGCCAACCTTTTCTTGGCGGAAGATCGTCGTCGTGAAGTCTTCCATAATCGGCATGTCGTCGTAGGCGAACGTTACATTTTTCACCTCTGCGACTAAGTTGCCGCTGCGCTGTCCTTGTTGGATGCGAAGATTTACGTTGCCTACTTTCTCCCGTCGCTCTTGGCGTTCGTTTCGTAAACGCTTTAATGCTCGCACCCGTCCTTCGTTACGTGTACGACGAGCTTTGATTCCTTGGCGAATCCATACTTCTTCTTGCGCCAGTTTCTTGTCGAACAGTGCGTTCTGTTTTTCTTCTGCTGCGAGAGATTCTTCTTTGCGTTTGAGGAAAGTATCGTAGTCGCAGGACCAATCAAAGATTCTCCCGCGGTCGATCTCAAGAATTCGCGTTGCGAGTTTGCGCAGGAACATCCGGTCGTGCGTGACGAACATCAGCGTACCACGCCAGCCAAGTAAGAATGTCTCGAGCCAGTCGATCGCTTGCATGTCCAAGTGGTTCGTAGGCTCATCGAGCAGCAAAAGGTCAGGCTCGTCGACAATCGCTGAGGCCAACAGCACGCGTCGTTTCATTCCCGAAGAAAGTGTTTCAAATGCGGCGTCCGGATCGAGTTGCATCCGAGACAGAGTTCGTTCAACACGCAGCCTTCCCGCGTCCGAAGTCACGTTTGCTGTTTCGGTCACAACTGAACTGATCGATCCAGTCACGTCTTGAGGTACGTCTTGGCGAAGAATTGCGACACTGGCTCCTTTTTGAAGCTGTATCTGTCCGTTGTCGGGTTGTACTTGCCCGCTGATCATTTTCATCAGCGTCGTTTTGCCGGCTCCATTTCTGCCGAGCAAACCGATGCGTTGGCCGGCTTCCACTTGGCAAGAGACATCGTCCAGCAATGCCGGACCACGAAAACGAATACTTACGTCGTTGAGAGTAACAAGTGCCACGATAGAAACGCCAAAGAGCCAATAGCCAAGTAAAAACGCGGTCTGCTAAACAGACCGCGCAGTCTACTTGGGTGATGGCACTTCGTTCAACAACAGAAGTGGCATATCTGTGTTAAAGCTTTGCCACGCGGCGGAGCCGAGTCATGATCATGGTCGTGCGGTAGGCACAAAGTAGTCCCAACACGAGTGTGATCACGGCGGCAAAGAAAATGAACGATCGAGCGGTACTCGTGAAATAAGCCAATCCAAGAGCCGACAATCCCGCGATCATTGCGATCGCTAAAAATCGAGCTGCTTCGTTCAGTTTTTCTTTCACCTGATTCGATCGTGAAATTGAAACAGAAATCGAATTGGCGACGGACCGCAGTTGTCGCATGGCGTCCGCAGACTTTTGGTCAGCAACGTCGCGTTTGCGGCGAGCTGGAAGCTGCGCTGGGCGAGCGGTCGCATTCTGCTGCTTTCTGGCAGCCGCCTGCGGTGGCGTTTGAGTTGTCGTTGTTGGGGTCGGTCTAGCGGCAGGACGATTTGGAGCTGGGGTATTATTGATGGATACCGTAGCGCCGCTCATGTCTTGCGCGACCGCTTTTACACCAGCGGTCGCCAAACCTAACTTTTGCTCGATCGTTTGCTCCGTAGATTCGTCGAAGACCATCGTTTCAACTGGAGATGGCGCGGCGGTAGGAGGATTAGGATTGGGAGTCTCTGGCTCCGCCTCGGCCTGCTTCGCAATTCCATGTCGAGCCAAGAACTCGGCGACGCATGGATCTCCATCAGTTAGGCTTTCTTGGTCTGGGCCCATTGTCATGATCTTTTCCAAAGAACGAGATGTGTATTTAGAAACTTAGCTCGTGTGGATTTACGGTCAAACGTTGCTTCTATATTTGTAGGTCTGCTTGTGACTGACGGTTGCAGCAGGTAACCGGACTGTAGGGATCATCTCCTTTTTCTTGCGACAGCAGTGCTGTGATGTCGATGACCTGGTAGCAATGGATGCATTGCGAAGGAAGCAATTATTCGAGAATAGGGAGATTCTCACGATGCGTTATTTGATTGTTCTGCCAGCGATGCTGGCCGCGATCTTCTTGTCCGGCTGCTACAGCACAAATTGTGGAGGCCATGCGTGTAGCAATTCGCACTACCAGTGCAATTGTGGTGAGCATGCCAACCCGCCAAATGCTGCGCCGCCGCCTGTGGAAAGTCATGAATTGACTCAGCCTGAGCCCATCGCTGCTCCACAGGAAGACATGGATAGTGGCTATGTCGAGAATGTACAGCCCGCTGTGTTGCCACCGGTAGAGCCGCCAATGCCGGGCCCGGAGACGGAGGTGCCCATGAGACCGACACCGACAACGAAGATGGTTCCTCCCAATCCGCCGACGAATCTTGTCCCACCGACGAATGAGATTCCCAGTGCGGCACCGCCGACCAACCAACTTCCAACCGTTTTGGACTCGATCTAACTAAAGTGTGCGAACTGATCTGTCGTCGTGGCAGCCAGCATCGCCGCCGTAAGTAGAAAACGAAAAAAGAAAGCCGCCCACGCTTTTGCGAGGGCGGCCTTTTTTATCTTGCCGTGCTTTTTTTTTGGTGCGACTGCCTTCGTTTGGACTTACTCAGCAGTCTCTTGCGGAACGATATTCCATCCTTCTCGCGTTACCTTGAATTCGTAGTCGGCAGGTTTCAAGTTCAGGATCGCTTCTCCGAAATCTCCACCTCGGTCAAAGTGCACGTTGGCCGTGCTACCTCGCGTGGACAGGATACGCTCAAGCTTTTCCCCGGGTTGCAACGTTTTTTGCTCGTCTCCGATAAGGAAAGAAACTGGGTAGCCAATCTTTTTCGGATTCTCGATGACTAGCTGAAGAGGGTTTCGTTTCGGCGTCGTTTTCTTCTCGACTCGCGTCTTAGTTTTCTTGGGTTCAGTCTTAACTGTTTTCGTTTCGGTCTTTTGTGAAGCGAGCTTGCTGGCCGTTTTCTGAGTGGCAGATGGCTCTTTCGCTGTGGCTACATCTTCTACTACTACCTTGGCTTTGTTAGCTTTGGTTGATAACGGCGGCGTTAGGCTGATCGATGACTGTGCCGTTGTGTTGGACTCTCGCTTTGTGGTCTTCGGAACACGCTTGGGCATCTGGGTTTTTGTTGCAGTATCGGCAATCGATGGCTGCGAAGGTAAAGACTTCGTTATTTTTGAAGTCGACGGTGTGACTTCGTCGAGGCCCGACTCTTTTGGAATGTCTTTGCTCGGCACATCGTCGGATGTATGCGAAGTTATTGGCGACGTGGCTAAAACTGCCGGTTTGCTCGCTGTAGTTTTGGGCGTGTCGACTAGATCGATAGATTTCGGCTTGGCGGTCTTTTTTGGAGTTGTTTTTCGAGCTTTTCGTCGCGGTGGTGGCTTGAAATGGGGGATAGTCGGCTTCGTAGAGGCGACCTTTGGCTTTTCTTTTTCGACGACTGTTTCAGCCACTTGCTCTTTGACTGTTTCGGATTCGTTGGGTGTGGTGGCTTGCTCGTCGTCGATCGATGATGCCTCGCTATCGTTACCTAGATCTTCTGCTACAGCTGACGCATGG
>CAYNJG010000276.1:0-9329 GCA_964397295.1 uncultured Pirellulaceae bacterium
GGCTTGTACGGACCTTTTTCGTCGTAAGTCAGCTCGTTTCATCGACCGACCATTGATCTCGATTTCTTGGTGAAGAACTCGCTATGCTGTCGCCCCGTGATTGATGCTTTTCTAGCCTCTTCTTGAGATCTGTTTTGTCGACACATTGTCAAAACTGCCGATCTAGCGTTCCGACAGATGCGCGTTTTTGCAGCGAGTGTGGCGTTGAGGTGTCATTGCGCGAAGCACCGCGGCTTGGGAAACGCTCGCACCTTGCTGAAGAAGACGAAACCATTATTTGGTCAGGTAGTTTCTCTTCAAAGGGTTTGATTCATTCTTGGCTGTTGGCAGGATTGATCACGATCGTCTTGCCCATTGGTGCCCTCTGGGTCCGAGCGACACAATGGGAATTATTGGTCGTTCTTTCAGTCGTCGTGTTGGTTTGGATTGGACTAGCCGCGTACCTATTTGTGCAGAAGCTCAACGTTCACTACGAGCTGACGAATCATCGGCTTATTCACCGTTCTGGCATCTTGGTGCGTCGAACGAATCGCATCGAGTTGATCGACATGAGTGACGTCAGCCATGAACAGGGGCTGATTGAGCGTTTCTTTGACGTCGGTACTATCGAAATCACGTCTAGTGATCGATCGCATCCCGTAATTCAATTGCATGCGATCAATGATGTGGATGGTGTCGCGATGTTGATCGACGACGCTCGTTTACGTGAACGGTCACGTCGCGGTGTGCATATTGAGCAAATCTAGACGTGGCCTAACTACACCACGCGTTTGAATAGATGGTGTTCTTTTCCGCCTGACATCCATTTGATTGTGGGATTTGCTCAACACTTTGACGAGCGGCTAACCGCATTCTTCTGTTTAGTTGAGACTGCAAGGTAGCTTTGCGTATGTGCGGCCGCGCACGGCTTTAACTGAAATACGATAGGCGACTTACATAGATGACTGTATCAATGCTTATGGGTGATTTGGAGGCTGAATCGCTGATTAGTGATTGGGCAACCGAAGCGGCCAAGGATGGCGCATCGCAGCTACGTAAAGAGCCACGGATTCCGTTGCTTACACCCGTGACAATCAATCACAACGGGATGGAGCACTATGCAATATGCCGAGATATTTCGAAAAAGGGAATCGGCGTTATTCAGTCTGGCGGGTCGCCCAAAATGGGGCTTTCCACGATATCGATTTCGCTTCATCAGCAAGTTGTCTATTTGGATGTGGACTTCACATGGCGTAGAGAGTTGGGGTCTGGCTGGTGGGCGAGTGGCGGCAATATGAGTTTCGCCTCCATCGATTTTGCTTCGATGATGCTGTTGCGAATGTCAAATGCCGTTGAACGAAGAGTTCACAGACGACAACCTTTTTGCCAGCTGTTCTCTTTGTACCCCAGTCTCGAGTTAGAAGAAGGCTGCGTGGGCGTGCAGAATCTTCCACCTGAAACGGGTGTCTTCGCCATTAGTATGGAGATTTCCTTTGGCGGCATGAGTCTGATGTGTGATCGTCCAGTGGAAGATCGAAATGAGTACGTCTACTTGCAGACGCGAGAATCACAGCGCAGTAATTCTTTGATTCGTGGCCAAATCGTATCGCAACGTGAGTTGGGCAATGGCTACTTCATTATCGGTGTGAAGTTCGACTTTGGGTAGCGTTCGGTTGGTTTTAGTTGAACGTAGATAACAGGCAGGCTCCCGCAGCAAACAGCATTCGCCCCGTCTCATCCTTGGTCGCTAGGCCGTCTTTGCTAAACTCTTGGCATGAATAAGGAAAAGAAGAGGCTGGCGGAAGACAAAGTCACCGCGTCATGGAGGAAATGGGGGCCGTACCTCAGTGAAAGACAGTGGGGCACGGTGCGCGAGGACTACAGCGCAGACGGCAGCGCATGGGGCTTCGTCAGTCACGATGCCGCTCGCTGGCGAGCATACCGTTGGGGCGAAGATGGTATCGCTGGCTATTGCGACGATCAGCAGCGTTTGTGTTTTGCGCTGGCGCTGTGGAATGGCCAAGACGAGATTCTCAAGGAACGCCTCTTTGGTCTCACTGGCAAAGAAGGCAACCACGGCGAAGACGTTAAAGAAGCGTACTACTATCTGGACGGTACGCCGACGAATTCGTACTTGAAGATGCTGTACAAGTATCCGCAGCGTCGTTTTCCCTACAGTGAGCTGCTCACTGAAAACCAAATCGACCGCGACAAGCCCGAAGTCGAATTGTTCGATCTTGGTATGTTCGATGATGATTGCTACTTCGATGTGTTCGTCGAATTTGCTAAGGCCGACGCTGCGGACACGCTCATCCAAATCACGGTGCACAACCGCGGGCCAAAAGCGGCTGAGCTCACCCTCTTGCCACAACTTTGGTTCCGTAACACTTGGTCATGGGGGCGGGACCGTTCGCCCAAGCCTTCGCTGGAGTTGACGAAGAACCAGCAAGTGGCCGTATCACACCATGAATTGGGTGACTTTCGATTCTATTCAGAAGGTCCCTGCGAATATCTGTTTTGCGAAAACGAAACGAACCCAGCTCGATCTGGAACGGGTAAGTCTGCCACGCAATCAAAGGGCTATTTCAAAGATGCCTTTCACGAATTTGTTGTCGATGGAAATTCTTCTGCCGTAAACCCAACAAGAAGAGGCACCAAGTGCGCGGCAATGCAACATCTTTCGATTCCCGCTGGCGAATCCGAAACCGTGCGACTGCGTCTGGCGCCAGAATCGAACGAGCAACAATCGACTTTCGATCAAGCTATCTTCGACCAGCGAAAGCAAGAAGCCGACGACTTCTACGCGGAGATCCAAGCGGGCCTCGAAGACGCTGACGCGAAGTCGGTACAGCGGCAGGCGTTCGCGGGGCTCATTTGGGGCAAGCAGTTCTACTATTACGACGTCGAAGAATGGCTGGAAGGCGATCCCGATCAGCCCGCTCCTCCGGAAGCAAGGAAGCGAGGCCGCAACACCGAATGGCTGCACTTACGTAACGCTGACGTGATATCCATGCCGGACAAGTGGGAGTACCCGTGGTACGCGGCTTGGGATTTGGCTTTCCACTGCATTCCGTTTGCGCAGATCGACGCCGAGTTCGCGAAACGCCAGCTCATCTTGATGACTCGCGAATGGTACATGCATCCGAACGGGCAGATCCCAGCCTATGAATGGAAATTCAGCGACGTAAATCCACCCGTGCATGCGTGGGCGACTTGGCGCGTCTATCAAATGGACCGCAAACGCAACGGCAAGCCGGATCGCGCGTTCTTAGAACGAGTCTTTCACAAGCTGCTGTTGAATTTTACCTGGTGGGTGAATCGCAAAGACGAAGATAATCGCAATGTTTTTCAAGGCGGGTTCTTGGGGCTCGATAACATTGGTGTCTTTGATCGTAGCAAGCCGCTCGCCAATGGTGGCCATGTTGACCAAGCCGACGGAACGGCGTGGATGGGAATGTACGCGCTGAACATGATGCGCATCGCCGTGGAGCTTGCACTCGAGAATCCCGTCTACCAAGACATCGCGACGAAATTCTTCGAGCATTTTCTGGCGATTGCGAAAGCCATGACCGACATCGGTGAAACGCATGCCAGTCTGTGGGACGACGAAGACAAGTTCTTCTATGACGTACTGCACATTCCCAATGGACCGAACATCCCGATGAAGGTGCGTTCGCTCGTCGGGCTCGTACCGCTCTTCGCTGTCGAGACACTCGAGCCGGAAACACTCGAACGCCTACCGCTTTTCAATGAACGTATTACTTGGATCCTCGAAAACAAACCGGAGCTGGCGAATCTTGTGTCACGCTGGCACGAACCCGGGCGTGGCGAGCGACGTTTGCTCTCGCTTTTGCGGGGGCATCGGATGAAGTGTTTGCTGCGACGGATGTTGGATGAGTCGGAGTTTTTGTCCGATTACGGCGTGCGCGGCCTATCGAAGATCCACGAATCTCAACCGTATCGCTTGGAAGCCAGTTCGGACATCACAAAGGGCATGGAGACGACAGTCGTGGATTACCAGCCCGGCGAATCCACAACATCTTTATTCGGTGGCAACTCCAACTGGCGCGGGCCGATTTGGTTCCCGATGAATTTTCTGATCGTCGAGTCGCTGCAAAAGTTCCATCATTATTACGGTGACGACTTCAAAGTTGAATGTCCGACCGGGTCGCAGCAAATGCGAACGCTCGATGAGATTGGCCAAGATATTTCGACGCGTCTCGCGCGGATATTCCTCAAGGACAAAGAAGGCAATCGTGCGGTCTATCAGCATCATCCGAGCATCCAAGCCGATCCCAATTTCCGTGATCACATTTGGTTCTACGAGTATTTTCACGGGGATACCGGCCGAGGCGTGGGAGCGTCGCATCAGACCGGCTGGACAGCTTTGATTGCGAAGCTGTTGCAGCCCCGGAAAGTCGTGTGAAATCAGCTTTCAAGTTCCCCGTTGGGTGGAAGTAGTTCAGCAACGATTCGCTTCACGTCTTCCAGTATGTCCGCATATTCGTTTGGCTCGTGCCGCCCAAACCGAGGATAGATGAGGCAACTGGAATCACATGTTTCGACTTTCCATTTGCGGCGCTCAATCAATTCTCGAATGCGGGAGTCGAAAACCTCTTCCAGCGGCGTCACTTCGACAAACAGTTCACGTCCAAACCACCAGCGAGTCGGGTGGGTGAGAAACGGCTCGAATTCGACTCCGTCAACCACCGTCAGAAATGCTGTCGTTGTCCAGTCGTCACCATATAGAAAGTCGCCGAAATAGAGAATGACATCGTGGCCTTGAATGACGTCGCGGACGGTTGAGATTTCGTCGAATACCCCCATTCCTTTCGAGAGCCGAAATTCCTCGATAAGTTCTGCGTCGATGTAGGCGTACATGTGCTCGCCACCCAGACGCTTGATCGCTTCGGCCTTTTCTTGTGACCGTTTCAGTTCCAGCTTTTTCCCCTCGGCGGTTGCCAAGCAGATAAACACGATGAACACGGCAACTGCGCAGGCAAAATACGCAATCGGTGTCCAAAACTCCAACATAGTGTCACCGATCGTTACTCTTCCAGCATTTGGCAGTAGCTTTCGTAGCGTCTTGCATCTAACCCGCCGTCGGCCACCGCGTGTTTAATCGCACAGCCGCCTTCGTGTGTGTGCGTGCAATCGGGGAACTGGCACAAACTGACGTAAGCTCTAAGGTCGCGGAAGTAGCCCGCCACTTCTTCGGCGATGACATCCCAAAGTTGAAATTGACGGATGCCCGGTGTGTCGACGATATAGCCACCCATCTCGAGCGGAACCAGCTGTGCAGCCGTTGTTGTATGTTTTCCCTTTTGAGAGTCTGTGCTCACGACGTTGACGCGAAGCTGTAGGTCCGATTCGATCGCGTTCAGTAACGACGATTTGCCAACGCCACTTTGCCCCAGCACGACACTCTGGCGTCCGCAAACAAGCTCGCGAACTTCGTCCACACCCGTACCATTCTGAACCGAAAGCAAAATCGTACGATACCCCATTCGTGCGTACACACCGACGAGCGGTTGGAGGTCCGCTGCGTCGATCAGGTCAACCTTATTGATGCAAATGACGGGTGTGATTTTCCATTTTTCGGCGGTCACGAGAAAGCGATCAATTAGATGCGGTTTGACCATGGGCTCCGCCGCACTACTGACGATCAGCAATTGATCCACGTTAGCAACAAGGACATGTTGCCGGCCACGGCTTGTGCGGCAGAGCACACCGTGACGTGGTTCGACGCGTTCGATAATGCCTTCGTTGTTTTGCGCGGGTCGGAACATCACACGGTCACCTGCCGCGACGACATGGCGTTGATCGGTGGCCAGGGTTTTTAGAATCCGCCGCGTGGCGCAGTCGTATATCTGGCCGTCGTCCGCGCGTACGCTGCTCTTCAATCCACCAGATCGAAGTACGGTCCCGGCCAAGCACTCCGTTACATCGATGTCGCGAATGATGCCAAGGCCCGTCTCTTCGTCCCCTGGCTCGACACCCACAACGGTTCGTTTTCGAGTTAGTTCGCCCTTGCCGCTGATGCGTTCCGAGCGACTGCTTTCATCTTGCTCAAAACCGTGCTCTCGATATTCGTCCGTGAGGTTCTGCTTGCGCGTCCGTACTTGGCGGTTTTTTCGAAATGTCGTGCGTATCTTTTGCTTTTTCTTTTTCGCCATGTTTGACAGCGTACCGCACTATGGTGGGGGTAGGAAATACGGACATTCGTGCCGAATAGGTTTCTCGAGCGATTTTCGCAGTGGGTTAGACCCGCAATCCGCCGCGGATTCGTCTCGGCAGCTGGCTCCATGACGTATATGATTCCAGCAGTTAACGCTTACACGTTGTTTTGAGGAGACGTACGATGGGATTCGGTGGAATGGGCTACGGCATGAACATTCAGTACATGTTGATGGTCGTGTTACCCGGCATGGTGATATCTGGAATCGCGAGCTGGATGGTGAAGAGTGCATTTAACAAGTACTCGAAAGTTCCATCGCGTCGCGGAATCACCGGCGCACAGGCAGCACAGTTGCTGCTAGACAAAGCTGGCATTACGGATGTGAAGGTTGTGCCCACCAGTGGCTACCTAAGCGACCACTACAGTCCAACGAATAAACACCTCGCACTCTCCGAGCCGGTCTACAACAGCAGCTCGATTGCAGCGATTGGCGTTGCAACGCACGAAGCAGGGCACGCAATTCAACACGCGACTTCCTACGGACCGCTCGGTATTCGATCGATGTTGGTTCCGACCGTCGGAATTGGAAACAAAATCGGGATGATTGCTATGTCGATTGGTGCGGCGCTAGTCGCAAGCAATAGCATGGGCATCTTGGGGGAAATCGTCTTTGGTGTTGGCGTCGTATTGTTCTCCTGCCTTTTGTTGTTCCAACTGGTCACACTTCCTGTTGAATTCAACGCGAGTAACCGAGCTCGTAAGCTCGTCGTTGAAGCTGGCATTATTGATATTGATGAGCGAACGGGAATCGACCGCGTGCTTACTGCCGCCGCGATGACTTATGTTGCTGCTGCAATCTCGACCGCGTTGACGCTGATCTACTTCTTGATGAAGTCCGGCTTGCTCGGCAACCGTCGCTAGTTTTGGTCGAACCGAAGAAACAGACAGAAAGGCCACCGATATTCGGTGGCCTTTTTTTTGATCAGTCCGTCTAAATCGAGATCAGACGAACCGTAACACCTACTCGTTTTGACGTTTCGTAGTGTCGGGCCTCACGTAAACGTTTGCGACCTCAATAGCGCCCTCGCTTTCGATTTTTAGCGAGTTGCCAGCTTCTAAAGGAACGGGTGGAAGCTGTCGGCCATCATTGAGGCTGACGATCAAACGGTTTCCCTTCTGCTGCCCCTCGACTCGACACCATTTGTTTTTTCGCAACGGGATTTTTATTGGTGTACCTCGCCAGTAGACCGTTGGCGTTGATTCCTCTTTCGTCTTTAGATCGCAGATAAAGCCCACGCTGTCGTCTGTGATCGCGGTGGAAAGAGTGCCATTTGTTTCTGTGCTGTGCACAATACGCCAGTCTTGCGATTTCCATTCGCCCTCGGATTCCCAGCCTTCGAGGTCGATTCCTGTGTATAGACATCGGAATCCACGGTCAGCGATTGCGACTAACTGCTCGTCGACTTCCGTGTCATCCAACTCCTTGATCCGTAGGTTGCGATAGTGAACGACGCCGCCTTCGGATTCGAGGCAAATGTATCCCTTGCGAGGGATGCAGTTTTGTCCTTGCGTAACAACTTTGCCATTCACAGCCAGCGAGATCTCTCCTTCAATACATTCGATACGGTATTGGTTCCATTCCGGGCTCGGTTTCGAACGGTTCTCGGTGGGAAATGCTCGATTTCCACCGCGACCGTTGACCGGCTTCATCTTTGCGCCGTGGATGGGGAATATATCACCGTGCGTCGTGTGGCCACGCGTGTTTCCGTATTCGTTTTCCAGTACTTGCACTTCAATGCTGCGGTGGAAGGGAACACCTGGAGCCGTGATATCATCCGCCCACACGAAAATGCCAGCGTTTCCCTTGGGCTTCATGTGTCGCCACTCGACTTCCAAGATGAAATTCTGATACATCCTTGTGGTGCGTAGCTCGCCAATGGGCTTGCCAGTGCACAGCAGCATGCCGTCCTTCACCGACCAAGTTGATTCGTCGGTGTTTACGCGTTGCCAGCCATCTAGGTTTTTACCATTGAAGAGCGGCTTGAAGTCGTCATCTTGTGCTGCCAAATGTGTGACGAAGACGAGACAAAAAATGAAGCCCCAAAAAAGAACGGTGGTTGGTAGTTTCATTGTTGAACCCATTTCGATGTTGGCGAGTTGGAGGTCTGCGCAAGGGTGGAAAGTGTTCTACCACGCATTGGCAGGAAACGGAGTACCGAGTTCCGAAAAAGTACAGCAATGTGATCTAGGGTTTAGCCTGTTTCGAATCTGTTTCCGCTGCGACGAACACACTCGCGTCAGGCATGTCTTCCGGCAGGATCTCTTGCAAATAGATATGGAACTCGTCGTTCGCGGAAAAGCTGCTTTTGCTTTCATCTATTTCCATGATGGGCGATGATTCGATCGTGGCGATCAGCCACGCGGAAGCAGTGCCAATGCGTCCGATCCTGGGCAAGGAAATCGTACCTTCTTCCCATTTTAAGCGATGATCCCATTGATGACGCGGGCTCATCGAGGCCTCCGCGTTTGTTACTTTTTCGTCTCCGTTCGGTTGTAGGTCCGGAAGGAAAAAGATCTGGTAGACGTCGATCTTGGCATCACTGGCGGAGCCAAAGTATTCGAGTTGATTTCTCCACCGATCTTGCTGAGCCATTTGGTCTGCAAGTTTCGTGTCGTACTTTACCGTCGCGCCCACAACGACACGGCAATGAGTCAGGTGAAACGGTAGGTTGTTCTTCAGTCGTATTCTGAATTCGCCGGCGGCAACCTTCGCAGCGCTCTCTGACCACGCTGTCGCTTCCGAGTTGTCCGACTGAACGGCATTTGCGTCAGTCTCTTTTTCCATCGCACTAGGTATGAAATCTAGCTCAAATTCAACGTCTGCTTCGGTGCGTTTGAAAGCCGTGCCTATCAACTGCCGACCACCCCATGGTGTCATGGCAACATCAACCTGATAGGTGTCGTCGGAATCCTTCGCGAGATTAGGCTGCCAAGTGAACGCTGGGTAACCGGCGGCTGGAACATCGTTCCATTGCCATCGTCGACGCGCCGCGGTCGTTTGCAGATCCACGTTTTCACCGGTGAGCGCAAGCGTAGTTGTTCTGGCCCCTGCCGAGTTGGCTTCCATCTTTGCAACTTGTAACAAACCACCAACACCTGGTTGGGTGATGGT
>CAYNJG010000277.1:0-9169 GCA_964397295.1 uncultured Pirellulaceae bacterium
AGTCTGGAAATCGAGGGCTAGCTGCACAAATGCTCCGCCATGCCATACAATCACTGAATCAAGCAAAATAGGCAACAATTTGCGTTTAAATGACGGAAATTCGTTTGGGTCAAAATCCCAATGTTGGCCTTTCCATTTTCAATCCTCATGCCGATATAACTAAAGAAGACAGAGTGTCTTCTTTGTTGCTGGTTTTTCTGTCGGTTTCTTGTGCCCAGTAATTGAGCACACGGACGCTTTTTCGATGCATGGTGTACCGATTCGAATCAATCGCGGGAATTGCTGATTTTCCCCAAGAAACTGCATCAATCCTTGCGCGGGCAACGGGATCGCTAGATCGAGCCTCGACTCACCCTGATCGCTTTTTAGGCACATCTAGCGGCGACTAGGCAACGCGACTACGACGGTATTTGGTGGACTCTTTGGTGAACGACGTGAAGTATTGGACGTAACTCGCAGTCAGCGAAGGGAAGTGACGTACACGAGATGGAGAGAAGAAACGATGGTTTACAAGAAGTTCTTTAGTCGTGGTTTGCTTGTAGCGTCCTCAGCGTTGGTGATTGCAGCCATCAGCGTTCATGACGCCGCACTGATCGTCCTGAATGACGATGTCATCATGGAAGCCGAGCGGAACCCAGTGGGGCGATGGTTGCTCGAGTTAGCAGGTGGCCACGTTTTCCCATTCGTGATTGTAAAACTCATTGGAACGACCACCGTCTGCGCTCTCATCTTGGCGATGTTGCGCTACTGGCCTCGACGAGCCCTTACGGTTTCGTCTGCAATCGCGTTTTTTCAAGTCGGGCTGCTGACCTACCTGACTGCGTTTTGACAAGACCTGACAATCCATAGCCGTAGCCGGGTCGGAACAATTGGGAAGTAAGTTTCTTTGTCTTTTGATTCCGGCTGCGAAAATCGTGCCGTTTACGTCATCGCGACGTGCAACTTGTTAATCAACATAAAGGAAGGACGTTATGCTTGTTCGATACAGTAAACCAGTGAACCGCGTTTTCTGGTTCCTGCGATTGTGGTTAGGTGTTGCAACGGTTGTTGCGATGCTGGTCGCGTTGGAAATGGGGGTTTTAGTTGCAAGTGGATACCGCTACCACAGTATGGAGCATGTCGAGAATGTCCTATTGCGAGACCTTTCTTTGATGGATTCTGAGAATCGCGCCGCAGTGTTTTGCTTCCGTGAAAGAGAATCAACCACTCCGGTTCACACGAAAGTCCACCTATACGATGGGCTTAATGTGCCAGAGATACTTTCTATCGAGGGTTCAGATTTCTACCGCGTCGCCTTATCGATCGACCGCAGGCTTGCCATTACCTCGTGGCAAGGAGAAGTCTTCTTGTGGCAGCTACCGGAACGGTCGTTTCGAACAGGAAATACTTTGCAAACGTTGACGCGTGGGCCGCTGTATCAGGCCGAAGGAAATGGTTGCTTCGAAAATATCGGGTTCTCGCCGAATGGTCAATTCCTAGCGGCCAATGGCGAAGATGGATGCTTCGTTTGGAACACCGATACGCGAAAACGACTGAACATTGCAACTCAAGAGCGGGAAGAGTTTGTCTGTTTCTTCCCCGATTCGAAGCGGCTCCTTACTACATCACAAAATGGGGTCCTGAGAATTCGTGATACGTTAGATCCTCAGTCATGCGAAGAGATGCACGTTGGTAGCCTGGAAATTCGTGCAGCAACAGTTTCCCCCAACGCTGAACTCGCTTTTATCTCAAACTCCATCGGACAATTGAAAGTGTGGAGTTTTGCAGAGAAAAAGACAATCTGGAAGAAGCACGAAACGCGGCTAGCTCGTCACCTTGCCATGAACAATGAGTTTGTCGCTTTCGTTGGTTCCAGTGGTCTGGATATCAAAGTTTGCGACGCCAAGTCAGGGAACTCAGTGCGGGTCGTGCAACACCACGACCAACAGTTGATTGGGCTGACCATATCGCAAGACAAACTTTACTCGTGGGATGTAAGCGGACAAATACGTGAGGTCCAACTAAGTGAAAGTGCACGCGACGTGAAAACGTCAGCGATCGCCGCTACGCAGTGACGCCACGATTTGAAGAGCAATCCTCTAATAGGCACGTGCGTGTCTCTGTAGTGCCTTGGGTAAGTTATCACCCATCCAGACCGCAATTCAGTTTGGCTTGCGTATAAGCGACGGCAACTTGGCCACGTCGGGAAAAGTGAAGTACGCATCGCTTGGACCAGCAGAGGCCCCGTTTCCAATTTGGGGCACGGTCCAGACTTCCTTTTTATCGACACTGATGTGAACCTCGGCGTAACAACATCTCCCAAGGGCGTAGTACCAGTCTTGTTCGCGGCCTTTATCCTGCAATTCCAACATGAGGTAGCATTCCGTGTTTGTATTGTGTGCGATGGCGAACAACGCGCCTTCGACAATTCCATTTTCGGGATCCTTGTACCGATAGAGTTCGCGCGGCAGCACCCGCAACTCATGTCTTTGACCCCGCCATTTCTCGTAGCCACTGAATCGCTTCGCTTGTGACTTCATTTGCGAAAACCGCAAATTCGAGGTCTTTGCGGGTTTTAAAGTCTTCGATTTACCGTCGACTTGCCGTTGCGGCATTCGTTCGAACTGCACGCCTGGCGATTCAGAATTCCATTTGGGAATGCCGGCCATCAGGGTCCCGCCAACACCCGGGTTTGGCGACAAAGAACGCACTTCGCAATGCCAAATTGTCGCCTCTGGCTCAGTCCAAATTGAAGCCAACGCGACCGGTCGTCCCTTTCCACCAATCAACCAAAGCCCACCTTGTTCCTTTCGTTCGGCGTCGGTGTGCCTAAGCAGTGAAGTTTTCTGCACTGGAACCTGCTGCGCCTTGCCATCAATCGTAACGTGAAAGCGTGCCGCCTCAATCATCTCCTGAGACCGCTTCGCGAGCCGAACTCGCAACGTCTGCTCAGACTCCGGCGTTTTGCTCTTATCCTGAGCAATCGTTTGTTGGGGACACGCAGCACAAAATGAAAACGCCAGAAGGAATACAACGATGACGTACATGATCACAACTCCAATGAGGACTGCGTAATGAACACGAGGCTCTACCAGAAGAGGACAGCCTGGTAACAAACTTGGTTGGCAGGTTGGTAAGTTCCCGCCTGCTAACGCTTCGGCTCGTCGAAGCGCTCGACGTGATGAACAGCGTAAAACGTCCCTTCTGGATCACCGAAGCGGGGATTATCGATTTTTGTGTGCTTCACGCTCCAAACGTCCTTGCCTTTGTATTGCAGGCGGAGCGGCGTCCCATTGAAACGACCGGCACTAAAGTACCAGTTTGATTTTGACTTCTCTTCGCGTGCCTCAACGAGCAACATAATCTCAGGATCCCAACCATTCATAAAGCAGAAGATTGCTCCATACGATTTTTCATTGTCGAATCGGAACAGCGGCTCAGGAACCATCCGTAGCTCGAGCTCCCGACTTCCTCCGGGCGTACTGAATCCAGTGAACTGCCGTGCTATTGATCTCATTTGGGCGAGACGGAGTCGTTTTGAGGCAACGGGTGGTTTCGCACTGGGGATAGATTCTGAAGGATTACCTATCTTAGGAGCCCAAGTTGCAGTGCCAATCTCGACCGGCTTCAGTGGTTCACGCGCGAACGACTGAAACTCGTGAACAACTGATCGCCTGACACCATCAGGCACATAGGACCAAATCGACCCGATCAATTGTGGTCGGCCACCATGAGTCCAAACGAACATCTCGCCATGCATGTTGTCTTTAGGATGCGCGTACTTCAGCACGGCTTCCTTTTTCATCGTTAGCGGCTCATCTGGGTGAGACTTCAGATAAAACTTGTATTCGCTGCCAACTTGCTGATAGTGCTCTCGCCACCATTTCTTGGTCTTCGCGGCTTCGTCATCGACAGACGAAGCGTTTTCTGCTGCTAAGACGGACACTAGGAGCATGACGACTAGCGATGCGCATAGACAGTTTTTCATGACGGTTTCCAGAGTTTAAGTTCAGCAAACAGGCAAAAGCGAAACGTGGGTTACGCTAAACCGACCCATCGTCGGTAACACCACTCGACAGAAACGAGTCCAAGCAGAGATGCCAGGACCCAACCGTTGCTCCAGATCGGGGTGCGACGCATTTCCGATGGACCGCGCGTGACCGGCAAAGAAGTGATCATCTTTGCGAGCGACTTTGATTCCTTGAGTACCTTGCCACCCGATTGCTCAGCAAGCGTGGTTAGCAAATCATGATCCGGACGCGGGTTTTGCTTCTCGAACGGATCGTAAAGGATCTCGATGGGTACCGAAGTGCTATCGACCGGCGTCGAGTCTTCATAGGCTGTTAACTCGAGTCGGAACGATTGGTTCGTTGAACCGGATGGAAGTGCGTCCGCAAGGGATAGCTCGATCTGGTGAGTCTCCTTGCCGGCAACTTTCTTGATCCCGATGTCGAATTCTTCGTTCCACATTACAAAGGGGCTTTCCACCTCCTCTTCGCGAGGAATGTTGTTCGGCCAACGCACAATAGAGAACTCGGTCTCGATGTCAAACGATTGAGGTTCGACAACAGCAGCGAGTCGGTAGTCTGTTGTTTCGTTGGCGCCTTCGTCGAAAGCGGCTGCGGTGATCGTAATCGTCTCGCCTGGACCGTAGTAGCGTTTGTCAGCAGAAGCAATCAACCGCCGTCGCCCAACATAGGATTGCTCCGTCAACCAATAGACCACGTTGCGCCAAAACGCTCCGTAGTATTGGTTCGCATTCTCGTTGCGTCCCCACTTTAAAAACGCGTCGGCCGGCGTACCCGTGATCGGGACCGACATCGCCATCGTGCGACCTTTTCCGTACTGCCCCGTGGTGATGCCCGCAAACTCTCGCGGCAATTCATCGCTGGAGGAACTTTGCTTCGCTACACGCTTCAAAAGATCTCGAACTCCCTGCGTCGAGAATAGCGGACTGCTTCTTCGCATCGCTTCCTTTCCAGCCGGAGCCAGACTTTCGGGGCGACTTACTGCTAACACTCGAGACAAACTTGGTTTCGGTAGCAAGCCAACGTTCGCACCGTGAAAGCCTGGAAAGTTGTTCAACAAACCACGATTCACCGTATCGTCGTTAGCGATACGAAAGAACGGGTGGATGGGATCAACGACATCTGGTTGGATATCGACTCGCAAATCACCTCGCCAATCCGCGCTGTCCTTGAATTGAACAGGCAGGATCTTGGCAACTTCGGTATTGGCCCAATTCCCACTGCCAAAACTATTCCGTCCGCCCACCATGCAAAGGCCACCGCCACGGCGATGAACCCAATTCTCTATCCATTGCAATTGCTTCGGAGTAAACGTGCGACTCGGGACGTCACTGAGGATGATGCAATCAAACGCGGATAACTCAGCCACGGTTTTGGGAAATGACCCCGTTGAACCGTTCATGCTAGGCATTTGATTGACCGCGACGTTTAGATTGACGCATTCAATATCAACGTCTTCCTGTAAAGCTGTGAGCAAACTGCCGCCTGGCCCTTGCATGGAAACGCGACCATTGACTGTCGTGGTGGGAACCGCTCGCATACGACTACCCTCGACGTACAACACACGAATTTTCTCACGCGTGATCATCATTTCTGTTTCAAAGTGGTTGTTATCGGTCGACACTTCGTTGGGGAGATTCGAAACGACCGCCTTCAACTGTTCCGTTGTTGTGTCGGTTTGAAACGTGATAGGAACAGACTGAAAACCACTCTCCAAGCTTACAGGTACCGTCGCGAGGCGTTTTGTTGCTCGCCCGTTCGCGTCGAGAGCATTGAGTTTGATTTCAACTTGTTTTCCGTCAAAACCGTAGCTGCGAAGAAACGCGGTCGCTTCGACTTGCGATTGTTTTCGTGCTACCGAGGGGACGACAAGAGAGACCAACGCCACGTCTCCGCCACTTTTCGTGTTTCCAAGCGGAACAGTGTGAACGGGAACGCCCAACTTCGAGAACGCGGTTGCCACGGTCTCTACTTGCGAAGCGTCACGAGCCCGCCCGTCCGAGAAAACGACAACGGCGGAAGGCGGCTTCCGCCCGAAGCGACTCGAGATCTGTCGCAGTGCCACGAACAATTGCGTATCCGGTTCTACTGCGGGACTGGCATCTTCACTTACTGCATCTTGGCTCCCTTCTTCGTCAGTTGATGGTTTATCAACGAACGACACGCCCATCCCTTCGTCACTCATCTTGTCTTCCAAACCCAAGTCAGCGGGAGAATCGATCGCCTTCAACCGACGCCCAAAACGAAACAGACTTACTTCTGCCGCTGCTTTCTCGTAAATCGTCTTCGTCGCTTCCTGAACTAACTCGACAGCCTGGTCCCATCGCGTCGCATTTTCGTTGCCGATAGCCATGCTCTCGGAAGCATCCAACATAAAGAACACTTGAGACGGTTCGATCGAGCCTTTCTGTTCGGTGACGCGAACAGGGTTCAGAAACAGCATGCCCAACGCGAGTAGGAGCAAGCCTCGCAATAGCCAAATCGGCCAGTGTCGCGAGAGTCGATTCGCGCTGCCGCCGCTGAACCGAACTGCGAGGTACGCAACGATAGACGCTGCACACAGTGCCAATCCGAATGACTTGGTGACGGGCGAAAGGAAATCAATCGTCTGATTCATTTTTACGGCTCCACTCGGACAGACTCGGCCAGGATTTCGTTCGTTGCGAGGTAAAAGCTAGTTATGGGGACTTACTCGGACTGCACGTTCGGCATTTGCGGTTGTTGGGTAATTCCGTGTTGGGCGTAATATCCGCCCGCATAGCTGCGACGGTCCCCGAATTCCCAAACGACTTTGTTCTTGTGCTTGAGACTCAGCGGCAAGTCAGAAAAACGTCCCGCACCGAATAGCCACTTGGGAGCGCCATCGACTTTGCGAGTGATGATTGCAATCAGCAACTCGGGATCCGTGCCGGTCACGTATGCGAAGATGGCCCCGTCATCGTCCACGTCCTTCGTGTCGAACCGAAAGAGCGGCTTCGTCAGCATCCTCAGCGGCTGCGTTACATCTTTGTTCTTCGACTCGGCTTTGAACTGCTTCGCAAGCAAACGCATCTGCGCCAAACGCAAAGCTCGTTTTTTGGCTGGCGGGGCTGCTCCCATGATCTCGTGATACTCAACACCTGCGTCTAGTTCGAACTTATCCGTACTTTCAAAGTCTGACGCGTTCGAGTACTTGCATGCGATGGGCTGGTCATGAAATGAATGAAACTCGTGGGAAACGTTTCGTTGAAGCCCATCACCGATGTCATACGAAAAAATGTTGCCAACAAGTACGCCTCGGCCTTTCTGAGTCCAGACGAACAACTCGCCGTGAGTTCGCCCCACACGTACCGGATTGTCCCATCGCAGCATTGCTTTAGGTGTTGCCTTCAGAGTCTTCTTTTCGTCCTCTTTTTCAATGAACTTGTAGTTCTTAAGGTGGTGAGTGTAGTACTTGGTCCATGCTTGCCTTTCAGCCTTCTCCTTGCTTTCAACCTTCTCCTTGTCAGCCGACGCGTCAACAACCGCCGCCTCTTGGGCAAACGAGGTAGAACAATTCAACGAAAGAGTTGAAATCAGCAGGCCAATTGCCATCGTCCAAATCGAACGACCCGTTGCGATGGAAAAATCTACTCTGAATAGCATGAGTTTCTTTCTGCTCAAATAATTGATCGTGGCTACTCGGTGATGCCCGACATGACTTCGAAGTACCGTTCCACAAACGGCTTGTACTTTGGTGGAATCGCGCCCGTGTTGACGACATCCGCGTTGATCATCGATAGCTCGCGAATGTAGCGTTGAATTTCTCCAACCAACTCGTCGAGCGACGTGGCATAGCTGCTGGGAGGCGTAAAACTCTCGCCGTCCGAACCCCATTTGGCTCCACCTGCTTTGCCATCGCCACCGGTGCCGGCACCTACCGCACCGGATTTCCAATCGGAAGCTTCAACGGCAGATCGGAGTACCTTGACTTGAGCTTCGGCAACCTCCGCAGTCGCGATGTCATCCAAAAGTCCCCCCGCACGGATGTGCCAACGATCGACTTGGTCCTTTGTCAGGAATTGGGTTTCGTTCAATTGGTTTCGCGTGGTGACCGCTCGCTTTTCGAGCTTTCGCAGTTGCTCCACGCGTGGAGCGAGTATCTCGCGATGAATCGCATCCAGTCGCTGCGACACAATGTCAAAGCGATCGCGAAGATCGTCAACTTGGATGCCCGCCTCAGACCAATCCAAGCCATCGATCGTTTCCGGTACTTTTTGCATCCGCGTAACCGACTCAGGGAATTTTGTTTCGGCTGTGATTTCTTGCAGACGCTTCACCATCACATCTTCCGAATCGACGATCCCCAATTCGGGATCGGTAATGGAATCCAAGATGTCCTTAATCGTTTGGGCGGTCTCCGCGTACGCCTCAGATCGCAGTGAAAGTGGTTGCGAAAACTCCAGTTCTTTCTGAGTCGCCTCATCCCCTTCGAGATCAAGTTCGTCCGTCGCGCGTTGTGCGTCGGCGAGAGAACGTTTAAGGGTTTGGAGGTCGTCGGTGAGCAGCAGGCCCAAGTCACGAGCAACCGCCAGACGACTGGTTGCTTCATCTGCTGTCGTACCTGAGATGTTGGAAGCGAGCTGTCGAAGTGCTTGGCTCGTCAGCGCTGCGGACTCCATAGCGTCCGTTGCGTCAGAACGTTCGATCGACCCCAACACTGAATTCACCTGAGTCGTCGCTCGTTCGGTTCTTCGCTGAGCCAGTGGAGTGAGCCCGTTAAGTTTCCCGATCAAATCGGCGATGTCGTCCACTTCTTCCGATAGCTCGAGTTGCTCCCGCTCAAGTTCGCGACGCATTTCATCTACCGAAGGCTCGTCGTCATCTTCGTCCGCCTCTTCGTTTGGTTCGGTGCCAGTTTCTTCTTCTTCTTCTTCTTCTTGCTGCTCTTGCTCTTCCTGCTCTTCGCCTTCTTCGGTTTCTTGCTCAGGCGGAAAGAGGTCTGAGATCTTGTCCATCAGAAAATCTTGTTCCGCGGCCGCTTGCTTTAACCTTCGCACTACTTCGCGAGCTCGCTCTCGATCACTCTTCGGTTTTCGCAAACGTTGCCGCATGCGTCGGAACGCCAAGCTAAATGCCCCGCCACCACCTCCGCCACTACTGAGCTGCTCAAGCTGCGTGCGGGCATTTAGCAAGTGTTGCAA
>CAYNJG010000278.1:0-9024 GCA_964397295.1 uncultured Pirellulaceae bacterium
CTTGAATACTAGGAAAACCAAGGGATGGAAATGCTTCTGCAACTGACACGACGATACCGCCTTCTGCTCGGCAGTGTTCTTGTTGCTGTTCTTCTGTCTACGTGTCCTTCTTCCGTCTTCGGTGCCGAGGAAAAGAAGTCCGTCGACCTCGCACTCCGCCAAAGCCAGATTGCGGACCGCTATCGGCAGCTTGAAACGATGCTGTTGAAGATGGCCGAGTACGACGCGAGCACCAATCCACGCCGCGCGGCGCTGCTAAGACAGACGCTGGCGAAGAGCAAAGAACGGCAGCTCAACGGTCGACTAAATGAGCTTGTCAAACTGTTCCAGCGCGAGCAGTTGCAAAAGGCTGTCGACGGTCAGATCTCCGTCAACAGCGATCTGAAAGAATTGCTTGACCTGCTGCTCTCCGAAGATCGACCCGATCGTATCAAGAACGAACAGGCACGCGTTCGCGGATACATCAAACAGCTCGACCGCATGATTCGCAAGCAGAAGTCAATCCAAGGTCGCACCGAAGGCGGTACCGACACGAAACGCATGGCGGAAGATCAGAAAGGACTGGCCGACCAGACAAAGAAACTCGGCGACGACATCGACGAAGCCGAAGGCACGCCATCTGAAAATGCAGACAGCGACACTGACTCTTCAGAGTCAAAAAACGACGCTGGAAAACCGGGCGAAGGCAAAGCCGGCGAAGAAGAAGCCGAGGCTACGCCTAGTGAAAGCGGAGGCAGCGAATCAAAAGGATCGGAAGGCAAAGCGGACGAAGGTAAACCGAACGAAGATCAAAAACCAAAAGATTCGGACGACAACACTGATAAGAACGGCAAGCCCAACGACAACAAAGACGACGGGGATCCAAGCGACTCAGAGCCAAGTGAAGGTCAGCCAAGTGAAGGTCAGCCAAGCGAAGGTCAGCCAAGCGAAGGACAACCACAACAAGGACAACCTGGATCTCCACAGCAGCAGCAGCAACAGCAACAACAAACTCAACAAGAACAACAATTCCCAGGACGCAAACGCATTGCCGCGGCCGAAGATCGCATGCGACAGGCACAAAAGGATCTGGAAGACGCCAAACGCGACAACGCCGTTGAAAAACAAGAAGAAGCTCGACGCCTGCTAGAACAAGCCAAAGCGGAGCTTGAAGAAATCCTGCGTCAGCTTCGCGAAGAAGAGATCGAACGTGTGCTCGCCATGCTGGAAGGCCGCTTCCGTCGGATGCTCGATATGGAACTCAAGATCCAAGACAACACAGTGCGACTCAGCAAGACACCGGCCGCAAAACGCACGCGACAATTCACGGTCAAATCTGGCAAGCTAAGCCTGGACCAGCGAAAAGTAGTACTCGAAGTTGATAAAGCATTGGCGTTACTTCGTGAAGAAGGCTCATCCGCGGCCTTCCCTGAAGCGGTCGACCAAATGCGAGTCGATATGGACACGGTGGCCAAACGACTTTCGGAAGAAAAGGTTGGCGAATTAACACAAGCGGTGATCGACGACATCGTGGCTGCACTGGAAGAGATGATTGCTGCTTTGCAAAAAGCACAACAAGAAGCTGAGGAGCGTCGTAACCAGCAGTCTCCACCTCCCGGACAAGGTGGCGGTGGTGATCCATCGAACCAGCCACTAGTCAATCAGATTGCCGAGCTAAAAATGATCCGGGCGTTACAAATGCGTGTGAACACTCGCACACAACGCTTTGCGAAAATGTTGCAAGACTTCGAAGATCCCATCGGACAAGCAACCGAGGCGGATTTGTTGGAATCGATCCAAGACCTTTCTGATCGCCAGCAACGTATTCACAAAGTAACCAGCGATATCATCCTAGGAAAAAATCAATGATGCGTTTTTTGGCTTGGTTCGTGCTTCTTAATGTTGCTTGCACCTTCACGTGCGCAGCGACCGATGATCTGGCGCAATCGACGTGGGAGATCCCGTCGCACGAGGTTGTTCAAAACCAGATCGAAAACTGGTTGGTAGAAGCAAACGTTGACGAAGTTGTCGCCGACCAAATTCGGCAACAGTGGGAAGAGCCCATCAACCCGGCACAACGACTCAACCTTTTGGCCAGCAGTTTCGCTCTTGCTGGTGGCGAGATTGCTGAATTGATGAACCTCTCGCAAGGACTCAAGACGACACCCATCCTGCCCGAAGTTGCCTTCCTGGACGACAGCAGCAAGCCTGATTTCCAACGTGATAACGCGAAACTCATTTTCGCTCGTTGGCTCGCACAAAACGAACTGTACAACGAAACACTCGATCAACTTTCTTCGATGACGACGGAAGATGTCATCGATCCAGCGTCTCTATTGTTCTATCGAAGCATCGCCAATCATCGACTGCTCAAAAAAGATGAGTGCTTGCCCATCGTTGGGCGACTTTTGGAGAAAGAAGAAACGCTACCGAAACGGTTTGCTATTCTCGCGGCCATGATACGCGAAGATATTAAGCCACTTGAGCCCGATTCGTTGGACGAAATCTCGCGATTAATGGACAGCATCAAAGTGCGATTAGGACATGGCCGAGCGGGCAAGCGTGTGCGAACCGAAGAAGAAGACGTTATTGCGAAGCTCGACAAGATGATCAAGAAGCTCGAAGACCAAGCCAAGCAGCAACAGCAACAAGCATCGGCCAGCGGTGCTCCCGGACAAGATCTAAACCCCAACAAGCCCATGGAAGATTCGATGCCGGGCGGTGGTCGTGGTGAGGGCAACGTCGATGCGAAAAACATCGGCTCGGAAGACGGCTGGGGCGACCTCCCTCCAAAAGAACGCCAACAGGCGCTGCAGCAGCTTGGCAAAGATTTCCCCTCACACTACCGTGATGTAATCGAGGAATATTTTCGTAAGTTGGCCAAAGAAGGTTCTGAACCGTAACGGTAATCGCAGCCTCGAAATGGCGACTCGCACCTCGCCTCCAAGCCAAATCAACTCTTGAGACATCAATGTTCAGTTTGCTCTTTTTGATTGCTTCCGTGTTTGCCGTCGAAGTCTCACTGACAGACGGCCAGAAGTTCAACGGCGAGCTACAGAGGATTGCCGATGGTCGCGTGACGTTGAAGACCGACAATAGCGAAAGAGACTTCGATTTGCTGGGCGTCGACAAACTGGTTTTCACCGAAACAGCGACGGGCACCTCGCAGCCCGCGGTGATAGTTGAGCTCAATGACAAGTCCTTCTTGGGTGCTCAAAACGCCCGCATCGCACCGTCCGAAGAAGCTCAACAACGCAATCGTGTAGCCGCTGAACTGACGATGGATGGTGAAAAATCTATTTTCCCTCTATCGGCAATCCGATCGATTCGGTACTCGGTGAATAACAAACAACTTCTCAAGCAGTGGCAGGAGATACGTGCAAAATCAGACGGAGTCGAGGCTTCCTCGGACTTTTTAGTCATCAACCGTAAAGGCAACTTGGACTACTTGGCCGGCATCATCGAGAAGTTCGATGCGGAAACGATTCAATTCAATTACTCGGGCGACAGCCTAAACATCCCGATCACGAAAGCAGCTGGGCTCATCTTCGCCAAGACGAATCAATCCGTTCCCGCAGCAAAGTTCGTAGTGACAACCGGCAATGGCAGCATTTGGCAATTGAAAGAGCTTGGCTACACCGGTACTGAGTTGGAAATGACGTCGGTGTCTGGCGCCCGTCACAAACTCGCAAGCACAAGCGTCCAATCGATCGAGTTCATCCGCACGGGTGTCGTCTACGCCTCCGACCTGGAAGGCCAAAACATCCGTTACGAAGCTTTCTTACAGTCGCCCACGATTGGCAAAAGCGTTGCGGCATTGGGGCAGCCACGATTGGACCAGAGTTTCGCGGGAGCCAAACTAGCCGTCTTGCAAGACGGAAAGCCGCGATCCTTTGAACGCGGATTGGCTATGAAAAGCCGATCGGAAATCACCTATCGCCTAGCAAAGAAGTATCAGCGATTCCAAACGACCGTTGGAATCGCGCCCGACGCGGGAAAACAGGGCGACGTCGACTTAAAATTGTTGGCGGACAACAAAGAAGTATTCCAGCGATCCATTTCGAAGTCAGATCCACCGATCGAAATCGATATCTCAGTCGCCGACACGAATCGACTGACGGTCGTTGTCGATTACGGACGGAACTTAGATATTGGCGATCAACTTCATCTTGGCGATGCGAGGTTTACAAAATGATGGTCAAGTGGTCCACAATACGTATTTGCACCATCTTGGTTTTGCTTGTCTGTTTTCGGTCGGCATTGGCTATTGAGGTGGACCCTGCAGTCCAAGCAGCACAGAAGCAACGAATTAAAGTCGTTAAGAAAGTCTCCGCCAGCACGATCGCGGTGTTTGGGTTGGACGACTCTGCTGGCGGTGGGTCGGCGGTTGTCATCACGCCTGACGGTTATGCGCTTACCAACTTCCACGTGACGAAACCGGTCGGCACACACTTAAAATGTGGCATGAACGACGGAGTATTTTACGACGCGGTCATTGTTGGCGTGGACCCGACTGGTGACGTTGCGCTCATCAAACTGCTCGGCCGCGAAGACTTTTCGCACGCTGAACTGGGGGACAGTGACCAAGTACAAGCGGGTGATTGGTGTATCGTTTCGGGAAATCCGTTTCTGCTGGCAACCGATTTTCACCCCACCGTCACTTACGGCATTGTTTCTGGCGTGCATCGTTACCAGTATCCATCAGGCACCTTGCTGGAATACGCGGACTGCATTCAAACGGACGCGTCCATCAATCCGGGCAATTCGGGCGGGCCACTCTGGAATGCGGAAGGTAGACTGATCGGCATCAATGGCCGTGGATCATTTGAGAAACGCGGTCGCGTGAATGTGGGAGTCGGCTACGCGATTTCGATCAACCAAATCAAGCAGTTCATGGGCTACTTGAGAAGCGGTCGAATCGTGGATCACGCTACGCTTGGAGCAACCGTTTCCACCGACGAAGACGGTCGTGTTATTGTTACGAACATCTTGGATTCCTCGGACGCCTATCGTCGTGGCTTACGTTACGGTGACGAGATCGTTTCTTTCGCCGGCCGCTCGATCACGAGCACTAACGCTTTCAAGAACATGTTGGGTACGCTTCCAAAAGGCTGGCGTGTTCCTCTTACTTACGTTCGAAACGGAGAAGAATTCTCAACGCGGGTCCGTTTAGCTGGCGTACACCGCAGCGAGGAACTAATCGCTAAACTGCAGCTCGGTGGTATCGCTCCACCACGTCCCAACGAACCGAAGGCACCGGACAAAGAAGATGACGGCCCTGGTGAGGGCGACGACGAAAAAGGTCCTCAGCTGCCGATCCCTAAAATCCCAATGCTTGGCAAGGCGAAGAAAGAAAAACTAAATCCCAAGATCGCCAAGCTATTCAAAAAGCGCACGGGTTTCGCAAACTATCACTTCAATTTGGCCAAGCAAGAGAGCATCTGGGAACGCTTGCCGAGGCCCGTTACTGATGAAGAGAAGTCAAAAGCCTGGAAACTAAAAGGCAAGATTGGTCTGAAACCATTTGAGCTTTACGTGGGCGATGAAATGGTTGGCGGCAGAATTAACGGAGTGTTTGAAGAACTCAATTTCGAAAAAGAATTGTCATCGCAGCGCGAACCCAAGGACTCCGGCGGTTTGATGTTGGCGCTACATCAATGGCGACGGCTCGCCACAGAAGAACGTAAAACATTCGGCGACGTTTACTATTTAGGTACTGGTCCGCTCTATACACCTGGAAGTTCTGAGCCCGAACACGCAAATATCTTGGTTGCTACATTCGACGTTTTGGAAACTCGATTCTATTTCGACCAAGCAGATGGCAGGCTAGACGCAATCGAAATGTATCCCGACGTGGAAGTCGATCCCTGCGAACTGCATTTCCACGACTACAAGGAATCAGACGGTACGTTGCGGCCGAAGGCGATCACCATCGTATTCGGCGACACGGAATATGGCACGATGCAGATTGACGAGTTTGAACTGGTCGAGGCACCGGCGGAGGATGTGCAGTGATTCGCTTTACTTTCGTATTGTTTTGCTGCTGTTTCACGCCGTGTATCACCATGGGCAGCGAACGCCCGAACTCCTATGCCGAGGTGATCGACGAAGTCCAACCGCGGATGATAAAGGTTTTCGGTACCGGCGGAATGCGAAGCCTCGAGTCCTACCAAAGCGGATTTCTGATTTCGAAAGACGGCCATGTGCTGACCGCTTGGAGCTACGTGCTCGACTCGGGTGATGCCACGGTCGTACTGGATGACGGACGAAAATTCACGTCGGAAATCATTGGCGTGGATCCTCGCATGGAACTCGCAGTGTTGAAGATTGATGCCAGCGACTTGCCGTTTTTCGATCTCTCGGACGCGTCTACGCTACAGACTGGCTCACGCGTACTAGCGTTTAGCAATCTCTATGGCGTTGCAACGGGCGACGAACCAACCAGCGTGTTACATGGCATCGTTGCCGGGAGCACCAAGTTGTCGGCGCGTCGGGGAAACTTTAAGACGCCCTACCGTGGCAATGTTTACATCCTCGACGCAATGACGAATAACGCCGGCGCCGCCGGTGGTGCACTCACCGATTCGCAGGGACGACTTGCCGGCGTATTGGGCAAAGAGCTACGAGACGCCGAAGCGAACACGTGGCTTAACTACGCACTACCGATTGAAGAGATTCGGGCTTCCGTCGAAGCCTTGGCAGCTGGAAAAACCATCGATACTAGCGAGGAAATTCGACGTCCCGAAGAGTCGGCGAACTTGGACGCAATGGGCGTGATTCTAATTCCCAACATCTTGCGTAATACTCCGCCGTTTGTCGATTTAGTGTTGCCGAACTCTGTGGCAGCAAAAGCTGGCTTACAGTCCGATGATCTGATCGTGCTCGTTAACGGCAAAGCTGTTTCCTCACAGTCCAGCGTCAAAGAAAAACTGCTGGAGATCGATGCGGTGGATCCCGTGCGTCTAACTGTTTCTCGTGATTCGGAGTTGATCGAATTTGAAGTCCAAACACGTTAACCGACTCGTCGAACTTGCAAAAGCAATCGGCCTACTACTCACGATATGCGGAATTACCCTCGCGCAAGCCGACATTGAGCAGCGAGAACAGCAAGCATTCTACGCGGCCGCATCCGAAGTAGCGTCGTTCGTGGTGAAAATAGAAACCATAGGCGGTGCCGAAAAAGTCGGAAACGTATTGGTTAGTAGCGCGCCAACCTCGGGCGTGATCGTCGATCCCGACGGCTACATCGCGTGCAGCGAGTATGCATTTATTCAGAAGCCGAATTCGATTTTGGTCCAGCTTCCCAACGGCGATCGCAAAGCAGCTAAAATCGTCTCGCGAGACAGTCGATTCCGCCTCGTTTTGTTGAAGGTCGAAGTCGACGAACCACTGACCGCTGTTCCAAACGCAACCTCCAACGTCGAAGTGGGACAATGGGCCGTTACCGTCGGCAGGACTCTGCCCGGCGATGGCTTTAATATGTCGATCGGAATTGTGAGCGCAAAAGATCGCGTTTGGGGCAAGGCGTTCCAAATCGATGCCAATGTGTCTCCTGCCAATTACGGCGGCGCGCTTGCCGACATCCATGGGAATGTCTTGGGAATCATTGTGCCACTTTCACCGAATTCGAACGCCGTCACCGCCGGCAGTGAATGGTACGATTCTGGGATTGGTTTTGCAGTGCGACTCGACCAGGTGCTTGCTCATCTCGACAAATGGAAAGAAGGCGACCTAAAGCGTGGATTGATGGGTATCGCCATGAAGAGCGAAAACCTCTACGCCGAAGCTACGATCGGAGTCAGTCGCCCCAAGTCACCAGCAAGAGAGGCTGGACTCAAGGCTGACGATGTTATCGTTTCTGCGAACGGAATCCCTGTGACACGCTACGCTCAGCTCAAGCACATTCTTGGCCCGATGCTGGCTGGTGAAGTGGTTGATTTGGAAATTAGACGAGCTGACGAGACGGTGAAAACATCGATCGAGCTCACCGATGAGTTGGTTCCGTACGAGCATGCGTTTTTGGGCATCTTGCCAGCATCAGCCAGAGAAGAAGAAGAAGAAGAAGAAGAAGAAGAAGAAGAAGAAGAAGGTGTACGAATCAGATATGTCTTTACCGACTCCCCCGCTGCCGAAGCGGAACTGAAGCAAGACGACCTGATTGTCGAAATCAATGGGGAACCGGTAGCCGACGAACTTGCACTGCGACAACTACTCGCAGCGACGGAGCCTGGTCAAGAAATCGAAATCAAAACTGTCCGCGGTGATGAAGACCCCGTGACTGCAACCATTACACTCGCGACGGTCAGCGAATCCGTGCCAACGAGCCTGCCGGCTCGTTTTTCGGATGACGAACCGGACAACGAGAACTTACCACCACTTGGCAAAATCAACGTGAAGCTTCCCGAAGAAGCGAATGAATGCAAAGCCTACATTCCGGAAACCTACGATCCGGCGGGCGATCACGCCTTGCTTGTGTTGCTACCTGCCCCAGGTGAAAAAAAGATTGACGGGTTGATACGTGCATGGCGCGACGCGTGCGACGAGTCGCGAACCATTTTGCTTGTTCCGCAAGCCAAGGCCGAACGTGGCTGGGCGCCAGACGAATCTCAATTCATCCGCAAGACTATCGAGAACCTTCGCAAGGACTACGCAATTGACGCTGACCGAATAGTGGCTTGCGGAACTGGCAATAGCGGATCCATGGCTTTCCTCGTTGGATTCAAGTTCCGTGAACTCGTGCGCGGCATTGCCTCCGTGAACGGAGCCATCCCCTCCCGCGCACCCGGGATTTTCAATGAACCGTTGCAACGTCTGTCCGTCTGGCTTGCTGCTGAGAAAGAAGGCCGCATGGCCAAACGCATTGAAAGCAACATCGAACTACTTCGTGAGCTGAAGTTACCAGTGACGGAGTCCGAAGCAGAAGCCAAAGAGATCGACGACGATACTCGAGATGCCATCCTGAATTGGATAGACACACTTGACCGGATCTAACGTGTCTTCATCGATACCGTGGCAGCGTCATGCACTTCTTACATTCTCCATCGG
>CAYNJG010000279.1:0-8973 GCA_964397295.1 uncultured Pirellulaceae bacterium
GAGTTACAACGGCGTGAACAACTAGTCAGAGTCCAGCGATATCGTTGCGACGACAGGCCGATGATCAGAGAGTGTCGAATCGACGACGTCGTAAGCATCAAACCGCCAGTCTTGTGGGATCATAATCCAATCAATCACACGAGTTGGATCATCGGCATGAAACGTCATGCCCGTTTCGTCTGGCATCGCATCGGGAAAGCGACGAAACAGTGTTGATTCGTCAAGGATCGCGACCGCGTTCTCGCCTCTAGCCGAAGTTGCAGACAGTGCAAACTCTGGTGGCGATGAATTGAAATCGCCTGCAATAACCAACGGCGAAGAGCCACTCTTCGCCAGCTCGCACAGCATTCTCGCTGATTCGACACGGACATCTTCGCTGCGATGCGATAAGTGAATGGCAGCGACTCGTACCAGACTGTCGCCCAACTCGATTTCGCAACAGAGCCCCCGTTTTTTGCCAGCCATCCAGTTCTCCCAAGTTTGATAGCTTGGGTACGAGACTTCGTCAGCTTTCTTGATTGGATACTTCGAGAGGATTGCGTTTCCGAATTTCCAGGTGTAATGCACCACGCGCCAGTCATAATTGCGTTCTTCGCTGTGGTATCGATACCCCGCTTTCTCGGCCAAGTACGCGGCTTGGTTCACGCCGTGACTCCAGCTTGACGAGAAATCCACTTCGTTTAGTGCTACAACGTCCGCGTCGATTTTACTCAGTAGTTTGGCAATAGCGTCGAGTCGTTCAAGCCGCTCCGCCTTCGTATCATCCGTCCAATTATCTACGTTCAGTCCACGTCCATGTGCGACGTTATAGCAGCAGACGCGAAGCTCTCTCGCTGATGGCTCCGTGGGATTCGCGACTTGGATCCCGTTAGTGCGAATGAGAATTCGACGACCAGAACTAGCGGCACGGCTCCAAATGTAAGGCCCAAACACAACGAAAAGAATGCCGCAGAGAAACAGCACGAATCGACGGCGAGATTTCAACGAAAACTCCGTTCGGGCTAGACGAGTTCGTCGATGATACTTCCGCTATCCAACAGGTATTGCGGCCGACCTGTCGGGTCATCAATTGTCGTCTTGTACGCATCAATCCCAAGGTTTCGGTAAAGGGTTGCGAAAACATCTTGGTAGCTGACCGGGCGTTCGATCGCAGTGGACGCCATGCGATCGGTGGCACCGATGACTTGGCCGACTTTCATCCCGCCGCCAGCCAGCATCGCCATCCCAACCTTCGGCCAATGATCACGACCGCCTTCTTTGTTGATCGTCGGCGTACGGCCAAATTCGCCCCAAATCACAATCGACACGTCGTCTAGCATGCCGCGTTGCTTCAAGTCGGTTATCAATGCATAGAGACCATGATCCAAAACGGGAAGTAAATGACGCAGCCGAGGATAGTTTTTGGAGTGCGTGTCGAAGTCGCTAAACGAAACGCTCACACACCGAACTCCCGCTTCAACAAGTCGTCGAGCGAGAAGAAACTTGCGCATGGAATACTCATCTTCGCTGGTGGATGAACGACGCACTCCACTCGCAGGGGCTGTGTAGAAGTCCACCATCTTTGGATCTTCTTTTGTCAGGTCCATTGCTTCCGCAAATTTTCCAGACAACAGAATCCCAGCCGCTTGTTGGTTGAACCGATCCATCGCATCCATCATGCCCGATGCATCAACATCTCGTCTCAGTCGATCCAATCCGCTGAGCAGCGAACCACGCGTCCTCAATCGGTCCGCGTCTAACTTCGCGTTCAGTGTCAATGCCGTCGTATGATTGGCACCCTGGTTCGCGAGCTCTTTCTTCATGCCCTCTTCAAGTGGCCGCGCAAACTGTTGCGAGATATCCGGGCGAAAAGGATTTGCCACGGGACCGAGAAACCCTGGTCTCGCGCTGTTTCGCACTAGGGGTCGCCCTTGCATCAGATCGACAAAGGTTGGCACCGCGTCGGTCGGGCTACTAAGCAAATGATTCAGCACGCACCCGACAGCGGGGCGGCCTCCAATCGACTTTAAGTCTTCTTCGAAGAAGCCTGACTGACACTGAAACGCATCATGTTTGCTGGCGGCCCCAAATAGAGAACGAATGAACGCAAACTCGTTGGCAATGCTCGCCGACTTTGGCATGAGTTCGCAAATCTGAAACCCAGATAGCGCGGTTGAAATCGGTTGAAACTCACCACGAACTTCAGCTGGAGAGTCGGGCTTCATGTCGATCATATCCATCTGCGGCGGACCGCCGTCCAAGTGGATATTGATAATGGACTTTCCCGAGTTTCGGATGCCAGCCAACTCTTCAGCGTGAAGCAAACGAGCGAGCGTGATGCCCGACAAACCTGTCGCGCCAACGCGTAGGAAGTCGCGCCGCGAGCGTTTCGATTTTCGAATGATTTCTATCACGTTTAGGCCTCAGCCAAATTGTACCCGCCCGAGGCATACTGTCTCAACAACGAAAAGCTATCCTGCGAAAATTTCGCCCCTTTGCGGGTGGTTAGCGACGATGCAATCGGCAAAACGAACATGACGTCCCGTCCGCGATCTGGTACGATACTGATACACACATACGGGGCCATGAAAGATTCTAATCGTGCGAATGCAAAACAAAGATCGAGATGGGTTTACTCTCGTTGAGCTTTTGGTGGTGATCGCGATCATCGCCATGCTGGTGACACTCTTGCTACCAGCGGTCCAAGCGGCAAGAGAAGCCGCACGGCGAGCACAATGTTCAAACAATCTTCGTAACTGGTCGCTTGGTTGCTTGAACTTTGAGTCTGCCAATGGACTCTTTCCATACGGCACAGGATACAGCCCACCGCCCATCGAGCGGGGCGATCCGCCATACAACGGTATCGGCTGGATGGTTCACACGCTGCCCTTTGTCGAAGAGCAAGCATTGTTCGATCGTATTCAGCCCTACTTCACAGGTGAGTTCGGTTCTCGACAAGGGCTCAACCATCCTGACCTTGCTGATGTCGTGACGGCACAGTTTGACCTTCTCTATTGTCCGTCCGATGGATCGGCTCAACCGTTGCTGACGGAGCAATGGCAATGGAAAGGAACACCGGTCGCAGCAAGCAACTACAAGGGTGTTATGGGTGACAACGAAATGGCCAGAACCAGTTCGTTCGGTGGAAATCCGTTCTGCAACCAAGGCCAACTCGAATGTACAGGGATGATTTGGCGAGTCAGTGGATTGTGGAAACGCAAAATGAAGAACATTACCGATGGCACAAGTAAAACGATGTTGATCGGCGAAGATGTTACCGCACACAACTGGCATGCGATGTGGGCGTTTTCGAACGGAGATTCGGGTAGCACCTATGCTCCGCTGAACTTTAAACCCGCCACTCCAGATCCAGAAACGTGGTGGGACATGCGAGGATTCCGCAGTGACCATCCAGGCGGAGCTCACTTTGGCAATGTCGATGGTTCCGTGCGGTTCTTGCAAGAGGACATCGCACAGCAAATCTATCGCGCCATGAGCACTATCGACTTGGGCGAACTCGTCACGCAGGAATAAACGATGTCACGTACAATTTTGTTGTTCGCGTTTGGCGTTTCGGTTGTCTTGCTGAGCGGATGCGGGTCGGAGCTTCCGACGGTGCAGGGTACGGTAACTTTAGATAGTGAGCCCGTGCCCAACGCCACAGTGGTGTTCGAATCGCCAGACAAACCCATGGCAACCGCCAAAACTGATGAAAATGGCGAGTACGATGTCATCACAGCAAGTAAACGCGGCATGGCTGCGGGTGAATACGCTGTTAAGATCAGCGCTTACAAAACTCGTGATGGAGGCAGCGAAAGCCCGTTGCCAATTCTTCGCACTCCCAAAAAATACAACTCGTCCAAGACTTCCGGTCTAACGGCGAGGATCTCCGAGGGTGCAAATAAGGATGTCAATTTCGAGTTAACTTCGAAAAAATAAGCTGTGGCACGGACCACTGCTACTGCCTTCCAATTTCACAAAGAAAGATGGTTCCGGACTCTTACTGCTTAATTCGGTATCCAAGTTCCGCAAGCTTCTCACGGACTCGACCCTGCTGGTCGCCTTGGATCTCAATCACTTCGTCTTTCAAAGTGCCGCCAGAGCCGCAGTAGTCTTTCAGCGTCTTGGTTAACAGCGACAAATCCGTGTCTGGCTCAGACAAACCGCTTACAAGTGTCACGATCTTGCCACGCTTACGCTTCTCCGTAGAGACCTTCGCTTCCTGCGAGTCGGCCGGCTTGCGTTCCGGCGGCGGAGGCGGACACTGGCAATCTGCCTCAAGTTCGTTGCAACGATCGCAGCGAGGCGGAACGTCGAATTGCGTGCCTTCAAAAAGTCGCATGAATTACTCTTTTGCTTTCGACGTTACACTGGGTTCCGCGGCCCATTTGATGCCCTCGAACACATGCTGCTTTGCAAAGTCTGTTTCTAACGAGCGTAAATCGTGACCAAGTTCTGTGTAGAAGAAGCGGCCACCTTCGATTTCGCGTAACCACGCAATGGGATGATCGTCGCCCATCGCTTTACCGTTTCGTGTTTTGAAATAATCTCGAACTGGTTCGAAGGTTGTCTCGTCGACTCGCAGTAGCACCTGAACTCCGTCCAACCCCGTGACAGAATTTGTGTGATTCGTCCAATCGGCGGTGTACCAGAATTCCTTGCCATGGCCCTTCACCGTTGGGTGCTCCATCGCTTTGGGATCTACGATTACCTTTGCCTTCAGAAATTCCGAGTCACTGTTAAAGTCGCAGCCACCGAGATTCAGCAACCACGGCCACCCTTGCTGCTTCACAAGCGTTGCATGCAGCGCGACGATACCGTGGCCGTCCTTATACCATGCCTCGACCGACTTGCGTTCTGATTCGGGAATCACGTCAGCGAGTTGGTTGGCGTTGTTTAGCAGCAGCACATCGTATTTTCTCAATACGTTCGGCTTGAGATCGCGAGGATGTTCGCTCACGTCGATTTGCAGATGACGTTTGTCACCTTCCAGTACCAGCCAACGGTTGATTGTTGGAATATCCGGGTGACGATAGTAAGCGGTATCAGAGTAAACGAGCACTCGGATCGGGTGGGTTGCTTGCGTCTCTTCGCCTTCGTGCGCAGACAACCGGCTGGATAATGTCGTTAGCGTTATCAGTGCAAACGCGTGAACAAACAAACGGAACATGGTGTTGGTCTAGAGCGTGTGGTTATTCCGTAAAATCCTAATTCGACACAACAGTCAGCGAAACCACCGACTCGTGTGATCAGGCCGCTCGACGAGGGCGAATCGTCTCAGCAATTGCCGCGGAATCCACCGATCGAATGTGTAAGTCACGCTGTGGATAGGAAATCTCGATGTCGGATTGTTTGAAGACCTTGTTAATCGACAAATTAAGCTCGTCTCGCACCAACGCTACATGGTCGCGACCCGTTACGAAGACGCGAAGCTCTAAGTCCAGTGTGCTATCACCAAATCCGACAAAGACAGCCACTGTTTCCGGCTCCTTGAGTACGAGCGGATGTTGATTCGCAACGGCGACCAATTTATCGCAGGCTTCCTCTGGATCGCAGTCGTAGGCAATACCCACGGGTAATACGACACGTGAAATTGGATCGGACAACGTCCAGTTGATCACGTCTTCTGTAATGAATCGACGATTTGGCACCACCAGTTCGCGCCTATCGAAGTCAGTAATTGTCGTAGCACGAATCTGCACACGAGTGACTTTACCAGTCACACCACCCACGGTCACCATATCACCAACACGCACCGGACGCTCTGTGAAGATGATCAGACCCGAGACGAAGTTTGCAAAGATCTCTTGCAAACCGAAACCAAGTCCAACCGTCATTGCGGCAACCAACCATTGCACGCTGCGCCATGTTACACCCAAGCATTGAAACGCAAAAACAATCCCAATCAACGAGATGAGATAGCGTGAGACGGCCGTCAAAGCGTATCGCGTCCCGTAATCGATCGGCAGCCGTTCGAAAATCGTGATATTCAACAACCCGGGCAGGTTGCGGGCCGCCATCACGGTTGCGAAGAGTGCAGCTGCTGCTACTAAAGCATCGGCAAGCGTAATCCAAGTGGATATCGACTCACCTTCCGGCGACACAGATTGAATTGCCCACAGCTCGACGCGATTCAATATCAACAGCGCCGGTACCATGTCCGCCCAAATCAGCGAAGCACCAATGGCCAATGCCAACAGTGTTCCGCCACGCAGGAGTCGTCGCACCTGCCCACCAATGGAGGCGAAATCAATCTCTTCTTCGATGGGAATCTCGGCGTCTGCGTTTTCCGCTAACTCCGCACGCCGTCGTTGCATGTGCCGTACTGCAGCGTTACGCCGCGCGATGGTCAGATAGCGGGCCAACAAAGCTTGAATCAGAACTACTCCCAACAGCAGCCAAAGCGTCAACTGAGCCCGAAACGCGAGCTGATTGGCAGAATAGACATATCCGAGTGCCGCGAGAACAGTCAGTGAAATTGGAACGGCAAGGCTTAGTGCATGCACAATATGACGCAACCGAAACAGTAACACATCTCGGTTCGCCCAAATTCCATCCTTGGTTTGGTAGGGATTTAGTAACCGATGTGTGAAGAGTGCCATGACCACCATTCCAGCCATAAACGACAAACGGCCGAGCGAATTCACATAGACTCCCTCGCGGAACGAATCGATGACCATTACAGCAAACAACGCAGGCAATCCGAAAACGATCAAGAATCCGAGATTTTTGCGAATGACTCGAACATTCTGAAGATGCCAGCCAAAATGAGCTTCGGCAAGTCCATCGGGACGAACAACTTGTTGCAATACCGACAATGCCAACCACATCAGCGATGTGTAGTGAAGCCCCACACCGATCGCGATTTCGAGACTGCTGGCGGCCGGAAAACGAGTGAGATACAAGCTTAACGCGAACATGATTCCTGGGAAAAAGCACGCCAAGTACATCGTCTCTAAAGCAACTTCAATCGTCGGTTGAAATCGATACGAACTCTTCACTGGCTTCGATTCACCAGCCGCAGTAATGCGATCCTTGATGCGGTCACTGACCACCAAGCCAACCGTAAACGCTACGAGCAGCAACAGCCAGATAAACAGATTACGCTGCAGGTGAATGCCAACATCTTGCACGACCTGCATCCACCGCCCAGGTTCAAGGATCTCCGACAGCCCTTTCTTAGAAGCACTCACGTCTGCGAGAGAAACCATTTCAGCGCTGCGAATCCAGAGTACGAGTTCACTGATATAGCGATGATGGTCCGACGTGACCTCAGCCGTCTTCACCAGCTGGATATTGAGTTCCGTAAGATTCTGCTCATGCGTGTGCAGATCAGACACAAGATCGCTCAAGTATGTGCGTCGCGTCGTCAGTAACTCACGCACCATCTGCTGAGCGGTAGCCTCCGAGTGCCGCGTTAACAACTCATCAACGTATTGCCGCGCCAATCCCTCAAAGTCCCACATCAGGTCACGCTGATCCGTAAGTTGAATTAGCAGAGACTCTACGCCGGGAAGCTCTTCTTTTTCAATCGAATGGGCTCGCATTCGCAGCGGACGAGAGTTCAGCAAATCACGATCATAGGAACGGAGCAAGTGACCGATCGTCTCGGTCATCCCAACTTCGTCGACCTTGTTCTTCAACTGTTGGAATTGAGATTCTTGACTTGCAAACTTTTCACGTATCTCTTGCAGCTCCAAACTGACGTCGTGAATTTCGCGAGCATAGTTGTGTCGCATTGTCGCCAATCGCGCGTTCTCCGCCGCAAGCTTTTGCAATGCCGGGTCTGCTATTGCCGCCTGACGTTGAGCTTCCGCAATCTGTAGTGCGGATTCGAGATCGCGTTTTGTTGACAATGCTGAAAGCCATCGCTTTTCTTCTTCCTCCAGCCTCGCGACCTCACGACGATCTACGTCACTTTGCAGGGGATGGACATCGACCATAGCCTTGGCAAGCTGCGTCTCGGCCTTGAGCCGATCAGACTTAGCGTCGATTTTGTCACGACGAGTTTGCAACTCAGTGCGCCAGGCCCGCACGTGAATATCAGACAAGCCTTCGGGTGCCGAGCTATTGTCAGCAAGTTGTTGCTGTATGCTTTCGATTTTGGCCGCAAAGGAGTCCAAACGCTTTTGCGATTCCTTTCGAAGAGTTCGAAGCTCGTTTTCACGATCTTGATGCTTTTTCATTGCTTGGCGGGCATCTGCCAATGCGGCAGTAACGGCCGCGGCACCTGCGTTGATAGTGTCCAGCGTCGCGTGCTCAGGGTCCGGGACACTTGCCTCACGAGTTGGAAGACGAAGTTGTGCGGTGAGATCTGCAATACGTTTCGGAACCAGTCCTATTTCAGAGCGGTAGGTAGCCGCGTGTTTTCTTGCTTCCTCCGTATACTGAATGGATGCCAACGACTTTTCGAGTAAGGCCAACAACGCCGCCCGTTTTTCTTCATCGCCGCCTGCTGATGCCTTCACCGTCTCGATCATCGCACGGATTTCTTCCGTCGATTTCGACCCGCGAACCTCAGCCTGGTCAGAAGCTTTGCTTGGCTCGTCTGGTGTCGGCTCTGAGAGCTCGATCTCAGCGGAAGGCAATTCTGCCGTTGTGGCTGGAACGCTTTCAACCTCAACGGGCAGCACTGCCAGTCGCACTTCTTCCGCGCGGCGCAAAACGGGTTCGTGCGCTTCGACGATCGAGGGTCTCACGTCCGCCGAGTTAGAGTCATAGAACTGCCGTAGCGGATTAGTTTCCGCGTCGTCGGCGGAGGTGCTGGGCGCGTTCAACAAACAGAAAGCCACGATGGCGCAATTATAGAGAAGCCGTTGCATTCCTTTGCCTACGGTTAAACTGAGAAGATAAGATCGGCCAACCTATCCAAAGCAGCCTGCCCACGCAATGGAAATCGTGCCGCTAGCGGGGGGCAAACGCTAAGAACATTAGCGGCGTCAGCACCAGTGCTATCGCCACAACGACTAAGAATTGCAAGAACCAAACTAGTGC
>CAYNJG010000280.1:0-8968 GCA_964397295.1 uncultured Pirellulaceae bacterium
CTCGTGAACAGTGGGCGGCCAGCCAGCATTTCCAACAGGCAATATCCGAGACTGGCGAGGTCACTTCGTGAGGATGCTTCCCCACCCTCCAAAACTTCAGGTGCGGCATAGCGTGGTGTGCACGTGCGCGACGCGGGTGGGTTACGAGTTTCAAATGCGGAACCGATATCGATCAGCTTTGCAGAACCGGACCGCTTGAGCATGATGTTCGCTGGCTTCACATCACCATGAACAATGCCTTCTCGGTGAAGCGCCGCAAGTCCCGCGAGGCAGTCACGTACGATAGCCATTGCGACCCCAGCCTTGAGCCGTGGCTGTTCCGCACCTTCCGTGACCATTACGTCGTTCATATACTTCCATCGCTTTTCACTTACGCGATGTTCGATCAAACGCAATGTTTCGTTGCACAACACGCGGCGGACGTCCAACCCGTCGATCCACTCCATTGACAACATGCGTATGCGATTGCGGTCGACAAAGTTATGCACGTGGACAAGGTGGTCTTGTTGGATTTGGGCGACTCGAGCAGCGACGTGTGCAATGCGTTCCATAGCCAGTTCGTAGTCTTTGACCGTTTCATAACGCGCAGGGGAGAAGATCTTTAGTGCGATCGGCAGTGTGAATCCATCGGCCCCACGTCGCTCGCTTAGATAGACGACGCCCTGACCTCCTTTGCCAAGCAACCGGTTGAGCCGTTGATGTGTGGTCCAAGACAATCGCTGACTCTCCAGGATCTTGTCGTAGCGACCGCTCAACTCATTTTCGTGTTCGATTTTGCGCGTGCCGTCGTAGGCGATCGTGGCGTTTAGTTCGTGAAGTGTGGTCGTCATCATGGCTCTGGTTCGTCGCGGATCGCTGCCCTGTTTTCGTCAGCGTTCAGAAACCTCATGATAGGCAGGCATGGGCGGATCAGTCTAGATCCAGAACACGCACGATGCAGATACGCTGCGGAAATACGCGTATACGTTCTAGCCATACGGACTAGGTTAGACTTGACATGATATGCCGCCGAACTTCCTATTTAAGATCCGGAACGGGAAACCCCAGCTGCTTGTCCACGAGATTCTTGAGCGGTCTGCCTTCTCGGAAGCGTTGCAGGTTCTCACAAAAGAAATCGACGGTTACATCAACACGTTTCGCCGACTGGGCGCCGACATGCGGAGAGATCATGACATTCGGCATTTCCCACAATGGACTCGACTCGGGTAGCGGTTCGACTTCGGTCACGTCCAACCCAGCGGCCCCTAGATGCTCTGTCGAAAGTGCGTGCACAAGATCTTTTTCAACGACCACTTGCCCCCGAGCAACGTTGAGAAAGAACGCTCCATGTTTCATGGCCGCGAACTGAGCCTTCGCCATCATGCCAAGCGTTTCCGAATTCAACGGAACACACATGATCACGATGTCACTTTGCTGAAGTAGTTTCGTTAGCTCTTCTGCGGGCCAAAGTTCTTTCACGTAAGCAGATCGATTATGAGGAAACTTGTCCGTTGCAATGATCTCGACGCCAAACGGTTCTAGCGTTTTTGCAATTCGTTGACCGTTGCCGCCGAAGCCAACAATGCCAACGGTTTTGCCTAACAGGTCGTGCGTCGGACGGCGGATGAATTCCTTCTTTCGCTGCGCTTCGAAAAACGTTGGCATGCTACGCAGCAAACCGAATAGCAACGCTGCAGTTTGTTCGGCCACTTGCGGTGCGAACAGGCCTGACGCGCTAGTAACCGGAATGTCGGAGGCAATAACGCTAGGTACTAAGCAGTGATCCAGGCCAGCAGCGGAACTTTGAATCCATCGCAAGCGTCCAGTCTCAACCACACTATCCCATGGCACCGGTACTTTCGCATGTCCACAGAAGACGTCGGCATCCGGTAAGCACTCGGCAATTCTCTCTTGCCCGGCATTGATGACAACGTCGTCGGGAAGACAGGCTTTTTCAATTTGCGCGATGTGACGATCTTCGACGGGAAAGCAGAGTACGATGTTCATTTGATGATGCGATGAAAAGAGCTGCGGAACCGTGGCTTCGCTGTTCAATCGCCTTGTTGTTCCGGTGTTGTGTCCGTGAGTGACGCGTTGGATCTTATTTGCTGTCGTGCGCCTTTCAATGCTCGCAAATCATATCCAAACGTATTGCGAAATGCCATCTGGCTATTTTCTGCGCGCAGACTGAAGAGTCGGTATTGGATCTACCATTCATTCGGGTTCAGGCCCTTCACTTGCATGACGAATATGCCTATCGCCGCGCCAAGAACCATGCCGAACAAGATGACCATCCAGAACATAGCCGACGACATTTGTTCTAACCCGCTCGGTAAATTCATGCCGAACGCGCTTGAGATCGTTGCGAGTGGCAAAAAAATCGCGGCCAGGATATTGAGTCGATGCGCGGAGACGGACTGTTCACGAATGAAGTCCGATTGTCGCTCGGCCTGTCTCGCCATGGAGTATTGAATTGAGCTTTGCACATCCGCCTGAAGCAAATCTGCAGCGTGCTCAATCTCGCTCGTTTGGTCACACAGAGGTTGTAGTTCAGCTCTCCGCGCAGCATCGGTCGTTTGTTCGCGACCGTTTTGAAGCGTTTCGTGCAAGTTGCGAGCGGACCGCAGGGTTGGAACGATCGCGTCGAGAATCTCAAACCACTCGGTCGTCGTTGAGGCGGTTTCCTGTTTTTGCTCCAACTCCAGAACTTGGTCTTCGTAGTTTTGTACTAGCGATTGAAGTGCAGCGAACCCAGATCCTTGTTCGCTGTGAGCCCAATCACCCTCGGGCGATCGCCAGAAGTACACGCCAGGCACGCGTGATTGTTTGCGATCGGGAACGGGGTAGAGCACCATAATCAAATGGTCTTCGTCTGCGATCGCCCGTTGTCGACCAACGCGGCTACTTAATCGGCGGCGCAGGCTCGTAGGTATCGTCCAAATCCGAGGCGGAGGATTCTCGAGCGTGACCCGTTGTTTGATAGCGTTTGTGTCTTCGGTATTCATGATGCAAAACGATTCTCCTGTGAGTTTCGAAAACATGAGTGACAGCGGGTTTGCCATGACTGGTTTTCGGTACTTAATTTTGTAGGTATTCGACCGCTTCGAGCTCACTTTGGCGTTATTCGGTCGCAACCCGGTAAAAACTTGTTTTGCGGATAAAAACACAGAAAATCGGACAGTAACTGGACTGTTAGTTTACGTAGACGATGAGAGAAATCCCGAGGCAGTGAGCGACACTAGCACGCGACGATTCTGTACTTGATGCGATACTCATTCAAAGACGCTTCGAATAACGTCATCTGCACCGATACTTACTTGTCTGCAAAGCCTTCGTCTTTCAACCACGCAACGAAACTCTGCGGCCACATCGCTGTCGATTCTCCACGGCCGATTGCTAGGTCAAATCCGTGGCCGCCTTGGTTGTAGATGTGCAGTTCGGTTTTGACTTTCGCCTTTGTGTAGCTGTGCGTAGAAATCAAGGCACTTGTTCGCGGGCGTAAGGCTGTCGTCGACGGCATTCATGATGAAAAGTGGCGGAATGTTGTCCGCGTTGTCTTTAATGGTTTGCGTGTAGTCGTCTCGAAGCCATGGGTAGAACAAACCGGCAAAGTTCGGTGTTTTGCTTGCATCGCCATCCTTGGGTTTGAAAAGCGAAGCCAGAATCGCGAGATTTCCACCGGCAGAAAAACCTGAGATGCCAACTTTGCCCGGATCTATGTTCAGCGTTTCTGCTTGCTCACGCAGCAACTGAATCCCGCGCCTCGCGTCTGCTTCGACCTCTGGCAAGTACGCTTCCCAGTCATGAATGCGTTTGCCGTCGGTGTCGGAATTGGAGTTGGTTCGATACTTTAGTACGAGCGATGTTATTCCGTGCTTTTGTAAAACCATCGCGAGGTCGTGACCTTCTCGATCCAGCCAGACATCGGTGTAGCCGCCGCCTGGGCAGATGACCAATCCGATGCCGTTGGCGGTCTTTGGATCGGCTTGATGTATCGTGTAGGTCGGCTTTGAAACGTAGCTGAAAACGCGATTGAGCTTTGATGGTGCGGTCGGTTTTGCGTCGTTGTTTTTGACGGCTTCTTCCCGGTCGTAGCCCACTGAATTCTTGAATTCGGCCGGCCACAATGGTTGCTCTGGCGGAATCTCCGCTGCAATGCTCGTCGAGCACGCAAGGGGGACGAAGATACTGGAAAGGTAGATGAATCTGCTAATGAACATGGAAACCTCGGCGATTAGGTTGGAAGAATCACGATTGTACTGCAGACGACGGTCGATTTGGCAACTTCTGTAGGGTCGGGGTGAGCGAAACTGTTACGTTGTGCTACGTTTAAGAGTGGCCCCCGGGCATCTCTTTTCTCTTCCGCGATTTTGTCAGATCATGAAGTTCCCACAGCCGTTTTACCGTTGGCGTCCGCATCCTTGGCATGGCCTCGAAGTGGGACCTCAGCCACCTTCGCTCGTGCATGCCTTTATCGAAATTTCACCCTTCGATTTGGTGAAGTACGAAGTCGATAAAGTTACCGGCTATCTGAGAGTAGACCGCCCGCAACGGACGTCGTCGCAGCCTCCCGCGTTGTACGGATTTATTCCTAGAACGTATTGCGGTAGCCGTGTTGCGGCGATGATGCCAAAGTCCAAACAAGGCGATGGCGATCCACTGGATATTTGTGTGTTGAGCGAACGTCCGATCAACAAATCGGAAATCATCATCAACGTGCGAGTGATTGGTGGTTTGCCTATGCTCGATGGCGGCGAGGCGGACGACAAGATTATCGGCGTTCTGGCTTCGGACAACGTATGGTCCGATGTGAAGGATATCGACGAACTACCGAAAGCGATGGTAAACCGACTTCGACACTATTTCGAAACGTATAAACTGATGCCTGGCGATCCAGATTCTTTCGACGTATCGATCGACGGTATCTACGGCAGAGAACGTGCAGAGGCTGTTGTTCGTGCTGCGATGGATGACTACGCCGACGAGTACGGGGACACTTAGCGAGTAGTGTATAAATGCGGTTGGAGGTTCTCATGAAACCAAGACGCATTTTAATCTTTGTCTATCTTGTTGCAATGATGTTCAGCAAACCGCTGCACGCAACTCCTCAATCAACCGAGGACGACGCAACTCAATCACAGGGCGAATTCTACGCCGCAGAGAAAGTTCAGTCGGTACATCTCCAAATCTCACCGGCTGACCGACGTCAAATGATGGAAGCACTGCCTAAGTGCGTCTACGTGCCAGCTTCTTTTCGATGGCGCGATACTACGATCGAAAAGGTGGCTGTTCGCTTCAAGGGTAACAGTTCGTCGAATCCGCATCAAAAGCACAAACGCAGTTATTTGGTTCGGTTTGACAAGTACGAAGACAATCAGAAATTCATTGGTCTTCGACGAGTTTCGTTTGACAACGGCGTGCAATTTGGAAGTCTATTTAGCGAGCCAATCATCACGGAAATCTTACAAGCGGAAGGTGTGAAAACCCATCGCTGTAACTATGCAAAGGTCTACGTGAATGATCAGTATCAGGGTGTCTACGTCAACGTAGAACGAATTGATGAAGTGTTCTTGGAAAAGCGTTTTCCTGAATCGAACGGGTTTCTCTGGAAGAATGATCAGGGCGGTCCCGGCGGCGACTTGCGCGCTATCGGCGAAGATCCAAAACAATACGAAAAAGCGTTTGAGGCCAAAAACAAAGCAGCAAAAGATCGAAAGTCATTGGTGCAGTTCATTAGAGAGATCAATGAAACGCCGCCCACTGAATTTGCTGCGATGTTGGAAACGAAAATGGACGTCGATGATTTCTTGCGAGTCACATCGGTAATGTTGCTGTCCGGTGCGTTTGATCAGTTGACCGGCTGGGGGCCACACAACTTCTATCTTTTTCACGACGTGAAACAGAAACAATGGCACTATCTACCGTGGGATCTCGACGTTGGTTTTTGCGAGACGGCTTTCGGCCATGTCCATGTGCTGAAAGACTGGAATGCAGCTTGGCCCGTGCCTGTCGGTCGTTCTAATCCGCTGCTAGACCGTATCGTCGCGGACCAAGCGTTACTGGCACGTTATCGAACAATCGCCAGCGGCATTCTCGAAGAACATTTTGAGTCGAATCAACTCTGTAAACTCATCGATGAAAAATACGACTTGATAAAAGCTGATCTCGAGGCGGATCCGTTTCCTCATCGACGAGCAACAGTTCCGACAGACAAGAATTACGATGACGTTGTCGAGTCAATGAAAGGCTTCGTTCGAAATCGGTATTTGACGGCGAAGCGTCAGCTTCAGAATCCGGGGCTGGAACGTCCACAACCTGTTCATCGTGAAGGCCAACAACAACTGCCACCGGAACTTGCAGGTCGCATCCAACGCGTGCAACAAGGAGCTCAGAAACTGCAAAGGAAAATGGGGCGGCTGCAACAGTTGATGCAGCAGATTGGCCCGCTGGTGCAGCAGAAGAAATTCGAACAGGCGGATAAGCTCATCGACGAGGCACTGAAACTCGTAGAAGAAATCGATGAGCCCGCGGCCAAGTGATGGAAGTCCTAGATGGCGTCGACCCTTAGACGGATTCACTATCCACGAAGCGTTCTAGTTTCTCATCCTTAAGTTCATCCATTTTTAGCCACTTGAACTCCGCTTCTTTTTGCCCGCAGTAGGGGCACATGGGAAAACTGCTATCCGACGATAGATTCGCGTCTTCGCTGATTGCGGGAATATCCGACCACATCAACTCGCACTCATCACATAGTGCGACAACGTGGTCGCAAGTTCCACATTGCAAGAACCGTAGTAGGCCGTCCCCGCAAAACGAGCAGCTGGCGATGAAAGGATGTTCTTCTGCGCTCATAACTTAATTCTCAACAACAAACGGTTATCTCTTCGCAACTAGCGAGGAAAAGCGGTGATGACTTCGGATTTTCCGCGAATGACTATGAAGACTTTTTTCAGCGGCGGGTGGTTTCTTGACTTTCCTGATTTGCCGCCAAGATAGCCAACGCGGCGACCCATCGGGATGGTGTATGCGAGTCGATCACCTTCCTTTTTTGGCTTGATCTTTTTTTCCTTCGCAAGCTTCCAAGCTTCGTCGACAACGGCCAATGCGATGTCGTTACCGCCGTCGAAAACTCCATGTGAGCCCGCACGATTTGGCTGATCTGCCGCATGTCGTAAAACGTGTTCGACACGCGTTAGTCCCTTCGCGTCCTTGCCTTTGTAGAGGAGTCCAGCGGGGCTCAGCCACGAAAGCTTGCCCGTTTGCTTTAGCTCAAATGTTTTCTTGCTCTTTGGGCCTTTGTTTGCGCCGTCGACTTTAACATCGGAAAGTGAGAAGCCTTCCTTCTTCGCATTTGCGTTTTTCTTGTCCGCGTCACCTGGGCGTTTGCTGGCGGCGGGCAGCCGCACCTGAGCCGGTGCCGTAATCTTTATTTGAGGTTTGCCTTTGTAGAGTTCCAGCTTGCCGGTGACTTCGATCTCTTTGTTGTTCCAGAGCTTTGCTGGTCCGCCGCCCTCGAACTTTTTTACGTCATTCTTGAAGCAGACAACGACAACGTTCGAGCTGTAAAAATTCAAAAAGTGTATGCCACTCTTCGAGACCGATGTCGACTTGATCTTTCCGTGGACCGTGGCAGTCTTGCCAATGTTCTCTTTGACGGCCTTGGTATTGTTTGCCGCGACACGAGAGATCGGTTGCTCTTTTGCTATCACATCTTGAGAGCATAAGAGCGAACCAACGAGTAGAAGTAAAATGTATTTGGATCGCATAGTCGAACCTCGCCTCGGTTGTCTTTGCTTTTAAGTATATGAGTAGTCGACCGAAAAAGCATCGCTGATCGACGTATTCTATTGGTTGTTCGAATTGTTATGAAAGTTGGCTCGTTAACGTGTCAGTACGACACTTGATCGATACAAATTTGCGGTGAGTACCTTGGGGCAGGCAGCAAAAAGTGTGTATGATAGGAGTCAGTCGAGGGGTGCACCTCGATCCAGGTTTGAACGAGGGGTTGCCATGACACCGATCGATCGATTTTATCATCTGCTAACGATGGCCGCTGCTGACAAAAAAGTGAATGAGGCAGAACTTGGTTTTCTTGCCGAGCGAGCTTTTGAGCTTGGGATCAGCAACGAAGACTTTCATGAGGCCCTGCAGCGGGCTGTGAAGTCAGAAGGTGAATTAACGATTCCCCCTGGCGCTGCTGATCGTCGTTCATTACTGAAAGATCTAATCCGCATGATGGCTGCGGATGGCGAAATGGACGCGCGTGAAAAAGAACTATTCGCTCACGTTGCAGCAGTGATGGAAATCAGCACCGAAGATCTGCACCAGGTAATCGACGCAACACTCGCAGAGAAGCGTTAGTCACTGCAATCGCCTGATCCTAGGGCTCAGTAATCGTTAGCTGTTGGTTAACTTTCTCTGGCGAGATCGTTTGCGTGGCTCCGCTTGGCCACGTAACTGTGACTTCTTTAACTGCAGTTAGATCTCCCAATCCAAAATACAAACCATGGCTGCTTTGCGACATGTAGCCGCTTTTTCCGTCGTGAACTTTCGTAAAGCGTGATCCGTCCGCAGCGGTAACTACAACCTTCGCGCCCAAGCCATCTCGATTGGATTTGGTGCCGACGAGATGTACCTGCAAATAGTTGATTTGCTTTTGGTCCGACAAGTTGCTCTCAAGGACCATCGGTTCGGAATGAAAATCGTTGGTAATGATGTCGAGGTCACCGTCGTTGTCGTAGTCGAAGATGATGCTAGACCTTGAACCAAGAGCACCCCATACGGTTGCTTGGCCGGATGTAACGCCTGCTTTCTTTGCTTCTTTGTGATCGGCGTCTCCGTTGTCGCAATCGAGTTGGTACCAGGGCTTCGCTGTGATCCCGTCACGTCGGGGTTCGACGCCAACTACGAACTCCGCATCAACGAACTTCTTGCCGCCTTCGTTGAGCAGCAACGAATTCACGCCATAGCGAAGTGGTAAGTTCATGCT
>CAYNJG010000281.1:0-8946 GCA_964397295.1 uncultured Pirellulaceae bacterium
CAATGGGAAGCTGTGTGGCTTTCGGTCGGTCGCAAGGGTATCGTGGCCGATTTCTTGAAAGGGCTGATAAAGCTCTCGGCCGCAGGGGTGAAGGTAAAAGAAGGAAAGTTCGTGGGCGTGCGACGACACGCTACGCGAGCGATAGAGCTTTTCGAGGCGACAAAGCAGACACACGCGTCACTGTGTGGCTTATTTCTTGCCTCGCTGATTTCATTCTCTCAAAACGTTCGCGATGCTCGAGACGTGGGCAAAACGTTCGACGCTTTTGAGCTCGATCCGCAAGCCTAGCTGACGATTCTAAAAAACGCGTTGGTTCTGGTATTGGCCCGTCGCTTTGGAATAGATCATTGCTTGGACTACCTCCATGAATGGGTAGGCAAACACGATACCCAATCCGCACGTCACCAAAGCGACAAGGCCGACCAATAGTCCACCCACAAAAGTCACCAGGAATGCTTGGAGTTTATTTCCACGCATGTACAACGTCGATTGCTCGCAAGCCTCAAAGATCGACGCATTTCTGTCAACGATAAAGAAAATGGTGAGGAAGAAGCGAAGCATTAACACGACAAATGTGATGGTCATCGCAATTCCAAGCAACACTGAGATACCTACCCCAGTCGCGGCCAAGCTACCGTCTCCTTGGTCCAATGCTGAGCAAATGACAGCAGGTAAGACCACAAGGCCTCCAGCAAAAGCTCCAACAATACCAACCAACAGAAAGAAGCCAATGACTGGCCAGATTCGATCGAACGAGAAAATGCCGTTTAGTGGTTCCGTGGAACCTCGAACGATATTGAGGCCGAATCGCTTGCCCATCAATTGTTGAAAGGCGCTGACGATTTGTTGTCCGATGATTACGATCGCCATCGTGCCAAATATCATTGGAGTAGAATTGGTCGCAGCGGCGGCCATGTTGATGATTTGGCCCCCAAAGCCTGACACGATCCCAATGGCTATAAAAATGATTCCAAAGAGCGCACACATTCCAACTTGTAGCTTGTAGTGTTTCCAGGACTGCCCAAATACATCACCGAACTCGATGGATTGATGAGAAAGCTCTTTTGTAGATACAGGTCGCTGATCATACCCAGCAGTTGGCGCGGAAAACGGGTTTTGGTCCGAAGCCGACGGGGCCCGATCGATAGGAGAGGCAGCGAAAACAGATGTTTCGGCGGCGGCTGACGGAATGACGTTGACCGTTTCGCATTCAGGACAACGAACTTGCTGGCCCTCGGATCCTTCAGGAACTTTGAGTCGCTGGCCGCAGCCCTGGCAACCGAATTGAATAGAAGACATCCCACTTGCCCCGCACTATGAATTCACTGTCAAAACGTAAACTCTACGCTCTGGAGAGGTATTCGCCCGTTCGTGTGTCGATCTTGACTCTTTCGCCTTGAGATAGATATTCCGGTACCTGAATAATAAGCCCGGTTTCAAGCGTCGCTGGTTTGGTTCGCTTGGTTGCTGAATCGCCTTTGACTCCAGGATCGCATTCGGTGACGAGTAGTTCAATCGTTTGAGGCACCTGAAGGCCAACGCACTCGTCGTTGTAGATTAAAGCCAACAATCCTTCGAGCTCTTCAGATACGTACTTGCGTTCGTCTTCGATGTCTTCCAGCGGCAATGCGTACTGCTCGAACGACTCTTGATCCATCACGTGCATGTGCGTTGGATCTACATACATCATTTTTACCGCGCGTCGCATAAAGTCTGCTTCGTCGAGCGACTCGGTGCCTTTGAGCGTGATGTCTTGCTTTTGCTTGCTGACTAGATTGCGACCCTTGAACTTGTACAAGGTTGCCGCCCCACGCGCGGAAGGTGACTGGACGCTGATTCCGGTAATCAGAATCGGCTTGCCTTGATAATTTACGACCGAGCCGTTCTTGATTTCTTTGGCGAGCATAGGATGACACGCAAGAAAGAGTTGAAAAATGGTTTACTCGTTGACGTACGTTTCCATGAACCGAGCCAGGCGGTGAAAGTCGCAACCGGGTTCAATGTACCGAACGACGGTGACGAGCGTTTCTTGGTTGACGAGCTCTTCGAAGTTCACGTAGTGCAAGTCTAGTTGCCCAGACACAGAGACCATTACGCCATTGAGACCCTCTTCGACGAGAGCACGGTAGGCACCAACACCTAGTTGTGCACCCAGCATGACGTCAAAGGCATGCGGTTTCGCACAACGCGACTCATAGCCGAGTTGAAGTCCCGTAACTTTTCGTTGCCGCCCTGTCTGTTCTGCATAGGCTTGCGCAACCAGCTTGGAGAACATGGGGCCGAGGGCGATTTCGCTGATCGAAATGTGACCGTGGTCATCACGTGGGATACCTTCAAGGTGCTTGGCTGGAAGAAGTTCAGCGAGGCCTTCCGCGATTACGATTACGCCAAAGTCCTTGCCCTCTCGCTCTCGTACGAGCATCGCTTTGACGATGTAACCAACCAGACGCTCGACATTCATGATGCGTCGTGTCTTGGTCTCGCCCGTGCTGGGGTCGGTGAAATCTTCTTGGTCTTCGAAATCGCCATAGATATCTTCGACGCTGATGACCAGACTCGCTTCGCCGGCAATCGCGGCACCGTAAGCCAACCAGCCGGCACTGCGGCCCATCAGTTCGCACATGAAATAGGCGCCGCTGGCTTCTGCGTCGAAAATCAGATTGCGGAGTTCGGTCGCGAGGAAATTTGTTGCCGTAAAGTAGCCAAACGTAAAGTCGATACCCATGTAATCGTTGTCGATGGTCTTGGGCAGATGGACCACAGGGATGCGTTTTGCGTCGGCCGGCAAACGATCTTGGTACATCTTGAACTTATTGGCGGTCTTCAGTGTGTCGTCACCACCGATCGAAACTAGTGCATCGACGTCCATGGAACAAAGCGCTTCGTAAACGCGTTTCATTGGTGCGGATTTTTCCGGGTCATCAAAGTCCGCTTGGCACGTGATCATCTTTCCTGGGTTCGCACGCGCGGTGCCGATCATGATGCCTTGGGTGTTTCTCGTTCGCTTGAGTACTTTGCTGTCGATGACCTGGTATTCTTTTCCAGCCTCGAGCGGTTTACTGGGGTCGAAATCAATCAGATTCGAGTAACCTCGATTGATGCCGTACACTTGGATGCCGTTTCGCAGAAAAGAAGCAGCGGCAGTCGAAATAACTGCATTTGCCGACGGTGCGGGTCCACCAGCAAAGAGGATGGCGGCTTTCCGGATATTGGTTTCAGTTGCTTGGGACATTGCTGCCTGTAATTAAAAACGGTCAAGTTAATGGAGCTGCTGGCACGTAAGCACACTCACGACAACGCTTACGGTCGCAACGCCGCTAATAGAATCGAGCAGTATACCAGGAGGCACTCGCACTTTGAAGGTGCTGTGAAACGACGTGATGGTTACTTGCTCACCACTTGTTGCCGTCAAATCGGCCAACTAATTGCCTCAAGCTTTGTCGCTCTGCGCGGGCCTAGAGAAGATTTCGCTCGACGTACGTCGTGTCCATGCGACCTTCCATGAAGGCTGGATCTTTGAGCAACTGCTGGTGGAAGTCGGCTGTTGTTTTGATCCCACGAACTCGCAACTCAGAAAGCGCTCGGGACATACAGCTAATGGCTTCTTCTCGCGTCGGCTGGTGCACGATCAGCTTGCCAATCATCGAATCGTAATACGGAGGCACATTGTATCCCGCATGAACATGCGAATCGAAGCGAACTCCCAATCCGCCAGGAACGTTAATCGCATCAATGCGACCAGCACTGGGTTGAAAATTCTTCGTCGGGTCTTCCGCGTTGATGCGACATTCTATTGCTACACCCTGATGCTGAATGTCGTCTTGCGTCAGCCAGAGTTTCTCCCCAGCCGCGACGCGAATCTGAGACTTGATCAAGTCGATGCCCGTTACCAATTCCGTTACGGGATGCTCGACTTGAATCCTTGCATTCACTTCGATGAAGTAGAAGTTGTTGTCTTGGTCGACGATGAACTCAACCGTTCCCGCATTCGAGTAGTCTGCTTTCTTCACCAAACGAACGGCCGCCGCGCAGATTTCGTTGCGTGTTTTTTCTGGTAAACGTGGCGCTGGGCTCTCTTCGATCAGTTTTTGATGCCGGCGTTGGGTCGAGCAATCACGTTCCCATAGGTGGACAGCGTTGCCATGATTGTCGGCCAAGATCTGTACTTCGACGTGACGCGGTTGCCCAACATATTTCTCGATGAAGCACTCGCCGTTGCCAAACGCTGCTTCCGCCTCGGTGCGAGCTTGTTGAATTGCTGTACTTAGCGATGCCGAATCTTCCGCGACCCGCATGCCTTTCCCGCCGCCACCTGCGGATGCTTTGATAAGCACGGGGAAGCCGATTTCGGCTGCGACTTTTGCGGCTTCCGCTTCATTTTCTATCAAGCCATCACTACCGGGAACAACAGGAACGTTGGCGGACTTGGCCAGTTCACGTGCTTTGTTTTTGTCGCCTAGCATTTCCATCGCTTCGGGCGAAGGACCGATGAAATCGATGTTACAGCTGCGACATACGTCGTTGAAGTGTGCGTTCTCTGCCAGGAATCCGTAGCCAGGGTGAATCGCATCAACCTCGCCCACTTCGGCGGCGCTAATTACGCGATCAATTTTTAGGTACGAATCCGATGATCGAGCAGGACCAACGCAAATCGCTTCGTCCGCAACTTCCAGGTAGGCGCTGCCACGATCGGCTTCGCTAAAGATGACCACGGACTCGACGCCCATTTCGCGACAGGCACGAACGATTCGGAGGGCAATTTCGCCTCGGTTGGCAATTAGAATTCTGTTGTACATCAAATTTCAGCTTCTAGACGGGTAGCCTTAGGCTGTTGCTGAGGAGGGCTGGCTAGTCTCGTTATTGGTCTGGCCTAGTTTGGTCGAACCTTCATCAGCGGTTTGCCAAATTCGACAGGCTCTTCATCTTCGACCAATATCGCCACGATCGTTCCGGAAACTTCCGCTGCGATATCGTTGAAGACCTTCATTGCTTCGATGATACACACAGTGGTATCTGGCGAAATCGTTTGACCCACTTTCACAAACGCATCGGCGTCCGGTTTTGGACGGCCGTAGTACGTGCCAACCATCGGGCTTTTAATAACAAGCAAATCCGAATCGTCGGCCGCTGCTGCCGGTGGCGCCGAACTGGCGACTACGGGTGCCGCTGCGATCATTGGCGCGGGTGCCGCTCCAACCGCAGGTTGCGTTTCTCGCTTCAAGCGAACAGTGCTGCCATGTTGTCGGAGGTCAACTTCCGTGAGACCGTGTTCAATCATCAGTTCAACTAAACTGCGAACTCGATCGACATCGAACACGTCGTCCTTGGATTCATCGGTCATGGATGATGGTTTCCCGCTAATTCTCAATTGGTGCGAAGTGCGATTTCTCGTTGTTCATCGCACCTGTAATTTTTCTTGACCCAGTACTTCGGCCCAATACTATATCTGCCGAGTCGGATTGTGACGAGACACCTGCGGATGGCTGGAAAGCTAGATGCAGCCGGTTTTTACAAGCTTTCGCTCTCGGATCCGAATAGGCATTTGAGGAAATTATTTCGGATTGGCGAGATTTCGTGCCGAATCCGTATATGTACGGTGAACTTGTCCTTTTTCGGGAATGGTTCGCATCGGTAATTGAAACCGCATATAGTCGAATAGTCCTACATTCGGAGGTGCCCAGCATGGCCGCAAAACCAGCTAATCCACGCAAAATTGCTTTCCAGCACGCCACATGTGCGGCTATCCTCGCCGCAACCTTCACGGCACCCCTGGCGGCAGACTCAACCACGGCAGTCCAAGGTGCAACCTGTGCGACAATCTTGGCTGGCGGAATTGCGAGCCTAAAAGCTTCGACGATCGACGCGATTCGGCAATACTGTCACAGCAGCTGGCGGCAAGCAGGCATGCCCGACTACGAGTGGGATGACTGCACTCAAGATGTCATTGTCGAGTTGCTGAATCGACTTCCACGTCACGAAATCGATTTGACGATTGAGGACCCTGGATCGACGCAACGGCGCGAGCTCATGCGTTCCGTTTGGTGCGTTACCCAGCGTTATCGCCGAGCCTTCGCGAAACAGCCGATCTCGCTCGATGTGGTCGGTGAGCAGGTTTCACAACGCTTTGACAGCGCGGAGTGCTTGGACTGCGACCTCGAAAAGCTAGATCGAGCCATCGAAGACTTGAATCCTGCCCAGCAAACGATCTTACATCAACTTCGGCAAGGTGATTCGGTTGCCGAGATTGCTGAGCAAATGGAACTGCCAGCTGCTCGCGTGAGCGATCAGAAATACAAAGCCGTTCGCAAGCTGCAAAAAGCATTGGCCGGTTGAGCCTAGCGAATTTCAATGGGTTTTTTTGTATCACCTCGCGTGGCTAGACAGTAGCACGTGCCAGAGGGGTGCTGTTCTAAGCCATCCAATCGGTAGAGTTTTCACAAGCATTCATCATGCGTTAAACCATGCCGAGCGGTCGGATCAGGTAATTTTTTTCCGTACGAAACGATCCGTTTTGCAGATCACCGCTTTTGACTTCGATGCCCCGCTGGGCAACGTTCACATGCACGACGGCCATGATCGCCGCGACGCATCGTCGATGCTGTCGACGATCCTCCCTATCTAAAGCAGGAAGCAATATGTCTAGTCTGAAAGAACTTTGGATTGATGAGCAGGGCTTCATCATCTCGATCGAGCTGATCATGATCGCGACGATTGCCGTCATTGGACTACTGGCTGGGATGACGGCGATGCGAGATGCCGTGGTGTCCGAATTGTCAGATGTCGCAGGCGCCGTTCAGGATTTCAATCAGGGCTACCGTGTTTACGGAGTACGCGGGCATACTGCCAGCACGGCCGGCATGGACTTCCTTGACCGATTGGACTTCTGTGATTCAGCGGAAGATACGAATATCCAGGCTGACAACTGCATTCTATTCAACATACAGAACCAAATCGAAGAAGGTCAGGCCGTTACTGCACCAACTGGTCGCTAGTACTGCGGTTTGAGCGGTAGCGGTTTGTTGGATACCCGTTGTTAAAATGCAGCTTCGTAGAGGGCCTGCAAATTGGCGGGATCGACGGGGCGTGGATTGAAAGTCCCCGTCCACTGATCTGCAGCGTCCTTGGCTAGTTGAGGAAGGTTGGAGGCGGGGACGCTCAGTTGCTCTAGCTTTGTGGCGAGTTCCGCTCGCTCGAGCAACTGCGTCAAATAGTCGCTCAATGCTTCGACGCTCGATAAGCCGTTGGGAAGTGGAAGTTCCGCGTACCAATCGGCGAATTCTTGCCCGTTGAACCGAATAACGTGCGGCAACATCAACCCTACGGCTTGTCCGTGTGCGGTTCCGTAGTGTGCGGTAATTGGATTCGCTAAAGCGTGTGCCGCGCCCAGCATCGAGTTTTCGATAGCCAATCCCGCGAAGTAGGCGCCCAGCTGCATACCGCTGCGAGCTTCGAGATCGGACGGGTCGGAAAGTACCTTCGGAAAGTTTGGTGCTAACAATCGCCATGCTTCGCGTGAAAAAGCGCATGACGCAGCATTGCGTTTCGTGGTTACGTACGTTTCCAACGCATGCGAGATCGCGTCGATGCCAGTCAGTGCCGTAACGCGAGTCGGCTGAGTGAGCGTAAGTTCAGGATCGAGAATCGCGAAACGAAACGATGCCTTTTTGTCACCGCATGCCATTTTTACGTGCGTCTTCGCATCGGAAATCAATGCAAACGATTGAGCCTCGCTGCCGGTTCCCGCTGTCGTTGGCACCGCGATCATCGGCGGCATCTGCTTGAGCGCTTTACCGACACCCCAGTAGTCTTTCATCTCACCGCCGTTGGTGTAGACGAAGTTGATGCCTTTTGCGCAGTCCATGCTGCTGCCGCCGCCCAGGCCAACGATCAATTCGGGATCGTACCTTCTCGCAAACGCGGCCCCGCGTTCGACATCGTCGGTGGTGGGATTCTCGTGGACGCCTTCGAATAAATGCGTCTCGATTCCAGCTGCTTCCAACGCATCAATGCCGCGTTGCGTGTGTCCCGCTGCGATGATACCCGTATCGCTTACAACGATGGCTCGACGTGTGCCGATCTCACCGGCCAGTTCTCCCAATCGAGCAATAGTTCCGGCGCCGAAAACAACGCGTGTACGACACTGAAGATCGAATGGGGTCATAGAATTTTGGCTACTACGTTCGTTAACCGGCGAGAGTTGCCAAATTGTTTTCCGGAACTTGATAGGCACGCGAACGGAACAGGAAGTCAATCAAATTGCCCTCATGCGGTTGTAGCCAATTTAAGCGATTCGTTGGAATCGGTCCGATGTTTAACCGATCGATGTTTACTGCGTCCGTCAATTGACGGATGAGTTTTCGATTTTCGGTGATTGCCGTTCCAACAAGTGTCGGTCCGATTTCCTTGATCATTTGATCTTCTGGGCACTCGACGACTGTTGCGAATGGGAACATGTATTCTTTCTTCGCCACGCCATGTTGGTGCGAGCAGTGGACGACCATCGGTCGCAAGTAAGCACAACGCTCGCGTTCGACAAGCCGCGGACCGTATTGTGCAGTCATGTCGGTGACGCCGCTTTCCTGCAAATCTTCTTCGATCATGGACCATGTTCCGGTCGCCATCGCAGCGTTTGTGAATGCGGCAAGTCCGGCGTCCGGGTCGGTCGTGGCCTTCACTTCGACTGGACCGATTTTCTCCGCAATGGCTTGAGCGATTTCCTTCGTATGTCGCGACGCCCAAATGCCGCTGGCGTTGATGCAACTTCGCCCGCCGTTGACGTAGACGCTTTCGACCATGACATCGAGGAACTCTTCCCATCGGTCAATCATGTCGTCGCCGATCAAGATCTTACTGAATCCTGGCCCGTGTGCTTGGACTCGCGGGTTGGCGTGATACTGTTGAACGGTTTGTTCGCTGCCGAAAATCATGCTTCGTGAAACCGAAGAG